>NC_019695.1:4812032-5112784 GCF_000317125.1 Chroococcidiopsis thermalis PCC 7203
TCGCCATTCAACCAATCTTCTATGACGTAGTGATAAAACTGTTTTGTCCACAATAAGCCAGCAAAAGCTTGTCGTTGCACGTTACGACAATCTGCTAACAACTCTTCTGGAGAAATTCGTTGATAAAATTCATCTGCTTCTTGTTTGCGAGTTTGTAAAATTGTATCAAACTCTAAAAATGGATGTGTTAGCTTACCGAGATCGCTGAGTCTTAGCTTGATGATTTGTTCTTCACCTGCATCAAGATTCAGTGAGTAATAACAAGCAGCTTTTGTACCTATTTTTTCTGGGTTAATAGCCTCTTCGATATTCTCCACAACATAATCGTTTACCCCGTCTTTGACATAAGGAGATTTATTGCTAACTCCAAATAGCTTTTGATAGTTAGTCTCATTTTCTGTAAACAACAACTTGCAGCCATTTTGACAATACAACCATCTTTTCCCCAAAGTTGGATGAGCAGCTTCAATAGCACAGGCAAGAAGATCGGGCTTCATGACTTGAAGTGATGGTTTTTCACTCTGTTTATCCCAAGCCCAAGTATTGCGGAACCAGAGAGTAGGTAAGAGATGAAGTGTTTTTTCTTCCGAACTACGATTGACAACTGTAATTTGAATTAAAATATCTTCAGGAGAGTTTTTAGCATATTCGACAAACACATCGAAGTATTGATTATTGTCAAATATACCAGTATCAACTAATTCAAATTCCGGCTCGTAGTATCCTCGTTGCTGATTTTCTTGCACCAATTGCGTGTAAGGAAATGCTGATTGAGGATATTTGTAGAGATATTTCATATAGGCATGACTGGGAGAATTGTCAAGATAAAAATAATATTCTTTGACATCTTCCCCATGATTGCCTTCAGGTCCAGCTAACCCAAATAATCTTTCTTTCAGGATTGGATCTACTCCATTCCAAAGCGCGATCGCAAAACAAAGTCTTTGATGATTGTCAGAAATTCCCGCAATCCCATCTTCTCCCCAACGATAGGCGCGACTCCGAGCGTGTTCGTGGGGAAAATAATCCCAAGCATTACCATTCTGGCTATAATCTTCGCGTACAGTTCCCCATTGGCGATCGCTTAAATATGGACCCCAGCGCCGCCAGTATGCTTGACGGGTGCGATTTTCTTCCAGTCTTTTTTCTTCTGCGGTCATGTTTTTACTCCATGAACTGAAATAAAGTCAAAAGTCAAAAGTTAAAAGTCAAAACATTTCAAGTAGGGTAGGTATCGCCCATCATGAGTTACATATGCCAATTGTGGTAAGCATTGCCTACCTGAAAATTATTAAGATTTACCTATAGTAGTTCTAAATGATTTGTAAAGTATACTTCTAGCCTGCCGCAGGCTAGAAGCCTGCTCCACGTTCATGAATCAAATAGGATTGCTATACAACTAATTTAAATTTCTCACTAAACTACTACAACAAAGGCTTGAAAATCAGCCCTATTTGACCGAGTAATTTCTCTGTTGCTGAACGATTTTGCCATTCTATGCGAGTAAGATAATTGCTATTATCCAAAGCGTTTTGAAATAAATTGTCTGTTTTTTCAATTAATTGAGTATTGTTAGTAGAAATATTTAATTCGTCATTGTGATGATAGCTGCGGGGGTCAAAGTTTGCACTGCCCGTACTTACCCAGTCATCGTCAATTAAAGCTAGTTTAGCGTGCATCATACTTGGTTGATATTCGCAAACTTGCACCCCAGCTTCTAGTAGTTCGCCGTAGAGTTCGCGAGAAGCAAAACGTACAATTGGCTTATCATTCTTCTGTCCCATTGTCAGAACGCGCACGTCAACCCCCTTTTGCCTGGCTTGAATTAGCACGTTGCGCGTATTGCGATCGGGGACAAAATAGGGGCTACCAATCCAAATTCGCTCTCTAGCTGCCAAAAAGCTTACCTGAAATAGCATTCTGATTGTTGACTCGCTCAAAGTAGACGTGTCGTTCGTGATGTAAAGTGGCGTTCCTTTTTCTGGTTGCACTTTGATTACATCCTGCGCCAAATCTACCGTGCCACCAACATATGCCCAATTTTGGAAGAAATTGCCTTCCAATAGACTGACGACTTCTCCCGTATAACTTGCTTCAAATTCTAACCAAGGAGCGGTATCACCTATTTCTGGATCGCCATCCCAATCATCTGAAACTCCTGCACCACCAATTAAAACCCGTTGACCGTCAATTAACAGTAACTTGCGATGAGTGCGAGAATTATACTCCAATGGCGCTCTCCAATCGAATTCGCGGAAAAAACGAACCTCAACACCAGCTTGCTGCAATCTTTGCCAATACTCGCTGGGAATCGAATCAGTACCGTAGTCATCGATCAAAAGTTGTACTTCCACACCTGCTTGAGCGCGATCGCTGAGTGCGGCAGCAAATTCATCAGCACGACGACCAGGGGTCATGTAGTATGTTTCAAAGTGAATCGTGCGTTTGGCGCTCTTGATAGCATCTATGCGAGCAGCATAAATAGCATCTGCTCCGCTCCAATAGTCAGTCAAGCGACCGCTAGTAGGTAAAGCATTGGATAAACTTACTACTAGTAGTGGAAAACGGGGATCTTCTAAACTAGGTCCATTGGTAATTTTATACTCGACTTCCGAGCGAAAAAACCCTCTCAGGTAGAGAAAGCCCAAGCAAAGAATTGCCAAAGCAAGGACTCCTCCACCAATCCACCACCACAGCTTTTTCTTTGCTGCGCGACGGTTTGCCAATTGCCGTTGTCTAGTCTGCATTTCTAGCCTAGTAATTTCCAGTCATTTCAAAACGCAAAGCTGAAGCAGACAAATCACCTATTTCTAACTGTGCCATCAGGCATGACTGTGTTCTCAAATTCTGCTTGTTGTAAATTTGCTCCCGTGATGTTGGCTTTGGTAAGATTTGCTCCTTCTATGTCTGCTCGCTGGAGACTAGCTTGTTGTAAATTAGCCGACTGTAGGTTTGCCTTTTCTAGATCGGCGCGAATCAGATTAGCTCCTTGTAGGTTAGCACCTTGTAAGTTAGCTTCTTCTAAATCTGCATTTTGTAAATTAGCATTCTGGAGATTAGCACCTTGTAAGTTAGCTTCGTCCAAATCTGCGTTTTGTAGATTTGCTCCACTCAAGTTGCAACCCGGACATTGCTTAGTTTTTAGCAATTTTTGTACTTCAGAAGATTGAGCTTGAGTTTGGGCTTGAGCGATCGCTTCAGGTATTTGATTCAGGGAAAATCCAGCAACGAGTGTCACAAAGGTTGCTGTTACACTCCAGAATTTCAATGTTTGTGAAGTTAATCCATTCATTTTCAATTCTCAACGTTTAACTTTTAACTTTTAACTTTTGACTTTTGACTATCAATCAGGCTGACCACGCCTCGCGAAAATCGGCGTACAAAGTCAAACCACCATCGACAAATAGAGTTTGTCCGGTGATGTAGGCGGCTTCATCCGAAGCTAAAAAAGCAACTGCTGCTGCCATTTCTTCGGAAGTACCAGCACGACCCATCGGAATGTGACTTTCAACGATCGCCTTCTTTTCTGGGTCATTTGTCCAGGCTTCGTTAATTGGTGTAACTGTTGCGCCTGGAGCGACGGCATTAACTCGAATTCCTCGATTGGCATACTCTAAAGCTAGGGTTTTGGTCATATTTTCCATCCCACCTTTGCTGATGGAATAGCTGACATACATCGGTCTGGGAATAATTTCGTGAACGCTGGAAATGTTAATAATAATTCCAGAACGATTCTGGGATAGTAATTGTTTGATAGTTTCGCGGGCGCACAAATAAGCACCGCGCAAATTAACTGTTAATACTCGATCGAATTCTACCGTTTCAATTTCGTGGGAGGGAGATTCAGTTTGAATTCCAGCATTGTTGACCAGAATATCTAAACTACCAAATCTTTCAACTACAGTATTGACCATGCTGATGATGTCTTCTTCTTTCGAGACATCTCCCTGTACCAGCAGAGATTTCACGCCGCAATTTTCCACGTCTCCACATGCTTTTTGCATTGCCATTTCTTCTGTATCTTCTGCCCCATCAGGACTTTTGCGGTAATTGATGGCAATATTGCATCCTTCAGAGGCGAGGCGAATGGCGATCGCTTGTCCAATGCCCGAACTTGCACCAGTCACCAGTACGTTTTTGCCTTTTAATCCCTTCATAGAGTTATTCCTTCATCTCTACGTATCATCTTCTTGTAGAGACGCAGAATTTTGCGTCTCTCAACCGAATTAGATAGAAAAGCGAATTAGATAGAGAAATTGGGTGGTAAGATGACGCGATCGACAATGTGGATGACACCATTGCTAGCAGGAATGTCTGCCTGGGTCACGGTGGCATCATTCACTGTTACTTGGTTGGCTGTTTGGTCAACTTTAACGTTAACGTTTGCACCTTCTACCGTTTTCACGTCTCCCGATTGCAACTGATTGGCGCTCACTTGACCAGGAACGACATGGTAAAAAAGAATCTGCGCTAGTTGTTGGCGATTTTCTGGTTGTAGTAGCCTTTGGCGAGTTTCTGCGGGAAGAGCATTAAAGGCATCATCTGATGGTGCAAACACCGTGTATGGACCTTGAAGTTCTAAGACTTCGTTAGCATCTGTTTCATCAATGACAGAAGCAAGGGTTTTCAGCGAAGGATTTGCCTGTACTACATCAACGACATGGTTGTCATCTGCCTCTGCTTGAGCGGCGGGAGGCGCAGTTGGAGCAGCAGGAGATTGTGTAGTAGCCCCTGGCGTAGCTTCCGCAGTCGGCGCAGTAGCAGGAGGTGTTTGTGCAGTTTGCTGAGGTTCGCAAGCAGCAATAATTGGCAAGATCGTCAGTCCTGCTGCCAATCCAGCTAATTTTTTGATTGAATTAGTTCGATTTTGAACGTTCATTGGATTATCCTTTATTATTTGTCATTAGTCATTGGTCACTGGTCACTGGTCACTGGTCACTGGTCACTGGTCACTGGTCACTGGTCACTGGTCACTGGTCACTGGTCGCTGGTCACTGGTCACTGGTCACTGGTCACTGGTCGCTGGTCGCTGGTCACTGCCCCTCTGCTCCCTTTCAGGTACAGTCCACAAGTAAATCGTTCTGCCGTCTACTTGCTCGACTCTTTCAGGTTTCCAATCGCCCATGCCGTAGTTGTGAGAAACAATGCGAGTACCTGGTTTGAGTTCTTGCAACAGCTTGGGACGCAGTTTGATGTTGTTCTCTGTCAGTAGATAGAGCGTCACTACTGTTGCTTCGCTCATGTCGGTTTTGAATAAGTCTGAGTTGCGAAACTGGACGCGATCGCTCACTCCTGCTGCTTTGGCATTCTGATTCGCCTGTGCAACAAGTTCTGGATCGATCTCTATACCAACTCCTCGCGCTCCATATCTTTGGGCAGCCGTCACCGGAATTCGCCCATCACCGCTACCCAGGTCGTAAATTATGTCATCCTTGCCCACATTTGCTATTTTCAGCATTGCATCTACAACAGGTTGAGGTGTTGGAACGTAAGGAATACTGGACTGATATTCCTGGGGCGAAGTTGTCGGAGCTGTTGCTGGAGATTGAGTTGTCGAAGTCGGTGTTTGTGCCTCAGCTTTTAGTTCGGGTGGCGTGCATCCAGCTATGCCCAAGCTGACAACGCTTGTACTTGCAACTATTCCTAGTAGCATTTTTTGTAATTGCACGAGCCGCACTCCTTTCACTTGTGTTTGTAAAAAATCAACTATCGCTAATTGCTAATTGCTTTGATGCCATTGCCACAACGGGATACCGAGTCCTACCACCAAAATGCTCGCGATCGCCCCGATGCCCGTGTACGCCAAACTGGAATAAAACAGATAGGCACAGACTACACAAAAAAGTAGGGGTGTCAAAGGATAAAGCGGGACTTGAAATGGACGCTGAACGTCGGGTTCTCGCATCCGTAGTACCAACAGCGAAATTCCAGTTAAGAGAAAAAAGAACCAAAATACGGGAGCGGTATAGTCTACCATCGTTTCAAAGCCTCTACGAGTCAGCGTGCCTAGTACCACTAACACTATGGCGATCGCTCCCTGTACAAGCATTGCACCAGTAGGAGAACTACGTGACCCAGACGATTTAAGAAAACTCAGTCGGGGAAAATCTTGCCCCAAAGCATAGTTGGAGCGTGCGCCAGTGAAAATTGTGGCGTTGAGCGAACCCAAACTGGCAATGACTATGAGCAGACTAATAATTATTGCACCGCGCTCGCCCAAGGCTTGCTGCATCAAATCTGCTGCTACTGCTTGAGACTGTCCCATTGCCTCTAATCCCAACCCTTTAAGATATGCTAGGTTGACCAGAAAATAGATAACTGTAATGATGCCGATACTCCAGAGCAACGACCGGACAATATTGCGTTGTCTATTCTGAATCTCGGCTGAGATGTAAGCTGCTTCGTTCCAACCGCCGTAGGATAGCAAAACAAATAGCATTGCCAATCCCCAGCCTCCAGAGTTGGTTGATTCTGTAGCGGGAATTGAAGTAGGGGTAGCAAAGGCGATGCCGATAATGACTATGAGTAACAATCCCAGCACCGTAGCAACCGTAAGTAAGTTTTGCGTTCGCTTGCCCTGTTGCAGACCAAAAATATTGAGAGTCGTGAACAGAGCGATTGCACCTGCTGCATAAACTGAGGCAGAAAACGTACCCAAACCTAAGATTCTAGAGGCATAGTCGCCAAAAACAAATGCCAAAAGCGCAATTGAACCAGTTTGAACAACTGTCATTCTCGCCCAGGCAAACAAAAAAGCTACTCTCTGCCCGAAGCTGCGCTTGAGGTAATAGTAGTTCCCTCCCACATGAGGATATGCCGTTGCCAGCTCTGCATAACACAATGCTCCGACCAGAGATATCGCACCTCCTACCAGCCAAGTTAGCATCAGTGCTGCATTACTACTGACATTAGCAGCAACTAGAGCAGGGGTTTCAAAAATCCCCGCGCCAATGACAATCCCTACAATCAGGGCAACTGCATCGACAAATGCCAGCGATGGTTTTGGAGAGGCGACTTTGGCGATCGCAGCTTGACTGTGTTGTTTGCGTCTCATGCTAGGTAGTGGACTGGTGCGGAAGTATCTTCTGTTCGTGCTTTGTCAGGATTGTTTTGAGAGTGGAAATTTTTCGGCACGCGATCGGGTATGACCCAGTAGTAAATGGTTCTGCCACCCACTCGTTCAACTCTTTGAGGTTTCCAATCACCCATACCGAAAGCGTGGGAGACAATCCGAGTTCCTGGCTGGAGTTCTCTGAGCAATTTCGAGCGCAGCTTGAGATTGACAGCAGGTAAAAGGTAGAGGGTGACTACCGTGGCATTGCTCAAATCTGCTTTAAACAAATCTTGTTGACGAAACTCTACCAAGTTAGTAACTCTAGCCTCTCTTGCGTGGGTATTTGCTTCTTGGATGCGCCTGGGATTAATATCTATACCCACACCCCTAGCACCATACTTTTGTGCTGCGGTAATGACCAACCGTCCATCACCACTACCGAGGTCATAAACCACATCGTTGCGGTTGACTTTGGCAATTTCTAGCATTCGCTCTACCACAGGTTGAGGTGTCGGTACGTAGGGAACGTCAAGTTGCCGTTGTAAAATCCGCACGCCAGGAGTAGATTCTGTTTGGTTGTCCGTGCCAAACTGACGCTGTTGAGTGCAGCCGACAAATACCAAGCTACTAATACAGATTACGAGTAACTGTAGCATCCGTCGTTGCTGCATAGTCAGTATATTTCCCTCCATCCAATCGAGCTAGTTTTACAACAACACAAATTTACAGTTTTGCTAGTGGGGCAGGTGCTGGCGGGCGAGTCTTTGCAGAAAACGCTTTTTGAGCTTAATTTCTCTCCACCAGCGAGGAGCGGCATTAACAATCTGCTTCTAGTTTTCAAACCAAAAATGATGACAATATGACAACTCGACAGTTCTTACAATCCTTCAAAGTTGTAACCAACACCGATAGTCAGTCCTACACTAGTACTGTCAAAGAAGCCGACATTCACACCAGCATTGGCTGTCAGTCGATCGCCTAGAGGTACGTCAGCACCAGCAGTGAGCATTGGTCCTACATCGCTGTTGTCTCCTGTGGCGATCGCTAAACCACCTCCTACGTAGGGTGCAAAACTAGATATTGCTTCTGTCGCTACCCCTGTAGGTTGCACGGTAAAGTCATAAGTAATTGGAATCAGAAAGGTAGTGTTGTCCCCAAATACCACAGCAGGACGAGCAGAGACAGCTTCGGTGAATCCGATTTTGCTGATAACTGTGAAGTTGCCGATACCCAAAGCCGTGTCGCCACCGCCTAGACCGATGTTGCCGCCAACTCCAACATAGCTGGAACCACCACGAGTAGCTCTACCTGGTTCAATTGCACCTGGTGTGGTTTGAGTTGGTGTAGTTTCGGGTGTAGTTGCAGGTGGTTCTGTAGTGGGGGTAGTTGGTTGAGTGCTGGGGTATGTATGGTCAACTTGAGCCACTGTTGAATTTGCCGAGTCATTTCTGAGTGCAGCAGCCGAAGTTGAAACTTTCGTGTCTTGAGTAGGATTGGAATTAGCAGTCTGAGCTTGGGCTGACAATCCGCCTGCTAACACAGCTACGGTAGCGATGCCGACCGCAACAAAAATCTGCTTAATAGGTTTTGCGTTCACGAGCGTTCCCTCAAATGTTTCTAAAAGTAGTTAATAGCGCCATAAACTATGGCAAATGGTCAAAAATTAACTGATTTTTGTTTAGCTATCTTTTGTTCAGCTTTCTTTAGCATTACAATCAAAAATGATGAGAAAATGACAGCATAAAGATAAAAATTTATTTTTTTTAGAGTGTTTAATGAACCACGAACCGAGAGGTGTTGAGCTATAATCTGACTTCTGAGTTCTGACTCTTCTTTACTAGAAAAAAAGTTCTAACCCAGGATAGATATTTTTATGCGAGTGAGGATAATTCGTGTTTAATCCTCACATAGATTTAATGCCTAACCTTCTCAGTCAAACCTACAATTGCAGAACTACCCTTGCTACCCAAAGATAGATTGAAACACCTAAAACATCAACTACGGATGTAATAAATGGCGCTGACATCAAAGCTGGATCTAAACTCAGCTTGCTAAACAAAAAAGGGAGGGCAGAACCGGAAACGGAGGCTAACAAAGTAATCGCCAGCAAACTAACTCCAACCGCGATCGCCACTTCCCAACTATTTTCTAAAAAGTAAGCCCATACAACCACCGCTAGTCCTAGCATTACCCCCAGCAGCAGCCCAACCAAACTTTCTCTGGTAATTACACTCAGAGCTTTTTTGACGCTAACTTCACGCAGATTCAAACCGCGAATCACGACTGTTGAAGACTGCGCTCCGACATTACCACCCGCATCAATCAATAAGGGAATGAATGCAGCTAAAGCAACTACTCGTTCGATAATTTCTTCTTGGTTAGCAATAACGGCACTAGTAGCTGTATTAGCAAACAAGAGAATAAACAACCACTTCACCCGCATTCGAGCAATTTGAAATAAGTTGGTTGTTTGGAAATATTTATCGCCTCCAGACTCGACACCGCCTAGTGCATAAATATCCTCTGTGGTTTCCTGCTCGATAACATCGAGGACATCATCAACAGTGATAATGCCAACTAGACGCTGCTCTGTATCTACTACAGGCAGTGCCCCAAAGTCATAATCCTGAACGATCCTGGCTACTTCTTCTCGATCGGTATCTGTGCGGACAATAACTACCTCCCGTTTCATCACATCAGCCACAGTTTGCTCTGAGCCAGCAGTTAATAAAGCGCGTAAGGTCAGGACACCAGTAAGGTGACGAAACTCATCGGTAACATACAGATAGTAAATGGTTTCAGTCACGTCTGCCAAACGGCGAACCCGTTCTAAGGCTTGGGCAACTGTCAAACTTTCCTTGAGTGCAATATACTCTGGGGTCATAATCCGCCCAGCAGTATCAGGTTTGTAACCTAGAAGTAGGGTAGTAGCTTGGCGTTCGGTAGGGCTGAGTTGATTCAGTAAACGCCGGACAACCTTAGCAGGTAATTCGTCAAACAGTCGCGCTCGATCGTCGGGGGACATCTTATCCACAATATCGAGGACATCTTGCTGCTTAAATTCTTCAATCAGAGCTTGCTGTACGTTGGAATCGAGATACTCGTAAACTTCGATCGCTTCATCTTTAGACAACAAGCGAAAAGCGATCGCCTGTTTTACAGCTGGTAATTCTGTAATGACAGCGGCAACATCTACAGGTTGTACGGGTACGAGTAAAGCTTTAGCTCCCCGCAAGTCTTCTTGTTCTAGCAGTACCAGCAATTGCGATCGCACTATCTCCTGTAGTTCTTGTCGCGATATATTCGCTGGTAGAGAAGGAGAATTTTGATTTTGCATCTAGGCAACTCCCTGGCTGTAGTAAGCGATCGAAATGAATCGGAAATGTCTTCAGCGATGAGTCAGAAATAATAGTTGCAACTGGCGATTCAACTTGAGGTAGATCGGCAACTTCATCTCACATTTGTGACTAATTGACCTAACACAGTAGCAACTAGTGTCAGTACGATCGAACCTAACAAGGCAGGTAGAAAGCCAGTTACAACAAAACCAGGGGTAATAAAACCTACCAGCCACAACATCAGGGCATTAATAACAAAAAGAAATAGACCAAACGTTAACAGCGTGAATGGTAAAGTCAAAATTATCAGAATTGGGCGCACGAGCGCATTAACTAGTCCTAAAATTGCCGCAGCAATTAATGCTGTGGTAAAACTATTCACCGTAAAACCAGGGACGACATAGGCTGTAATCAAAAGTGAGATAGCAGCGGCTATCCAAGTGAGTAGAAAGTACAGCATAAATCTTCGGGTGAGCAATAGCAACAAATAACTCATGCGAACTCAGGTGCGATCGCCGAAGTTACTATCTATAATCTTGACTAAAAATGTGATGAGAAAATGACACATATCAGTGACCAGTGACCAGTGACCAGTTACCAATATCTACTTTTGACAAATGACAAATGACGAATGACCAATAACAGCCATATTGTCATTTTTTAGTCACATTCAAAGTTCAAATTAGGAAATAAGCAGAATCAAACTTATCACAATTCTGTCAAACTGAACCACCCGTGGTTCCCCTGCGAGATAACAATCCCACAACAATTACCCCGTATGTCAATTATGGGCTAATTGCCGCAAATATCGCCGTTTTTATTTATCAATTGAGTCTGAATAGGCAAGAGTTACAAGAGTTCTTCCGCTCTGCGGCAGTCGTGCCTTGCCAAATCTCCAACACTTGTCTTCAAATCCCCGCGCAACCCATACCAGAATGGTTGACACTGTTTACATCCCAATTTTTGCACGGCGGTTTTTTACATATAGCCGGAAATATGTTGTTTCTGTGGGTGTTTGGTAATAATATTGAAGACCGATTGGGTCATATCAAATTTTTATTTTTCTATGTGACTTGCGGTGCTTTGGCAGCATTGGCTCAGTGGTTTTTCTCTCAGAATTCTCCGATTCCTGCTCTGGGTGCTAGTGGCGCGATCGCTGGCGTTCTGGGTGCGTACATACTCCGCTTCCCCCGCGCTCAAGTTCTCACCTTAGTTCCCTTGGGCTTTTTCATCACGACGATCCGCATCCCCGCTATGTTTTTTCTGGGGGTTTGGTTCGTTCAGCAAGCTTTCTATGGCATTGCTAGCCTCCAAGCTCCCAGTTCTGTAGGCGGTGGTGTGGCTTACTGGGCGCACGCTGGGGGTTTCGTTTTCGGGGCAATTCTCGCCCCCCTGTTAGGTTTGTACAAGCGGGACTAGGTTTAGGTGGTTATTTGAGCTGCTCTATCCTACCTTGGATTAATTAACCAGTTGGTAGTTTGAGTTCTAAAGTAGGCAAGTACTAGAGGTGCGAGGAAAGTGCATCTATTCTTGTTTGCATTGTCTCTAGATAAATTGCAAGTGCTTGGAGGTATGATTTTTTTGCTTCTGCTTGCGCTTGTGTGGCTTGCTGATATAGATCTTCCGAACAAAAATTTTCCAACTGTGCTAACTGAATATACATTAATAACTTATCCGCTTGCTTCTGGATGAACTCGCTATAACCTTCAATAATACGACCGTTCTTTTGTAACGACAAATCATCATATTTCTGTAAGATTTTACCGCACGACTCTACTAATAGCGCACATCGACGTGTGAGGTCTAAGTTTTTTAGCATTACATGTAATTCATGTTGTAGAAAGTCTTGCATAAAATAATTCCTATATTGACTATTCAAATAAAGAAGAATGTTTGAGCGGCAAGATATGCTGGATATGATTTAAAAGTGCATCGAAATTAATTGGCTTTAGAATAAAACCAAGCGCCCCAGCACCGAATGCTTCAATTGGCTCCACGCAGTCATAGCCTGTAACTAATAAAATTGGAATAAAGGGTAAGTTGACATTTTGGTGGATATGTCGAGTCACCTCCAAGCCATCCATTTCTGGCATCATCACATCCAATAACACTAAGTGCGGTCGAAAAGTTTCGATTAAGCTAAGGGCTGCGCGACCGCTATCAGCAGTTTCCACTTGATAGCCTTCTTCCTCTAAAAAAGATTGCAGCAGTAAACAGTTGTCGGCAATGTCGTCAACTACTAAAACTCTGTGAATTTGAGGTGTTGGGTTATCGGGTTTATACACGATCGACTCACTCAAAAATTAATCAGGTTCGGATTTTTGGGTTAGCACGGTACGTTGTTTGCAGCTCGTGTACACATCATACTAGTCTCTCTATACAAAAATTAGAAGTTTTCTTCAAAATTGCTTCATTTTTATAGATTGTAACTAAAAGGCATATTTTTTGTGTTAAAAAACTATCTATGGTAGTATATTCGACTCAACAAGAGGAAAATTCAAATCTTTTAGCTGCAAGGTAACTTTTTTGCTGAGAAATTTGAGGTTGTACGAGGTAGTTATCGCCAAACCTGCAATTTCTTTCTCGATCTGAAGTGGTAGTTACTCTTTACTCGAAGCAAGGGTGCTGATGAAAATTTTGCTAGTAGAAGACGATCGCTACACGGTAGCAAAAATCATAGAAATACTTGCACAACACCAGTATGTAGTCGAAGTGGCTGCTGATAGCGAAAAGGCAATTCAACTGATGCAGTCTTACGAATATGACCTGCTGATCGCCGATGTGGTTCTGCCTGGATTAGATGGGATCAGTCTGTGTTGCTACCTGCGGGAAAAGAACTATCAATTGCCGATTTTGCTGTTATCTGTGAAAGCTAGTGTCAGCGATCGCGTCTTTGGATTGAATGCAGGCGCGGACGATTACTTAGTCAAACCCTTCGACTCAGCAGAGTTAGTTGCTCGCGTGGGCGCTTTGCTGCGGCGACGAGAACAATTTGTTTCTCCTGCACTGACTTGGGGAGCTTTGCGACTGTTTCCCAATACCCGCAGAGCCACTTGGCAAGGAAAGCCGCTGAATTTAACCGCAAAAGAATTTAGATTACTACAGCTTTTTTTAGAAAATCCACAACGGATCTTCAGTAAAGACGTAATTTTAGATCGGCTGTGGACGGCGACGGAGTCTGCCAAAGCAGGGACGGTTGCAGCACACATGAAGGGACTGCGGCAGAAGTTGAAAGCAGCTGGTGTCAAAGTAGAGATAATTGAGACGATCTATGGCGTAGGCTACCAGTTGGGATCTCCACTCGATCTAGAGCAACCCGTACAAGGCTCGCCTGTATTGCCAATCAAAATCGAACCAAGTCCAGCGCAGCAGGAAGTTATGGCTGTCGCGGCTGAGGTTTTGCAGGAAATTAGAGCCAGCCTCAATGAGGAGACAGCATTGTTCGAGCAAGTCATTGCCCAATTATCTGCTGGAACGCTGGAACGAGAACTGCGGCGACAAGCTGAAAGACACGCCCATCAATTAGCTGGCTCGTTAGGCTCTCTAGGTTTATCGCAAGGATTTGAAGCGGCACAGCAGATCGAGCTATTACTGCAAGGTGAAATGGCGTTGCGGCAGACAGCAACACGACAATTACAGTATTTTGTAGAGTTACTCAAGCAAGCTTTGGTCGCAATCCCTATGCCAATTGCCCCAGCTTCACCAAGAATTGCTTCGGCGCGACTGCTGGTCATAGATGACGATCGCATTCTCGTCAACCAACTACGACTAGCGGCAGTCGCGGCTGGATTCAATCTAGAAATAGCAACGACTTTGGCAGATGGTAGAAGGGCGATCGCCCAAAACCCGCCCGATGCCATTTTGTTAGATTTAAGCTTTAATGAAGATACTGAGGATGGACTCAAGCTTTTAGCAGAACTGGACGAGCAAAACTCTTCCATCCCCGTGTTAGCATTTACCGTGCGCGATAGTTTGACTGACCGGATTGCAGTTACTCGTTTAGGCGGACGCGCTTTTCTACACAAACCCATTTCCATCAGTGAGGTTTTCAACGCGATCGCTCAGGTCATCGATCCCCCTCCCATTCCAGAAGCTAAAATCCTGGTTGTCGATGACGATCCCCAAATTCTAGCAACTTTCGTCGAGCTACTACCTGCTTGGGGGTTGCAAGTGACAACTCTAGCCCAACCGCAACGCTTTTGGGAACTACTGAGAACCGCAGTGCCAGATCTGCTAGTTTTAAATGTATCTATGCCACAGTTTAGCGGAATTGAACTTTGTCAAGTAGTACGCCATGACCCGCGATGGGAAAATCTACCAATTCTAATGTTATTAGAGCGAGAAAATGCCGATTTAATTCACCAGATATTTATGGCTGGTGCAGATGACTATATCTGCAAACCGATTGTCGCACCCGAACTGATAACTCGGCTCTTGAATCGTCTAGAACGCATCCGCTTGCGGCAACAGCCCAGAAGTTGAGTCAACTCCCTACTCCCTATGAAACTGTCTGTCCTCAGCAAGATTTCCATCGGCTTTGTGGCGCTATTAACAACAGCCAGCATTACTGGGGCGATCTTGGTACAAATTCCGCTGAGGCAGAACGTAGCAAGCCGTTGGCTGCAACATACTCATGAGGTGCTGTTGGAACTGGAAACGGTACTCGCAAACATGGCGGATGCCGAAACAGGACAACGGGGCTACTTACTCACGGGAGATCGACGTTATTTAGAACCTTATGACGCGGCGATCGCTCAAATTGACGCACAACTCCAGCAACTTAAAGTATCGATCGCGGATAACCCAGAGCAACAGCGTCGGTACGAATTGCTTGAACGACAGATCGAGGCAAAACTAGGTTTGATGGCGAAAACTATTGCCTTGCGAAGCAATGAAGGGTTTGAGCCAGCAGTGCAGGTTATCTTTTCCGGTCAGGGCAAACAGCAAATGGATGCTATTCGTGCTTCGATTAGCGAGATGGAGCAAGAAGAGAATCGATTATTAGAGCGTCGGATTAGAGATTACCGAGCGATCTCCCAACTGACAACGCAAGCATTTTTAATTCTTTTGTTCCTAAGTTTAGCACTCATTTGTGTCGTTTACTATTTAGTCAATAGCGATATCACCTCCCGCAAGCGAGCGGAGATCGAAAATCTGCGACTTTTACAGCAGGTGCAGACAGAACGGGGATTGCTGGAAACCGTGCTGCGGCAAATGCCTGCTGGAGTGATTATTGCCGAAGCTCCTTCTGGTAAGCTGATCCTGGGAAATCAACAAGTAGAGCAGATCTGGCAACATTCTTTCCTGGTTGCCGATAACGTCGAGCAGTATTGCGAATATAAGGGGTTTCACCAGGACGGGCGACCCTACAATCCGCAAGAGTGGCCCCTAGCTCGATCGATCCTGAGTGGGGAAGTTGTTATCGAAGAAGAGATCGATTTTTTGGCTGGGGATGGTACGCGGGGGACAATGCTTGTTAGCTCTGCACCCATCCGTAATGCAGCAGGTAACGTAACCGCAGGCGTAGTAACTTTTCATGATATCAGCGATCGCCAGCTAGCTGAGAAAGAACTGCGCCGCCGCGAAGCTGAGTTGCGTTTTCTCAACGAAGCTTTACCCCTAGGCATTTTTAAATTAGATTCTCAAGGAAACTGCACCTACACCAATTCTCGCGCTCAGGAAATTTGTGGCTTTACGCTTGAGGAAGCATTGGAAACTGGCTGGCGACGGTTTATCCATCCTGATGATACAAGGCAGCTTTGGTCGCAATGGTTGCCAGCAGTGGCAGCGCATCAAGAATTCTGTGGGGAAGTGCGTTATTTGCATCGGGATGGAACAGTCCGATTTGGTCGAGTTAAGGTAGCGCCGCTCTTTTCCCGTAGTGAGGCGATCGGTTATGTTGGCACGATCGAAGATATCACCGAAATTCGTGCCATAGAAAAAATGAAAAGCGAGTTTATCTCTGTTGTCAGCCACGAATTACGCACGCCTTTAGCTTCAATTCGCGGTGCTGTCGGGTTACTTTCTGCCGGACTACTGCTCAACGAGCCAGAAACAGCCCAAGAAATGTTAGAAATTGCCTCGCTTGATACAGAACGCTTGATACGTTTGGTGAATGACATTCTCGACTTAGAGCGGCTAGAATCCAACAAACTGACTTTAGTTAAACGGTGGTGCGATGCTGCTGCAACTATGCGCCAAGCTGTCGAAAGCCTCCAACCTGTTGCAGAAGAGAACGAAATTACACTGTCCTTGTCACCGCTATCGATGCGAATTTACATCGATCCCGACCGGATAATTCAAATTCTAGTTAATTTATTAAGCAACGCGATCGAGTTCTCGCCCCCAGGTGCAACGGTTTGGTTGAGTGCAGAACTGGGAAGTGGGGAGTGGGGAGTGGGGAGTGGGGACAAGGGAGATGGGGAGACTGGGGGAGTTGGGGGAGAAAACACAACCACCAATTACCAATTACCAATTACTAATTACCAATCACCAACTCCCGAACTTTTATTTACCGTCAAAGATACTGGACGCGGTATTCCTGCTGATAAATTAGAAACTATCTTTGAACGGTTTGAGCAGGTTGATGCATCAGACTCTCGGCAAAGAGGCGGGACAGGTTTGGGTCTAGCCATTTGTCGCACGATCGCGCAACTACACGGCGGGCAGATCTGGGCTGAAAGCGTTTTAGGACAGGGCAGCACATTCTACTTTACAATCCCACTGGTTCAAGAGTAAGGGCGGTCGCGATTTCGCTGTAGCAAAAAGTGCCTATTAGAACTTGCTGTATTTAGTCCGCGCGACAGAGAAAAACGGGCGATCGATACTATTAATCTTGAGAACAAATTAATTGTGATAGCAATTCTCGATTGTGTGGATGACATTTGTAGGGGCGCTTTCTCTGTGCGCCCCTACCAGGCGTATATTTCACCCAATTGAAAACCGCTGTGAGAACAATTTGTCATCTCCAGCAAGTAAAGATCCCCAACCACCCACTACCTCCCCACTCCCCACTCCCTATTCAAATGCCATCCAAACGCATTCTTCTAATTGACGATGAACAACGCCTTTCTAGAGTGATTGAGACGTGTTTGAGAAAACTAGGAGGTTGGACAGTATTAACGGCACAATCGGGCAGCGAGGGTTTGCAAAAGGCACAGACCCAACAGCCCGATGCCATTTTGTTAGATGTAATGATGCCCGATCTAGATGGAATTGCTTTGTTTCGGGAGCTACAAGAGAATCCAGCTACTCAAGCGATTCCTGTAATTTTGCTAACTGCCAAAGTACAGCCTGTTGACCGTGAAAGCTACGCTCGCTTGGGTGTTGTTGGAACGATCGCTAAACCTTTCGATCCATTACAGCTAGCAAATCAGATTGCTGAGACTCTGGGTTGGCAAATTTAGCTTCATCGAATATGACAAGAAAACGATCGCATCTAAGCGAGCGGGAGTTGAATTTGAAAAGTAGAACCTTGTTCGCAGACACTTTTGATTAATATAACCGCCGTGAGCGCGAACGATCTGCTGGGCGATCGCTAAACCCAATCCAAAACCGCCAGTTTTGCGCGATCGCTTGGGATCGACACGACAAAAGCGATCGAAGATATAGGGTAAATCTGATTCGGGAATGCCGATGCCCCTATCCTCAACTGCGATCGCGGCTCGATCGAAACGAGTAAACAGTCGCAATTGCACGCTACCGCCCACTGGGGTGTACTTAAAGGCGTTACTCAGCAGATTCATCACTGCCTGAGGTGAAACGTTGGAGTTGTTCGTAACTTTCTCGAATCGGTTGCATTGCTGCTCCTGCCAAAAACCAACCTGCATCTTCCAGCTCATCTAAAGCGGCATATCCTCCACTAGTCAGATTCTCAAAACTACCCTCTAGGGAAATACTGATACAAGCAGTACCCAGTTCAATCGTTACAACACCCACCAAATTGACTCGTGACTTCACCTAGCTGAGCCGAATCGTACCTATGTTTCACTGGTTGCTCAAACTTCCTAGTTTCAGGTTAGGATTTCTGCTACCGCTACCGCTACTCCTAATGGCTTTTGGGCTGTTTGGCGAACAACTCACAAACAATGTGCTAAGCCTTTCCTTTGTGGGGTTAGATAAGCTACAAGCTGAGAATTCTCATTTACAAGTACAGCTACCAATTAAGGCAACAGTAGTCAAAGCCGAAATCGAGAAAGAATTAGAGTTGACTGAAGTTGAGATTGAAACTACCAAATCCCCACTCAAGAAATTGATATTTGCATTTCCCACTGTAGACTCAAACGCGCTTCAAACTATACTCGCTCGTGAACTGGGCTTCTCCTCTCAAGCCGGATTGCAATCTGGCACGCAAATTCAGGGACAACTTAAATTCAGCGTGCAAGGAATTTTAGCTCAGATTGACAAAAAACAGGGAGCAACTAAAATCGAAATCAAAACTATTGATGCCGCTCTTAAACAATTAGAATTGGAGTTTCCAACTACAGATATCGAGCGGTTAAAAGCTACTCTAGCTCAAGAACTAAAACTATCTCGTCAAGAAATACGAATGTTAGTCAGCTATCGAATCGTTGAATAGGAGCCAGGAGCCGTGATGCCAGTCGTCAGGAGAAATACTCTCGGTGAGATTCAAACTCCTCTTCATATTTGTCAGCGGGCGGTGCGTGAATGCGATTCACGCATTAAGCCGCGTAGCACCAAACTCATTGATTTGGCTCAGTTCTTGTACCCCTCAAGTCAATCGCCGTGTCGTACAGTAGCCATTTCTGACTCCCGACTTCTGACTCCTGACTCCTCTTTAGTATCTGCTACTAGGGAAAATATTTAAATCCACGACTTCGCCAAATACTAATCCCGTTCCTAGGAACAGTTTGCAAATAAAAGTCTCGCCAAGGTATGTAACTTAAATTGAAACAGACCAAGATTAAATTGATTAAACCAATAATGGCTATAGCTTTTTCTAGCCAGCACCAGCGGCGACCAGAACGATTGTTTGTAATTATTTGGCGGACATAGCAAAGCAGAATGAGTTTTCACTTAACTATTGCTATACATATTGTTAATAGCAATCCATTTTTCTACACTGTTTATCTCCGAGTTAGTTCCCTGTTCTGAACCAGGACGATATTGCAACCAAGCAAACATGGCTGCACTAACAACCAGAATAAAGGCAATTCCAGTAACTAGCTGAAGCATGATACTGTAACGCATGACAAAAGTGGTAATTGGTAATTAGTAATTAGTAATTGGTAGTTGTAGTTACTACCGGTTTGACTTTTAACTTTTACGCGGCTAATATTGGCGAAGACGCTTCGCCAATCGCCCGCTTAACTTTTGACTTTTTCAAACAAGATTGTAATGTTCCATATGAACGTGAGTTACGGGTACATCTAGATCGTGCAGAGCTTGCTCGACTTGATCCATCATTTTTGGTGCAGCACAAATAAAATAATTGCGCGTAGCTGGACGTTTAGGAATGTAGCGTTTTAATAGCTCTTTATCTACATATCCCGATTCTCCCGACCAATTATCGGGCGGTTCTCTTAGAACGTGGATGACTGTTAGATCTAATCTGTCTTTGAGTGCTTCAATTTCTTCGCGATAGGTAATATCCTCCCTAGTCTTGCTGGAATAGATTAAAGTTAACGGTCGTTCGTCATTGCGATCGGCTAGAGTCAGGAGTATGCTGTAAATTGGTGTAATGCCAATTCCACCAGCAATGAAGATAAACCCTGCTGTATTCTCGTAGCGATCGCTAGTAAAAACACCGTAGGGACCATCAAGAAAGGCTTTAGTGCCAGGTTTGACATCTTTGATTGTCTTGGTAAAATCTCCTAATGCCTTAATCCCAAATTCGATGCGATCGGGCTTTTCCGCACTCGAAGCAAAGGAAAACGGGTGTTCCCGCATCCGAAACGGTGAAATTTGCAAGGTAATCCAAGCAAATTGACCTGGTTGAAAATGCAATCCTTCATGTCCTCTAGGACGCAGTACCAAATTCCAAACGTCGCCTCTTTGGGGAGTGACTGTTTCTACCAAGTAAGGCTTTCTCAACATCATCCAAGGTTTCACCAAGCGGATATAAACCAACAGCCACAAGGCGACAAGAGCAATTCCACCCCAAAGAACTGCTTTCCAGAACAAGCTGAGATAGTAACTCACACCAAGAGCATGTGCTAGACCGAAACCAACTGCAAGAACTGCCATAATTCCATGCAGAATCCGCCAAGGCTCGTAAGGTATGTTGAGTTGCTTGCGCCAGATAGAAGTGACAATCAGCACGATCAAAGCCAGCGTTCCGATAACGGCAAATCTAGCTCGCCAGGGAGCCTGAAAAAAGTTAAGAAGTTGTAATGTCTCCGGCTGGTCGATAAACAAAATCACCGGATGCAGCAGAATAAAACCGAAAGCAACGATAGAAGTATAGCGATGAAATTGGAGGATCAGGTCAACTCCATAAGAAGCTTCCACACAGTTAATACGGGCAGTTAAGGCGAATTGCAGCACCATCATTGCTAACCCGATGAAACCGAGAGCGACAGAAAACTCAATCCAAAAAGTTCGCGTGTCGCTGGGTGTGGGAGGGTAGAACAGCAGAATCAGTAGAGGTAAAACCGTGAGTAACAGATATAGCCCAATCCATGAGACTCCGATCGTCAATGGATTTTTCATTAATAAGCTTCGCATTGGGATCTGACTCCTATTGCTGTTGTGATGAAGCTTGCCATCTGCGGTTTATTTCTTCCCAGTTAACAACATTCCACCAATTATTTAAATACTCCGCTCGACGGTTTTGGTATCTCAGGTAGTAAGCGTGTTCCCATACGTCATTACCCATAATTGGATACCGATCTTTCATAATGGGATTGTCTTGATTTGGCATACTCGTAATCTCCAGTTGTCCTTTAGCATTACGCACCAGCCAAACCCAACCGCTACCAAAGCGATCGCCTCCTGCTGCATTGAATTGTTCTCTAAACTTTTCAAAGCTACCGAAGGTTTTGTTAATTTCTTGAGCAATTTGTCCTGTGGGTTGTCCCCCTCCTTTGGGACTCATAATTTGCCAAAAAATTGTATGGTTGAGATGACCGCCGCCATTATTTTGTACAGTAGTGCGGATTGCTTCTGGTATGCCATCCAAATCGCGCAACATCGTTTCTACGCTTCTATTACGTAAATCGGGATATTTTTTCAGGGCGCTATTCAGCTCTTCGACATAAGTTGCATGATGCTCGTCATGATGCAGCTTCATGGTTTTGGCATCAATGGCTTTTTCCAAAGCATTGTATTCGTATGGTAATGGTGGTAATTGTGCTGGATTGGCGCTCAGTTCTTCTTTGGGTGAAGCTACGGGACGGGACTGCTGGGTTACAGGCGATACTTGCGATATGGCTGTAGAAGTCTGCGCCTGTGCTAGCAGTAATGGTTGACCAATAGCTAACACGATTGTGAGTAAAAACCCAACGACAAACCATTTATTTACTTTGAGTAGAGAGCGAATTCTCATAAGCCTTGTTTAGAAATCGAGTAATCTTTATTTTCTGAAAACTTCAGTTTTATCGATTTTGAATTCTCTATTATCTTGCTCTAAATAATTGGTGGCACAATTGCCATGAGGATAGAGTTAATAACTGCTAGAGCCAGCGAACCCATTGTAGAACTCCAAAAGCCGTAACGTAAGCGAAACCCTGGCACTATAGCCGCAGCTAATTCAAAAATAATGGAATTTACAACAAACAAGAATAACCCTAATGTAATCAGAATAAATGGCAAAGCAAGAATGGTTAGCACGGGCAGTAAAATAGCATTCAGAATGCCAAATACAGCGGCAGCTATTGCTGCTTTACCAAGGTTATCAATCTCAATCCCCAAAAAAGGTAATCGAGCGATAATTAAAAAACTAATAGTCGTGACTAACCAACTGAGAATGAGGTTTATCATAAATAATACTCTCAATCTTGTTTATATGTTTTTAAATAAAAGAGTATCAAACAAAAGAGCAATTTGAGTTCAAAAATTCAATTTTTAATTACTAAATATCTAACAATCCTATACTAAGTGCGAATCATCGTCCACTTATCTTTTCATCATATTTTTCCATTTTAAGTTGTGTTGACGGAAGATACAGTTATGAAAAAATATTTTCATAGATATTCAGTCAGCTTATAGTTGATGTTGTTAAAAAATGACAAACGGCTAATTATTAATTGAACGATTGGTGATTTTCAATTATCTATAGCCGCTGTCATACAACTAAGTGCAAATTGCCGCCAGCCACTTAATTACAGCGTTAAAACTGTAACAGCTACTCTTAGTGTGTAGCTAAATTGTGATGAGAAAATGACAGAAAAGAATAGTGAGCAAAAAACG
Source organism: Chroococcidiopsis thermalis PCC 7203 (assembly GCF_000317125.1). Taxonomy (GTDB): domain Bacteria; phylum Cyanobacteriota; class Cyanobacteriia; order Cyanobacteriales; family Chroococcidiopsidaceae; genus Chroococcidiopsis; species Chroococcidiopsis thermalis. Next base: position 4,834,794 of record NC_019695.1, read on the forward strand.
CTGGTTAGAAGCGAGATGATTTAACATCGATAGAAGAGTCAATTCTATCTTTGGGATGATAATTTTGCTAATGTTCTAAATATTTGTTAGATTGGATTTAGTGAATATCGCCAGCCCTAACTATTTTTGATAACGAATTTTAGAGCTGTGTCGCTAATGGATGCGATCGCAGTCATTCAGGGCTGGAGAAAACTATATGTATTCAGAAGATGTATTTAAGCATCAAAGGTTAGCAGCAGCAGAAACTCACTTCAAGTCGATAGTTGTTAGTGAAGTAGAGTCAGAGGGAGTCAAAACTGAGAAAGTTGAGAACAAACCTATAGTTACTAACCTATCTTTGGGTATTGTACTTCTGATCTGTATTATTTGTTTCATTATGCTGTCTAAGTCATGGGCAGCTACGCAGGAAGATCTGGAAGATATTATCGAGACTGCTAGTTTTTCTCAGTCTCCTTGTAGGAAATGTCTTTTCTTTTCTAACAATCTTTATCTCAAGTGTGCAGTACACCCAACAATCATGCTAACAAAAGAGGCAAGCAACTGTCGTGACTACAATCCTAAAAGTATGTTTTTATAAAAAATTTTCTAGATATTGAAAACAAATCGCATTATTAATAGCATTAAACCTACTCTGTTTGAGTATTCCTACTCAAATTAACTTTGAAGTCAAAAAACTTAAAGAAAAAATTGATGAGTAATTGATAAGTAAAATTTAGCTTTCATTTACAATTACCCATCAAGACTAACAACTAAGTGCAATTTGCTGCTAGCTAGCTTTGTTACAATTGTGCGTAATTGTAACTAGTTATTAGTGTGACGGCAAAATATGATGAGAAAATGACAGATTTATGATTCCTGTTTTACTGCTGATGAGTTGCCTGCTTGTTACCCGTGTAGGAGACGCGATAAATTACACCATTCGTATCATCAGTAAATAGTAGAGAACCATCTGGAGCTGTAGCAATGCCAACTGGTCTACCAAACTGTGTCGATTTCTTGTCATTGAGAAATCCAGTAATAAAGTCTTCAAAAGCCACTGGTTTGCCATTCTCGTAACGCAATCGCACGACTTTATATCCTACAGGAGGATTGCGATTCCACGAACCGCGCATGGTGACGAAGGCATCATTGCGATATTCGGCGGGAAACTGTGAAGCTGTATAAAATACCATCGCTAAAGGCGCACTATGAGCAGTGTAAGTTAGAACGGGCGGTTCGGTCTTGGCACAAAATTCTTTCTTGGTCGTACCTTCGGGATCTGCTGATAAATATACATCTGGTTGGCGATCGCCCCAACAGAAGGGCCAGCCATAATGTTGTCCGGCTTGAATTAAGTTCAGTTCCTCTGGCGGTTGGTCGTTACCGCGCCAATCAGTACCGTGATCTAGACCCCAAAACTCCCCTGTTTGTGGATGCCAGCCAAAGGGAATCGTATTTCGCAATCCCCGTGCAAAAATCGTCCGCTTGCTACCATCTGGTTGCACTCGCAGCATCGTCGCGTGTTCTTCGTTAGACTCGTCACAGGCATTACAAGAACTACCAACTGAAACATAAAGCGCCCCATCAGGACCAAAGGCAAGAGTACGATTTGGGTGCTGTCCGCCATCGGGTAAGTCACCGATGAGTTGTTGCGGGTTGCTAATTTTTCCGCCTGGTCGTAAATCTGCTACATACAACTCTCGATCCGTAACAAAGTAGAGACGATTTTGGCGAATGGTAATGCCATTTGCGTAGGGAAAACCCGACGCAACAGTTTGCTGCGTGTCAGCGCGTCCGTCCTTATTGCTGTCTCGAAGTGCCAAAATGTCGCCCTCTTCGCGGCGAGTGACATAAATTGTGCCGTCAGGAGCAATTGCTAAATTGCGCGGATTACCAAGATCTTTAGCAAATACATTAATCTCAAATCCCGCTGGTAAGTTTAATTGCTTCAGTAGCGACTCGTCAAATTTTAACTGTTGAGGCGTTGCTAAGTAGCCTTCCATCCGCTCTATCTGTTGTTGCTGTGGCTGCTGAGAACTAGCAGGCAGAGCTATACCAATTAATAAAGTACAGCCAAAAAATATCCACCCTAGATTCACATTTAGTTTCATCGTTTCTTAAGGTAAGCAGGCGCTCTGCTCTCTACTTTGGGATATATTTATCAGCCTGAAAGTCAATTGTGACTGAAAAATGACAAACATTTAGCAAGTGGCGATCGATAATATGTAATTGGCATTCCAAGAGTCGTTTCATTCATTGTTTTTGACGATCGCAATCTGATGAGGCATGATAGCAAAAATCGGCAATTTGCAATAAAATGCATCGACCAGTATAGTTTTTTTAAATTTATATCTTCTGGTAGAGCGAAGCGATCGCCAAATAAAACTAATAGTAGAGATATCGTCCTCTATCTATCGTTATGCCTGTAGGTATAAGTTTTTAAATTTCAGAAAATTTTGTTTGAATAAATTTTGTAAGTCATCAATTGCTGGAGGAAAGTATATGTCTTCCGATGATTTTTTGAAAAACTTATTTTCAGAGAAAGCTAACGCAAGTCAGATTATTGTTAGCGAAGTGCAACCTAACAATATAAAAACAGAGGAGGTCACGGTTAATCATCCTTTCTCTGAAGTATCGATAGGGCTTATTTTTATCAGCGGCTTAATCTGTTTTTTAATGTATTCAAAAAGGTGGGCGGTTACTAGGGAAGATATAGAAGATATGTTTGAAGGTATGTCTTCTCAAATCCCTTGCAGAAAGTGTCGTTTTTTTTCTCACAATCCTTACCTAAAGTGTGCCGTGCAGCCTACAATTGCTATGACTAAAGAAGCAATTCACTGTGTAGAATTCAGATCTAAGAAGAAGTAATTGCTTTGAACCAAATAGAATCTTTTTGTTCGCTCGACGTAGATATTACTTTATGGCTCGACTTTCTGTAGAATTGCATCAGTTCTTTTTAGAAGCAGAACGCCCACCCCAGGTTACACTAGCGGAGCTACTGCTTATAGCAGGGGAGAGAATATTTGGCTTTTTGTTCGTTTTGCTTTCCCTACCTTCTGCCTTGCCAGTTCCCGCACCTGGTTACTCTATCCCCTTTGGGTTGCTCATTTTCCTATTGGCGATTCAGCTAGCAATAGGATCTCAGCGTCCTTGGCTACCGCAATGGTTAGCCGATCGCCCGATTCAATTGGAGAAAATTCGAGCTATTCTAGATCGAGGTCTTCCCTGGTTAAGGCGGATTGAATCAATATCTCGTCCTCGCCTGACCTATGTTTGTACCAGCTTGGTAGGAAGAGTAGTAATTGGAATTGCGATCGCTTTGATGGCTGTCTCCATGATGATTCCCATTCCTGGCACAAACACCTTACCTGCAATTGGCATTTTTATCACCGGATTTGGTTTACTAGATGATGATGGTGCTATTAGTCTAGGTGGTTTAGTGGTTTGCTCGATCGCAGCCGTTCTCACTACGTCGATTTTAATTTCCCTATTTGTAGGTGGCTACAGTTTGTTTGAAATGTTCAAATCTGGGTTTAATACTCAGTAGATCAGGAGCAGATATGAATTACTGCTCCTGTTTGTTATCATCTAGATGATTTTGGTAGCACTGCTGGATCGTCATCAATTGACAACAAGAATTTAATTAGGTCGGTTTGGTCGCCAGTCGTGAAACCAGCAGCGCGATCGACCCAGTAGGCGTGTCCTTCACCGCTGACGTTTGACCGTTGCAAGTCAGAATTGTTGCGGTTAGCCGCCAGCATCGGTTCGCGTAAATCGCGATCGAGCAATGCTCTCAAACTTGCCTCTGGATCGGGTAAAATACCCTGCATTAGAGTGCCTGTTATACCCAACTGGGTGCGATCGCTAATTTCATAGTTACCATCAGCATTTTGTTTAAAGGCTGCTGCGCCAGCTGCCACACCACCATCATGCAAGTAAGGCGCACTCAGGTAAAGTCCAATTAAATTTTGTACTTTGTAACCACCAGCCGGATCGCTTTGAGCATAGGCAAGTTCGATGTCTTCCTGGGGTGTGATATCCGTTGGTACTGGTAGCACTGGCGGATCGGGTGGTAGAGGTACGGGTACGTTTGGTGGATAAGTGTCGGGTGGTACGAACAACTTAGTCGCAAAACCAGATGAAGCTGGTCCCCGTGCTGGTTGCGTCTTGACTTCCTTTTGGGCAATCACTCTGTGATTGGTGAAGTACCTACCACTATGACATTGGGCGCAATTAGCTTTGTTAAAAACTGCCGCACCGCGTTTGAGTGTCTCCAGATCGGTAGCTTCGTGGGGAGGTGGTGCTAATGTATTCTGATACGCAGACATGGCATTGATTTGTTCTGCTACTTGGTATCCTGGCGAGGCTGCCATTAACCCATTTTGCATGAACAGTGAAGCCTTGGGATATTCTGGCATCCGAATCACTTCGTTGAAGCCTGGTTCCCCTGGTGTCGGATCGATCTTGTCAAAGAATTCTGATGGTTTAACTGCGTCTGGTAAACGATATTTAGGATTAGATGCATTTTGTAGCATTGCCCCCAAATAGGTATCTTTATCAATCCCTGCAAGAGCCTCGGCTGCATCTGCTGTGGTTGCTGGGTCGGCATTCACGCCGAATACGGCATTGTTCAAAGTTGTTAGTCCGTGGAACCAGCCAATAGAAGCAACACCACTCCACGCATAGGGCCAAGCGCCGTGAGTGTAAGAAGTTGGAACTTGGGCTGAATTATTCTTGAGGTCGCCGTTAGAGACAAAGTTGCCAGGAATCCAAGACAGCATCGCAGCGTCTACTTCATCTTCCAGGATTTTTGCATCTGGAAGGTATGCGTTTTCTCCTTCAGCATTGATGTAAGTATGCTGACCCGTGGTAATTTTGGTTGGGTTGACATCTGTTTGGCGAAAGAGTGCGGCTGAGTTACTCGCTAGCGCCAGCAGCGCACCGAGATTGATATCTGTATTGATTGCCCCTTCTAGAACGCGCCCAGTTTTATCGCTAACAGTAGCATGACACAACGCACAGCTAATGCCGACGCGAGGTTTTGCATTGTCAATATGTGTCACCATTCCCAAGGGAAATAGGGAACCTTTAGGGACATCTAAACCAGTATTCAGGACTGTGCCGGCATCAAATGTGCGTCCTCCCGCCGTGACATCTTTATCTACGGGAATCTGGAGGTTAGTTGTTGCTTCTCCCTTCAAAGCCAAAACTGCTTTAGCAACGCTGCCGAGATTGATGGGACCATCTAAAACACCAACGACATCGGTAAATAGATACTCGTTGCCAAAGGTTTCTCGATAAAAAGCATCGCGTCCCAGGTCTATCAGTTCTTCTGTTACTTTAACTGCGCCATTGTCGGCAGATAACAGTTCTCGCCCTTCCTGTGTTTGCAAGATTTGGTCAGCTTCTTCTTTGCTGAGAGCATAACCCAACACATCGTACGAACCTACTGAGTTTGGTGGTGATTTTGTCAGTGGGGTATAGGTATTATTAATATTTGGCGGTCTTCCTGGTAGAGTTAGCTCAAGTTGATAACCCACAAAGGCAACAATCAAAAGAATTAATCCGAGTAAAAGAGTCGGACGCAACCAGTTTGGTAAAGACTTTAACCGATCCATAAGTTACCTCGTTCTCTTGACTCGATACGATTGGCAGCCGTCAAAATCTTTAATGTAGCGACATTAATAGTCAAGCTACCTTCTATTGTTTGATTCAGTGTCTATCTCATGAGTGAAAGTAGCGATCGCGCAACTTGTAATTACGAATACTAAATAAACACCAAATCTTCTATCTCCAGCATTGATAACAAATGTGACTCAAAAGTGATAAAACAAATGTAAATCTTCGTGCTTTTCAACACAAAAAGACTTCTTACTTAAGACAGATGTTAAGCAACTGAATTTAATCGTTGATATAGCAATCCTATTTGACTCATGAACGGAGCAGGCTTCTAGCTTGCGACAGGCTAGAAGCCTACTTTACAAATCATTTAGAACTGCTATATGTGTGATAGATTTTCTCTACAAGGTAATTTTTTCTAATGCTAAAGCGATCGCTCAGATCCTGTTGCTATAGGTCGCCAAGGCTGGGAAACTCCTACTGGTAATTTTCGCGTCGGTCAAATGTTGAAACAGCCTACTTGGATACACCCATTTACAGGGGAAACTGTCCCTGGTAGTACTCCTGAAAACCCACTTGGTACTCGCTGGATTGGTTTTTGGACAGATGGTAAAAATTCAATTGGCTTTCACGGTACTCCTAATCCTGAGTCTGTAGGCAAAGCTGTTTCTCACGGTTGCGTGCGGATGTATAACGAAGCTGAAGTAGTAGATATATATTATCTCAATAGCCCTTTCCCTTGGTAGAGATTTTAACAAAGACATATAGGTAATATTAATACTTATATGTCTTTAAGGCGGGCAAATTAATGGCAGCTTTACAAGAGTCCTCCGTTGCTAAGCTTTTAGGAGCAGGAAGATCGGGGAAGGTATTTTTAGTTGAGAGCCAGTCAGGTGCGATCGCCCGTAAAATATTTTATCCAGATACGATTGCTAACATAATTCATTACTTTTTCTTTGGTTCTCCTAATCCTTATATTTGGAACAAAGATGCGATCGCTTGTGCATTTTATCGCCGCAAAATTCTCGGTGAATTAGTACAATTTTGGTTTGGCGATCGCCTCACAGTTACAGATGCTCTCTCTACCAAGTGGAATCAAGAGTTTAAAGCTTATCAAATAGATACAGAATTTATCAAGGGAAGACATGTTTCGCTGCTTCAACCGTGTAGCCGAGAACGGGCAATCGAATTACCTGCATTAGTTCGCGGTATCATGCTACCATTGCAAAAAAAATTAATTGAGGCAGGCTTAGACGGATTAGTTTGGCAAGCTGGCAAAGGTACTCCTACAGCTTTAAACAATTTCTTATTAGCCAGTGATACTTCAAACCAGCCTGTTTTTGTTTGGATAGATTTAGAATCGGGTGTTCCAGCTTTATTCCCGATAAATATCATTGCTCTATTTTCATTTTACTTGCCCAAGACATTAAAATACAAACGGGCGATGTTTGATGATGTAGATAATTATAAGTTAAAACGATATATACATAATTATCAAGTAGAATTAGTAGCAAATATAGGCAGCCAGAAATATCAGGAAGTTTTAGGGTGGGTTGACCGATTAGAGTATCATCAAGACAAATGGAAATCAATGAGGAGAGTCGATCGCAGTATTCAATATCAATTGAAAAAAGGCGCGATCGACGAGCAACAAGCGAGATGGTATTCTGAGCATTTCTTGTTGTGGTATACACGGGGATTTTGGAATATTTTCCAAAAAATTATCAATCAACTATTAATTCAATTACCTATTACTCTTGTCCACAAAATTATTAATATTCCGTATCTCCAATTTTTTTATAACCTTTGGAGATTTATTTTATCGCAAAGATATAGAATTAATATAGTTAGAAACTATGTAGCAAGAAGGATCGAGCGTTGGCAAAACAGAAAGCATTTAATTAACGAAGAAGCTGACAGTTTGTTTCAAAGCTTAGAGCGGGAAAAAAGCAGCGAATATTTAACTGATTTTGGCGTTCATTTAGGCATCAAGTTATTTGTTAAAATTATCGAATATGTATTAGTGCCACTACTGTACTTCGTAGGCTTGATTAATGAGTTGGTTTTATAACTTGGTTGATTGTTGGTGGTCCAGTTTACCGCACGATTTATACATCTTGGAGAGCATTACAAGCGGCGATCGCCAGACAAAAAATTCCTTGGGTTGCTTTATTAGTGGGATTAATTCCGACTGCGGGCATTCTTGCATATCCCTGTCAGATTATTTGGTCAGCTAAAGGGAAAAAGCAAAAAATCGCTCAATTTATCGTGTATGATTTCTTTACTAGAATTGGGGCAACAATTCCTGCTTGGGGTGGAGAAGATACAAATACAGAGCATTTTTTCAACCAGATTGCAGATAAGATTGCTAACCGTCAATTAAATCGAAGAAAACCTTTAGAATCTGCAAAACTATAGCAGGAGGCAGAAAGCAGAGGGCAGATGGCAGAAGAAATTTTGTTATCTTTTTGCTTTCTGTTTCTGCTTGTGACGGCGATACATCACCCAAATTCCGAAACATACAAACCCTAATACGAAGAAAACTGTAGAAGCAGAACTGAGAAACTTTTCTACTAACTGATAGTTTTGCCCTAGCACGTAACCTGCATAAGTTAGTATTCCTATCCACAAAAAAGTACCAGCTGACGAGTACAACACAAAAGGTAGTAAAGCCATGCCTTCTAAACCAGCAGGGATGGAAATGTAAGTGCGAATACCTGGAATAAATCGACCGAAGAACACGACAATTCCCCCATATTTAGCAAACCATCGCTTGGATTTATCGATATCTTCACCAGATAAACCGATCCATTTGCCATGTTTATCTACCCATTTCCGCAGCCGCTTTTCACCTACCAGCTTGCCAACGTGATACCAAATTATCGCTCCTAGAACAGTTCCCGTTGTTCCCGCTAACACCACAAATAGAAAATTTAATTCGCCTCTTTGGACGGTAAACCCTGCCAATGGCATGACGATTTCCTCTGGCACGGGAGGAAAGAAGTTTTCCAGCACCATCAACAAGGTAATACCCAGATAGCCCATTCTAGAAATAACATTCGTAATCCAATCGAGCATAAGATGATTTAATTTTCCAAGATTGCCAAGCTTGTTCTGTCAAATTGATTGCTCAACACTAATTCACATAATTTATACTATTTTTGTTTGAGTTATGAAATGTTTGTAAGGATTGGTAATTTGTAATTTGTAATTTGTATTTTCACCACTACTCACTACTTACTACTCACTACTCACTGAATTAAAAAAGCGATCGCATAAATAATTGCGTGGCATAAAATCTGTTGCCATCTTGCCAAATCCCAACACCTGTTTGGTTGAAAGCAGAACGCAGAATGTTTTCCCGATGTCCTGGGCTATCCATCCAGCCTTTAACTGATGAGGAAATGGGGTTAGGAACGTTGGTACTTCTAAACAAGTTCTCCCCCACCATTAAATAAGTAATGCCTGCGGCACTGACTCTTTGCGCTGGGGTACTACCACTAGGGCTAGTGTGGCTGAAGAAATCTTCCCGCGCCATTTGACGGCTGTAATCGCGGGCTACTTGAGCTAACCTTTCATTATGTTCTAGCGGATTCAAATTATTCTGCTGCCGAATATCGTTAATACGCTGCCGAATCTCTGCTTCCATTTCGGCAACAGCAGGAGATTTCGCTGGGGTTTTTGGCTGTTCGGTAGCAGGTGGTCCCAGCCCAGGAATTCTAGAAAAAATATCTCTAGCAGGCTCGCATCCTACTAGAGTTAAGGCGATCGGTGTCCATGCTATCCATAATTTCCACGGTCGTTTTTGTTGCCGTTTATTTTTGGTTAAATTTTCCTTATTCATCTTAGGAATAGTTTGTCAAGGCGATCGCTCAATTTATTGTTCGTACTTGAGATGTCACGAAACAACTGCTCTACTAACATGAACTGCATGACAAAATTGCCAACAGTGGAGAGCTAACAACTCCACCATCAACAATGAGAATTTTCAATGCCAGCGATCGCTACAACTGGCGATCGCAAGTCGAGTCGATAAAGACAAGTTATGGGGAAGGTGAAGGCGTGACGGTTGGGGTGGGAGTTTCAAGTGGGGTGGTTGTCGTGCCTGGAGTCTCAAGTGGGGTGGTTGTCGTGCCTGGAGTTTCAAGTGGGGTGGTTGTCGTGCCTGGAGTCTCAGCTGGAGTTGTGGGGCTAGTAGCAGGAGTTTCAGCAGGACTAGTAGTATCAGTAGTACCAGTACCACCAGTACCGCCTGTACCCGTGGGTTCGCAAGCACCAATAAGCAGGGACAGCCCTAAAACTGGAGCTAGAAAAAGAAATTTGTTGCTCATATTCTCCTCTTAAAAATTGAAGTGCAAAGCTAGGGCACTTAGTATTTGACAATCAGGCAATAAGCTGACAATTGCTTCATCCTGCGCGATCCGGCGACGATGATCATCTACCATTGGTTGCAGGGAGCGATCGACTATCACCCGCAACCCAAAAGAACCATTCTTTTTCTTGCCTATGTTTTTTAAGCTAATTGCTAGCGTAGGCAATGGTGCTGAGAAGGGCGTTCTCTGCTTGACGGGAATCTAAACGGGTATGCTGGACGACAATTGGCACGTCCGACTCAATGACGCTGGCAAAGTCGGTGTCGAGGGGGATTGGTTCTGGATCTTTGAGGTTGTTGAAGCGAATATGTTTCGTGCGTCGGGCTGGAACAGTTTCTTTGTAAGGACCAACGGGTTCTTTGTCGCTGTAAAAGATTGTTATTTCAACATGGGCATCTGCGTCACCAGCATTGAGAATACATACGGTTTCATGGCTGGTAAATTGAGGTTCGGGTCCATTGCTATAAGCTGGGATATAACCCTCTGCGATTGCCCATTTTGTATGTCCAACTGGTTGCATTATCGCATACCTCCTGATAAATAACGAGTTTTTCTCTGTGCTTGCGATCGCCTTGGTTGTGCTACGACAGTTGCAAATCCCATCATCCGCATTACACCGCCTACACTTTCATCAAGACGAGTTTGCGTGTCAGGACTGCTGAGATTGCGTAAGCCATGTAAATCTAAGAAGCTAAATCCGACTTTGGAAAACAAGGGAATCAGACAAAACAAAAATGTATCTACAGTTTGACCGAAAACCCGAAAACCGGAAGGACCGAGAATCCAGACAATCGGATAGCAAACCCATAGCACTGTGAAATAAGTAGCAATTTTGGTGTAAAAACTAGACAGAGCTGAGTCTTGACTGCTGGCTTTGGCACGCAATGGTCCCCAAATTCCTGCCAAAACAACAAAGAAGGCAACTACACCGTTGATGTACCATAAATATCTCACCCAAGGGATGACAGACAGATCGGCAACTAAACCGCAAACAACTACAATGACTTGAGTAGCCATTAAAGAGGCAATCAGCGTCCAGTCTTTTTTGTGCAGGCGATGCATTGCCGTCCAAGACAGGGCTAATAACAATAGCGGTGTAGTGACAATCCAATCGATGTAACGGGCAAAATGAGCCACCTGTCCCGCCACCTCAATCTTTCCTTGTTCTAACTCCGCACCTGGTAAAACCATCGACAGATATGCCAGTCCCGACCAGATCGGAATAAAAGCGGCAACTAAATACTCATATCTGGGGACACCACGAGGATTTCTACCAAGCATGATGAAGTGGATTGCCCCGATCGCCATCCCTGCAATATAAAGCCAATGCCACAAAGCCTGCCAATCCATAATTTACCTCATGAAAGTTGTTAATACAAATCGCAGTTGGCTCCACTAATAATTAGCCAAAATGTGCTTTTGCTATTGAAAAAGGTGAATATTTGGATATTTACTGTCTAGATATTTGCCTTTTAAGCAAATAACTATAACTACTCGTTCTACCTCTATCATTCGGAGTAATTAGCTCTGTGCTTAGATTTACAATTTAATTGAGCGATCGCGCGATCGGTTATCTGCAAGATATGAAAATCTCGTTTGGTCTGAATTACAAAAAGTACAAGCTCGGCATTTTCAAGTTATTTCATCAGTTTGTTTCTAGTTTTGAAGTCAAATGTGACTAGAAAATGATAAAAAAATATGCTTGTCTTACTATCACTTTTCCATCACAATTAGGAACAATTCTAGAAATAGCAAGTTATCTGGTAATCCTCAATGGGTCATAAGATCTTTTGATGTGACTGTCATTGGTCATTGGTTATTAGTCATTTGTTAAATCGGAATGAGGCTAGCAATGCTCGTATGCCTCATGACTCAAATCGGTAGAAAATGTCAGCAAAAAATTAATTCTGCCTTTTGGCTGTGGTTGAAAATTCCTTTATGAGTCAAGGACAGGCAGAAGCAAGGAGTCAAACAAGCAATGAGAATTGGGCAATGGCTAGGATTATTTGCACTGATTGTTTCCCTATACATCCTCTGGCAAATTCGACAGCTAGTGTTACTTTTATTTACAGCATCTGTATTAGCAGTAGCAATTAATCAACTCGTGCGACGATTTGGGCGATCGGGCATGAAACGAGCTGGAGCGGTATGGTTGAGTTTAGGTATTGTTGTTGCTCTACTAACTGTGAGTTTTTGGCTGATTGTAGTTCCCTTTATCAATCAGTTTCAAGACTTGGTAGAACTTTTACCGTCTGGAATAGAACGAATTCGACAAGGAATTAATTGGTTAGAGCTGCGGGTTGCGCCATTTTTGCCAGAAGTTCCCGATTTAAATCAAATTATCCAACAGATTCAGCCTTACATTGCCAATCTCCCAGCACAGATGTTAGCTTTCTTTTCTACCTCTGTGGGTGCGTTGTTAGAATTTTTGCTGGTGCTGATTTTAACTTTAATGATATTAGTTAATCCTCAGCCTTATCGCAAAGCTTTTATCCGTTGTTTTCCCGCATTTTATCGCAAAAGAGTAGATGAAATCCTGACTCGCTGTGCCGATGGTTTGGGTGCGTGGACAGTTGGTGCTTTGATTGAAATGGTATTCATCGGTGCTTTGAGTGGAATTGGTTTGTGGATATTACAAGTACCGCTAGCGTTAGCTCATGCAGTTTTAGCAGGATTACTGAATTTTATTCCCAATATTGGACCTACTCTGAGTGTATTTTTACCTGCGACGATCGCCTTTCTGGATGCACCCTGGAAAGCTCTCGCCGTTATAGTTTTATATATCATCATTCAGAATGTTGAAAGTTACTGGCTAACGCCAACCGTAATGGCTCATCAAGTTGCGCTACTACCAGCAGTTACGCTGACGGCACAAATTTTCTTTACTACTTTTTTTGGGGCTTTGGGATTGCTGATGGCACTTCCCCTCGCAGTAGTTGCTAAAACCTGGATTGAAGAAACTTTGTTTAAAGATATTTTGGATCGGTGGCAGCATTCCTCTTAGAAAGCCTGGGCGAATTGAATTCGCGACTACACAAGCGAAGTCCGCCTGCGCGGACTGTAGAAAATTTAATCGCCTATGGCTTAATCGCTATGCCCATCTCCAGTTTGTAATACTTCTGGGAGAAACGGCGACAGTTCTCGATTTAATCGTCCGGCTTTGACAAATTCCGCATATGTATTCGCCTCGGTTGCCAATAGTTCGGAGCGTAATTGTTCGGCGCTAAAATTTATCAGGTCGGGATACTCGTTTTGCAATTGCTCGATTTCTTTTTGCAAATCTTCGATGCCGCCTTTAATCAGTGCTTCTTGGTAGCGATAAAACTCTGGGTCGATACCTGGGCGCTGGTCTGCCTGTAACTGTTTTAACACGCGATCGAGGGCAACCCGTCGCGCGATAAATTCCATATATTGCTCTTGACGAGGGCGATCGCCTAATAAGTTTAACTTTTGCAGTAAAGTTTTAATTGTCAATCCTTGAAACAGCAAGGTGAATAATACTACGCCAAACACCGTAGCAATAATTTTATCTCGCTCTGGGAGAGCAGCCGATACGCTCAATGCTAAAGCAATTGACACGGAACCGCGCAACCCACCCCACCAAAGTACGGTTTGGTCTGGTAAGGGGATGGTAGATTTAGCAAGATAGTTACTCAATTGGCTGAGAGTATAAATTGCGATCGCTCGCATGACAACAATTGCCCCTACCGTTACGGCAATTATGCCTAAATTCTCTCCCAACGTTGTAAAGTGAACTTGGTCGCCAATTAGCAAAAACACGATTGAGTTGACAAAAAACGCCAAAAACTCCCAAAACTCGCTGACAATAATTCGCGTGCGAGGATTCATGCCGATGCGAGAGCCAAAGTTTCCCAGAATTAAGCCGCAAGTCACGACTCCAATCACTCCAGAACCGCCCAAATCCTCAGTAATTATGTAAGTGCCGTAAGCAGCAACCAGAGTTAAAGATTGTTCGACTAAAGGTAAATCGAATCTTTGCGTCAGGTAGGAAATACCAAAACCAATTAAACCTCCTACAGCAACACCAACGCCTACAACCACAAAAAACTGGACTAAAATTGGCTGAACTCCAAGCTGCGTGTTTCCGAAAGACAGTGCCACTAAAAATTCAAAGGCAACCACTGCCATCCCATCATTAAATAAGCTTTCGCCTTCCATTAAAGTTGTCAAACGACTGCTTACGCCTAACTCTCGAAATACAGCAGTGACGGAAACCGGATCGGTAGCAGAGAGACTTGCGCCAATTAGTAAAGCTGTTGTCAAAGGCAGTGCGGCAAATTGATTTAAACTAAATGCCACGCCGACAATTGATATAACTACACCCACCACAGCATAAAGGCAAATTGGCACGAGATTTTGCTTCAAACTCGACCATTTCAAATTCCAAGCAGCTTCAAATAGCAACGGTGGTAGAAAAATTGACAAAATCAGTCCAGGCGATAGTTCCACCAGACGCACATCCACAAACGCCAATCCCAGACCTACAATGACGAGTAGTAGGGTATAAGGGATTTGGCGAAACCAGCTAAAGACTTGCGGTAGCGTTGCCACGCCTAGAGACACTGCTAGGACTGACAAAAATTGCTTGATGTTGGTTTCAATTGCTGCCTCTGCGATCGCCAATTCCATTACCATGCGTCAATTTTTATTCACTTCAAAAGTCAATCTTAGTCAGACTCGCGTGCTTATGACGAGCCTCTAGGGGTAGGACTTTAATTCAGTTATCAGTGACCAGTGACCAGCAACCAAGTGGGAGAAAGGCTTGTTCAGTAATATTCGCGATCACTTCCATAACTTCAGGAACAAAAAATCTCATCCGTTAGAAATTCAGCAACTCCATACAGAGTTGCTGGAGGAATCAAAGTTAAGCTCGTCTTATTTAGCTTTAACTATCAGTTCTTGTGTCATTGCCACCCTTGGTTTGCTATCAAACAGTGCTGCCGTGATTATTGGCGCAATGATTATCGCACCTTTAATGTTGCCAATTCGAGGCATAGCTCTAGGTGCTTTGCAAGGTCGTGTTATTTTGTTCCGTGAAGGCGCGATCGCGCTGGGAATAGGAACGTTTTTATCCGTGATAATTTCCTACTGCTTGGGTTTAATTGTCAGTCTTCCCAGCTTTGGCAGCGAGATTTTATCCCGTTCTCGACCAACGCTATTAGATTTGGGTATTGCTGTGGCGGCTGGTGCAATTAGCGGCTATGCCAAGGCAGAACCAAAAATTTCTGGCAGTCTTGCCGGAACTGCAATTTCTGTGGCTTTGATGCCACCGATTTGCACGATCGGGTTGGGTTTATCACGGGCTGATTGGTGGCTGAGTCTGGGAGCAACAATCCTTTACTTAACTAACCTGCTGGGTATTACTCTAGCGTGTATGCTCACTTTTTTAGTAGTAGGCTATACCTCGCTGGCACAAGCAAAAAAACCCCTCATCTGGACTATATTCTTAACAGTAATTCTGCTGCTGCCCCTCGGTTTTAGCTTTTTCCGCTTGATCCGACAGACACAGCTAGAAACTAGTTTGCAACGAGCTTTAGTGAGTCAAACTATTACTTTTCAACGGTTGGAGTTGCTTAGCAAAGAGACGAACTGGTTTACAAATCCACCCCAAGTTCGCTTGAACGTGCGGGCAAAGGAACCAGTGACACCTCGACAGGTGCAGTTATTAGAAGATTTTATTCATCGCGAAATGGGACAGCGTTTCACTCTAATTTTTGAAGTTGGAGAAGTGGAAGAAGTCCGCAGTTCTCCGCCAGAGAATTAAATAACTATGCTCAGTTCAAATTTATGTCTAACCTTTTTTCTTTCTTTACCCGTCGTCTTCGCCGTTCCTAGTATCCATTTCTAGCGTTCTTGATGGCGGTTGGTCTTTTTGTCGGTTCGCCTCAAATTACCCAGGCAATTCCCTGGTTAGATATTTTGCGTCAGGGAGTGCAAGTGATTCAATTGTCTACTATTTCCGATTCACAAGAAGTTGAGTTAGGCAAGCAGATTAATCAGCAGCTAGTTACAAAAGAAGTTAAACTATACCGCAATCCCCAGATCGAGCGATACGTGAATCAGATCGGGCAGCGGTTGGTAAAAAGTAGCGATCGCTCTGACATTCCCTATACGTTTCAAGTCGTAAATAATAATAGCGTTAATGCTTTTGCCACAATGGGCGGTTTTGTCTACGTCCACACGGGGTTGATGAGATTCGCCCAGAACGAAACTCAATTAGCCAGCGTCATTGCCCATGAAAGAGGTAGAAAAATAGCCAAATCTCGAACGATTTTTGCGACTCGCGAACCGCTCGTATTCTTGAGAAGAACCTGTACTTTTTGAGCTTGTCTTAAACTAGCTTGGGTCAATTCAAGTAGTTGGCGATAAGCTTGTTCTCTATTTTGACGACCCAATTGGCTTCGAGCTTGAGATAGACTATCAATAAGCGCGAGAAATTTTTCTAGCTGTCCGATGACGGTTTTGGAATAATCGAGGATGAATTTTTGAGTCTGTAATCAGAATTTCTTTAGCCTTACACAAGAGACGACTCAGAACTCTCACTCCATCTACTAATAAGCTATTGTCAGAAGGAAAGTGAATATTTGTGGCTACTACTGTTCCATCTGTTCTCATTTTTTGTGCTTGAGTGAATTTTAGCTCGATAGCTATTTGAGTTAGCCGTTGATTAATTTTACTCAAAGTTTTTTCCTAATTTGATTTGACTAACGAATTAGCGTACTCTTGCTCGGTAGTGAATGAAAATATATTCGGCAAAACTGTCTTAAAACTAAACTTTCATTTACATTTTTGAGGAGTTTTTCGTAACTTAGATAACGTAAATGTTTCAGAGCTATCATCCGTAGTATGACTTCTACGGGAATTGAATTTCTTCCGGTTTTGGTAGAATGGGGAGAACGCTCTGATAAATCAGTTTCAACTAACTCCATTAGTTTCTTATCATCCAGAAGACGGTCAATCTCAACCATTTCAGCATCCATCTGACCAGTTAATTGCACCAGAGTGCTAAATTTTCTATCCATGTGATATTTCTTTCGTAACACCCCTCACCAGTCTGACTCGGATTGAGTACCTAAAACTTCTATTTCAATCACTGTAAGACTTTTAGGTTTCGCACCGGAAAATAGTCTAATCTCCAGTAGGAAGTATCTTATCTTTTTTGTGCGCAGTTCTCTTCCCAGCGTCAATTGGAATCGAAATCGATCGACAAGTTATTCTCGTATGATTAGGGTTGGGAATTTTCTCCACTGCTTGACCATTTTTATGCTATGCAATAGCGGCGCAGCGTTTACCAGTCGTACTGGCAACTGCAATATTACTGCTAGAGCCAATGTTTGCAGTGTTATTTGCATCTGTAGTTCTACAAGAAATTCCGTCGCTTTGGTTTGGCATTGGCAGCGCACTAGTTTTCTGGGGATTGCTGTCGATCGCTGGCTTCGCTTTTAAGTGGTGACGTACACAAATCATAGCGATCGCCAATCGCATTCCCTAACCATCCTGCGGCTTTTGCTCAATTGCGGTAACAATCGTAAAAGAGCAATTATCAGGAGGCAAGTATGGTGACAACAACAGTCAGTCAACCTCAAACGCAACTACCACCATTAATTCCACGGGAAATTCTCTTCGGCAACCCAGAACGCGCCCGTCCTCAACTCTCCCCAGATGGCAAGTATTTGGCGTATATTGCTCCAGATGAAAAAAATATCCTTCAAGTGTGGGTGCGTACTGTAGGACAACAAGACGATCGCCAACTGACCCAGGATAAAAAACGGGGTATCCGCATGTACTTCTGGACGTTTGATGGCGAACAGCTAATCTACCTTCAAGATGCCGATGGCGATGAAAACTGGCACTGTTATGCAGTCAATATCAATACGAATATTGTCCGCGACCTGACTCCGTTTCAAGGGGTACAGGCGCAACCCCTCGCCTTAGACCATAACTTCCCGCATGAATTTTTGGTGGGGTTAAATTTGCCAGATTTAAGCAAGCACGATGTTTACCGCGTTAACCTCAAAAATGGGGCAGTAGAGTTTGACACGGAAAACCCAGGTAACATTGTCTCTTGGACTGTGAATACTCAGTTTCAAGTTCAAGCTGCGATCGCAGCTACGGCTGATGGTGGGTACGACCTACTTTACCGCGAATCCCCACAGGCAGCTTGGGAAAATTTACGCCACTGGAGTTCTGAGGATGAAGGCTACGCTGTTAGTTTTTCTGCTGATGACAAAACTTTGTATATCGTCGGCAGTCACGATGCTAACGCCCAACGCCTCCTCGCCCTAGACTTAGCGACTCGTCAAGAGACTGTTATTGCTGAAGATCCAGAATACGATGTTGATAGTGTCATCGTTCACCCAACCGATCGTGTTCTGCAAGCGGTTTCTTTTTACCGCGACAAACAAGAGTGGCAAATTCTCGATCGCAGTATAGCTGACGATCTAGAAGTAATTGCCCAAGTCCGCCCTGGAGAATACAACATTACTAGCCGTGACTTGGCAGATCGAACTTGGTTAGTGGCTTACATCACTGACAATGGACCAGTTTACTACTACACATACGATCGCACGACCAAAAGTAGCACTTTACTTTTTAGCAACCAACCCAAACTCGAAGAATTGCAATTAGCAACCATGCAACCTGTTTCCTACCCTACAAGAGATGGGTTAACAATTCACGGCTATCTCACAACACCTGTAGGAATTGCAGCTAAGAACTTACCAACAATTCTTCTAGTGCATGGAGGTCCTTGGGTGCGGGATACTTGGGGTTACGATCCAGAAGTGCAATGGCTGGCGAACCGAGGTTATGCGGTATTGCAAGTCAATTTTCGCGGTTCTACTGGCTACGGTAAGGCGTTTCTGAATGCGGGAAACCGCGAATGGGGCGCAAAGATGCACGACGATCTGATCGATGCAGTCAATTGGTTAGTAGAACAAGGTATTTCTGACCCTCAAAAAGTAGCGATTATGGGTGGTTCCTACGGTGGCTATGCGGCGCTAGCGGGGTTAACTTTCACGCCAGAGGTATTTGCAGCTGGAGTTGATATCGTCGGTCCCAGCAATTTAATTACGCTGATGCAGAGTATTCCGCCTTACTGGGAACCGATGAAAGCTATGTTTGCTCATCGTTTGGGAAATTTAGAGACGGAACCAGAATTTCTCAAATCGCGATCGCCCTTATTTTACTGCGATCGCATCCAAAAACCTTTGTTAATTGGACAGGGAGCTAACGATCCGAGGGTAAAACAAGCAGAAAGCGAACAAATTGTGGCAGCAATGCGGCAATCCAATCGACCAGTTGAATATCTGCTGTACGCAGATGAGGGACATGGTTTTGCCCGTCCCGAAAATCGCTTGCATTTCTATGCTAAAGCCGAGGAATTTTTAGCAAAATACTTAGGCGGGCGATTTGAACCTGTGGGCGATCTTGTAGGGCATTCAGGAGTGGAGAAATGAGGGTAGTAATTGGTAATTGGTAATTGGTAATTGGTTGTTGGTAGTTGGTTGTTGGTAGTTGGTGAGAGGTAAATATTATCTGCTGAATTCCAACTTCCAACTGCCGATTTCTTAATGAAAGACAAATCAATCTTCTAACAGCACTCGCGCTTGTTTTAATATATTCTCACAAATTTTGTAGCTAATAATTTTTCTCTGTACAACTGTGTCTCCCACCCATTCTACAAATAGAATTACACCTGCACCCAATACGGCTATAACTACCACGATAGAGTTGAGAATTGCTAGGTTATTTAACAAAATTGAGTTTAGTAAAAGCTGCAAGGGCATAGAAGTATAAACTAAGCTTAGAACAATAAAAATTGCAGCTATTTTAATAATTTTATGTGCTAGATTTACCTGTTGCGTCTGAAATGATAGTTCGGAGTGAATTTTATTTTCAACATACTGGAGCGCTTGTTTGCTGAAATTTGCCGTTTGAATAATTTTATCGACTAAATCTAATTCATAGCCAATCGCTTGCGCTCTAGTTACTTCAAAATCCAAACAGGCTATTTCTTTTGGGTTGCGAATTACTTGTTGACTCGATAACTGTCTTAACCATCTAACTTCCCAAAGGATGGCAAACAATAAGCCAAAAAAACCAAAAAGATAAATATATATTCTGATAGGTGCTGTTGCTGTTGGATTGAACAAACCTAATCCAATAGCAGCCGAAATAAAAAAACTCGCTCCAATTATAGATAGCTTCATCCAAATTGTCGGAGCAAGGCGATCGAAGATAGTTGTGATTTGTTGTCGATTGGATAAATTCGATGTAGAAATGTATATTTCTTGTTTCAGAATGATATATCTTAGCAGTAGGTTAAATACATCTTCAATCGCCCGCCGATCTATTGTTTTCTCTGCTTCTGGCAATGCTGAATATTCTGGTGTTGCCAAATTGAGATTTCTAGCTAATTCTTCTATAAGTTGATTGTCCTCGAAGGGATACGAATTATCCATCATAAAAAGATTTTAGTAATGGTTATATAGCAATCCAAATTGATGTGTGAACGTTTCCCGTATAGAGACGTTACATGTAACGTCTCTATACGGACAATCGATTTCACGATCCATCTAGGATTGCTATAGTTTCGTATATAACAGTATTCTTGTAAGTTCAAGAACAGTTAATCAATATTAATTATTTATGCAAGCAAATTTTATTTATTTTTTGTTTAAACCTTGTTAAAAACTACATTTCGAGTGAGAGTTAGGGAAAAGTTGCGGCTAAAATGTGTTTTGTCATCTCAATCTGCGACTGGCTGAACCCAGCTTGCAGGAGATGGTTGAGAAAAATGCGATCGCCATACCGTGCATCTAGATTGTATGCTTGTCGATAAGCAGCTTCAGCCGCAGCGCGCTCGCCCTTCTGCCAATGGGCGAGACTGAGAGCAACTAAAGGATGAGGGTTGGTTGGTTCTAGCTGGGCGGCGCGTTTTGCCGCACTAATTGCAGGTTCGTAGGACTGCAATCGCTCAAAAGCTAAGCTGAGATTGTAATAGGCAATCTCATTTTTTGGTTGTAAAATTGCTGCCCATGCGTGAACGAATACAGCAGCATTCAATTTACCACTGACTAAATAAACAATTCCCAAAGCGTTGAGAGCTGGAATAGAATTCGGATCGCGATATAAAACTTGAATTAAAGACTCAGCCGCCGCTTCTTTTTGTCCGGCTAGGTGTTGCGTCCAGCCTAACAAAACTCGTCCAGAGAGATTTTGCGGTTCGAGTTCTACAGACTTTTGCAAAGCCGCGATCGCTTCTGGATATTTTGCCGCTGCACGATAGGATAATCCCAAGGCACGGTATTCGCTCGCAGGGATTGCTGATGTTGGTTGAGCGACAAACAAGCTGCTAGCTGTTAATACAGTTATGACATGACGGGCGATCGCTGCACCCATAATTTGGCAGCCCCAATTCTGACCAAGATTTTCTTTCGTCAGCAGCATAACACAGGACTAGTCTCAGCAGCGAGTAGATAATCTCTTTTTGAATCTCCAAGGGTTGTCTAGAATGCGTTACCAAGCCTTACAGCATTGATGAGTTAGAAAACATTATTCGTTACTATCTCTCCAGTAAAAACTAGGCAATAGAGTACATACTGTAAGGATTAGTATGTGTTCTAATTAACAACCACTTATGACAAATAGTTCAGCCTATTGGTTAATGAAAACTGCATATTAGTAAATCAATATTGGATAAGGCAACAATATAGGTTTTTCATGTCCTTCCTACCAGCCGTTCCTACCGCAACGCTAGTTGGTGGGAATTTTATTAGTACATATCAAATAATCAGCCGATTGCCGGATGAGCAGAAGCAGACACCAGGGCTACACTAGACAAACTTAGTTATCTGTAGGTAGGTTATGTCTGGGGTGTCAGAAGAGAATGCATTGGCTGCTGAGGAACATGCCATAGCCTCACAGAAACAGGCTAAGCATACTAAGGAAACTGGAAAGCTCTTACAAAATCTTGGAGAGCCACAGAGTACGCATGGAGAGCTAATCGAAAAATACGGTAAGGCTGCGCAAAAACACGCTGATGCTTCACTGAAACACTCCCAAGCGGCTCGGAAGCACAATGAAAACTCAAAAGAGGAGTTTATCAAAGCTTCGCAGGAACATGTTAAGGAAAATCAGGAACACCTAAAGGCAACAAAGGAATGCATGAAGGTAGTGAAAAATTGGAAATCTCATGGGTGAAAGCATATTTGTTTTCCACCAGCGGTTGCCATAAATCTGATTCTCAGCGAATTCCCGACAGCTTCCATATGTACACCGCCTCTTGGACTTCTTTTCTTCTTGCCCATTGAGTATTTTTTGAGTACGATATACAGATATGTATGTGTTCAAAAGCTAAGTTGCGGGTGTAGTTCAGTGGTAGAACGCTACCTTCCCAAGGTCGATGTCGTGGGTTCGAGTCCCATCACCCGCTTACTAAACTTTAGGATTATGCGGTTTTTTCACCCGTCCTACTTATTGAAAAAACTATCCTTCGAGTCGTACTCTTTACACCAGCAACGCTCTAAAAGCAGGATTCTATGTTGCGCCTCAAACTGTTGAGGATTGAGAACTAATTTCGTATTGGCATCAAATATAGGCTGAGTCAAATATTGCCACAGTGGAAACTTTAACAAGTTAAATTGGAAATTCATAGAAATTCTCAGACGCGAAATAATACAGTAAACTTCAGACAAGTTCTCATAGCTGACGAACCCAGTACAATTAGCAGTACTAGTCAAGACCGCTCGCAAGTCTGCTAGATTAACATTGGCACAAGCAACAGCTAATCTTCTTGGTGAAGATTGCGGAAATAATTTAAGACGCTGTTGGGAAAAATCTGTATTATTGCGGTGGCGATCGCACCAACATTTTATATCTATGGTTACGCCAAAAAATTACCCACCCGGAATTTAACATCAAGGTGGGTAACTCAGTTTTGGTTTTTAAGTGGAGCTTACGGGAATCGAACCCGTGTCCAAATTGGGTATTAACCCCCCACTCGTTCACAGGCTTAGCCTTTTTGACCCTCAAGGCGGGGATCGTGCATTATCCCGCACGTAGGATGCTTCGATTAAGTCTTAACTAGCAAGTAAATCGAAGAAACCTTGCTAGAGCATCCGTTGGGGTTTGCCTGTAGTCCTTAACGGAGTCAAACTACAAGCGCTCGAATCTTTGAGAGATTATTAGGCAGCTACAGGAGCAGCCTTACGAGCAAAAGGAACGATGTTGTTCGCAGTTACGTTTTTTTGAGCCTTTGATTTACGAGAGGAGACTCACTCTCGACCTGTATCACAGAGCAGCTTTCGCCAACCTGTCGAAACCTTGAAAGCCCCATGTACTTCTTATCTCATTATAATTCGTCGTGGAGATTTTGGCAGGCAGATACAGAGGATCCCCCCTAGCCCCCTTGTTAAGGGGGGTTGGGGAAATCTTATTTCAAAGCTTCCGCACCGCCGACAACTTCCAGAATTTCCTGGGTAATGGCGGCTTGCCGTGCTTTGTTGTAAGACAGCGTAAGGGTATTAATCAATTCGCTAGCGTTGTCGCTGGCGTTATTCATGGCTGTCATACGTGCTGCCAGTTCGCTAGCAGCAGATTCTTGTAATGCACGCAATAATTGGTTATTCAGGTACAAAGGCAACAGAGCATCGAGAATTTGTACGGGATCTTGCTCAAATAGCATATCCTTGGGAAAACTCCGTGCAGTGGCAGAAACTTTCTGTCTTTCCACTTCAAATTCACCACCACGGGTAGTCAGCCGAAAAACTTCATCGTCTGCAGCTTCAAAACCTTGAGCGTCTAATGGTAGCAGAGTTTGTACCACTGGGCGAGAACTAACTAACGAGACGAATTTGGTATAGATTAACTCCACTCTGTCTACGCTTTCCGACAAAAACAGGGAAAGCAACTCGTCAGCAATATTAGAAGCTTCTGCCGCTGTAGGAATTTGCTCTAAACCCGTATACGTTGCATCAATGGGTTGGTTGCGGCGTTGAAAATACTGGATGGCTTTGCGTCCGACAAGGATGTATTTGTATTCCAAGCCTTCAGCTTGAAGTTCTTTGGCGCGGTTTTCTGCCCGTTTAATCACGTTGGTATTATAAGCACCGCACAAGCCGCGATCGCCTGTAATTACCAGCAAACCAATGGAGCGAATGTCTCGTTTTTTGAATAGCGGTAGGTTGACATCTTCAAACTGCAAGCGAGTTTGTAGATTATACAGTACTTGTGCCAAGCGATCGGCAAACGGACGAGTAGAAAGTACTTGTTCTTGAGCGCGACGCACCCTAGCCGCTGCCACCAAACGCATCGCTTCTGTAATTTTTTTCGTATTTTTGACCGACTGAATGCGATCGCGGATTAATTTGAGATTCGCCATGATTCGATTTTAGATTTTAGATTTTAGATTTTAGATTTGGAAATTTGGATTTTAGATTTAATCCAAAATCCAAAATCCAAAATCCAAAATTGCTACGCAGTTGCTAAGAAGGTTTGTTTGTATTCGGTAATTGCTTCTTTCAACAACTTTTCGGCTTCATCGGTAAGTTGTCGTTCGCTACGAATGATTTCACCATACTTGGGTTTACTGGTTTTCAGGTATTCCCGCAGTCCTTTGGTGAAAGTGGTAACTTTATCTACGGCGATGTCGTCCATATAGCCGTTAATCCCAGCGTAGAGGATGGCAACTTGCTCGAATACCGATAGTGGCGAGTTTTGTGGCTGTTTCAACAACTCCCGCAAACGCTGACCCCGTGCCAACTGGTCTTGGGTGGCTTTATCCAAGTCGGAGGCAAATTGCGAGAAAGCTTGCAATTCGTCAAATTGTGCCAACTCCAATTTCAGCTTACCAGCAACTTTTTTCATTGCCTTGGTTTGAGCTGCCGAACCTACCCGCGATACGGAAATACCAGGGTTAATTGCCGGACGAATACCAGCGTTGAACAAGTCGGAAGTTAAGAAGATTTGACCGTCGGTAATGGAAATTACGTTGGTAGGAATGTAAGCCGATACGTCCCCTGCTTGGGTTTCGATAATTGGTAGGGCTGTCATGCTGCCTTCGCCTAGTTCGGTGCTAAGTTTTGCCGCACGTTCCAACAAGCGGGAGTGGAGGTAGAATACGTCTCCAGGGTATGCTTCCCGTCCTGGTGGACGACGTAGCAACAAGGACATTTGGCGATAAGCAGCAGCTTGCTTGGACAAGTCATCGTAAATGATTAGAGTTGCCTTGCCTTTGTACATGAAGTACTCTGCCAATGCTGCCCCCGTGTATGGCGCGAGGTACTGGAGGGTAGCAGAGTCGCTGGCGTTAGCTGCAACGACAATGGTGTAGTCCATTGCGCCCTTCTCTTGTAAGGTCTGGACTACGTTAGCAACGGTGGAAGCTTTTTGTCCGATCGCGACGTATACACAGATGACATCTTCGGTTTTCTGGTTGATGATCGTGTCAATGGCGATCGCGGTTTTACCTGTTTGTCTGTCACCGATAATTAATTCCCGCTGTCCTCTACCTACAGGAATCATTGCATCGATCGCGGTAATTCCTGTTTGCATTGGTTCGTATACCGAACGCCGCGCTACGATACCAGGTGCGCCAGACTCGATCAAACGGAATTCTGAGGTGTTTATGTCTCCCTTACCATCAATCGGACGACCGAGAGCATCCACAACACGTCCGATTGTGGCTTCTCCAACTGGAACCTGGGCAATTTTACCTGTAGCGGTAACGGAACTGCCTTCTTGGATGTCGCGACCTTCACCCATCAATACCGCACCTACGTTGTCTTCTTCTAGGTTCAGGGCGATACCAACGGTTCCATCTTCAAATTCTAAGAGTTCGCCAGCCATAGCTTTTTCTAAGCCATAGATCCGGGCGATCCCATCTCCTACTTGCAATACCGTACCAACGTTAGCAACTTTAACTTCTTGGTCGTATTGCTCGATTTGCTGCTGAATAATACTGCTGATTTCGTCAGGTCTGATACTGATCATGGTGAGTTTGTGTTAAGGAATTTTGGGAATCGGGAGTGGTGAAGACAAGGGAGAGGGGGGAGACAAGGGAGAGGGGGGAGAATTTTTCCTCCTTGTCCTCCTTGTCTCCCTTGTCCTTCTTTCTTCGTCCTTTTTAAGTGCCGCTAGTAAGTCGTAAAGAAAGGCGGCGCAGTTGTCCTCTGATACTAGCGTCGATCACTTGAGAACCAACTTTGACGATCGCACCACCGATTAAGCTTTGGTCGATTCTTGTTTCTAGTTCTACCTGACGGGCGTTGGTCATGGCAATGACTTTATCCCGCACAGCTTGCTTTTGTTCTTCAGTCAGTTCGACAGCTGAAGTGACTTCGGCTAAAACAGTTTGATTCAGTTGCCGCAGGAGGGCGAGATACTGTTGACAAATCCCTTCTAACAAAATAATGCGGCGGCGGTCTACCAACAGCATTAAGAAGTTACGCATGTAGGGGTTGACATTATCGCCGACAACTCGCCCCAATACTGCCTTCTTGTCGCTGATGCTGACGAAGGGGTTAGCGAGAAAGTTACGAAATTGCTCTGATTCCCGCAACAAATTCGTTAAAGTACGGGCATCTTCGCCGAATTGTTCCGTGAGGTTATTACTACGCGCCACAGACATCAATGCCTGGGCGTAAGGCTGCACTACCTGTTCGTTCATGGCATTGCTGCTCATTTACTGCCTCCTAGTAGTGCTATGCTGCGATCGATTGTTTGTTGTTGGATATTTTCGTCTAATCCCGATTCCAATTGGGATTCTACCTTTTGTAAAGCCATTGCAACTACAGAAGCTCGCAGTTGAGCGATCGCTCGTTCTCTTGCCGTATTTAAATCTTGAGTTGCTGTCTCTTTTAAGCGTTGAATATCTATTCCCACCTGAGCCAAGATTTGCTCTTTGGCTTGTTGAGCGTTCGTTGTCGCGCTTTGGCGAATTCTTTCGGCTTCCGCTTGAGCTTCTGTCAATCTTTGCTGCTGTTTTTGCAGTGCTGCTGCTGCTTCTTTAGCGCGGTTTTCTGCCGCTACAATTTCTGTTTCTATGCGCTCGCGGCGATCGCTCAAGGTTTTTCCTACTACCTTGCTGCCAAAATATACTAGTACGCCAACAAGAATAGCCAGGTTAATTAGGTTTGTTTCTAAAATATCAAAATTAAGACCAAACCCGCCTGCTTCTGCTTCTGCTTCTGCCGCTTCAGCAAGTAGTGGGCTACCTTGTGTCACCAACCAGATAAAACTTCCCATCATACCCATCCACATTTTCAGTTGTCAGTTGTCAGTTATCAGTTATCAGTTATGAGTCAGGAGTCAGAAATCAGGAGTCAGGAATCAGGAGTCAGAAGTTAGAATTCACTGGTCACTGGTCACTGGTCACTGGTCACTGTTCAACTGGTTACTGTTCCTAACAGCTTTTCTACGATTTGGCGACTGAGGGCATCTACCTGTTGCTGCAACGAAGCCATAGCTGCTTGTCGTTGTTGCTCAATTTCTTGAGCTGCTTGTTCTCGTTGTGCTTGGGCTTCTTTTTGTGCCTCTGCTATTTTTTCCGCCGCTATTCTTTGTGCATCTGCTTGAGCGTCGGCAACAACTTTTTGCGATTGACGACGAGCATCTGCTATTTGCTGCTCGTATTCTTTTGCTAATCGCTCTGCTTTCGCCAAACGTTCTTTTGCTTCAACATTATTCGTGCGGACGTAATTATCGCGGTCGTCCAGTGCCTTTGTTAGTGGCTTGTAGAAAATGACATTCAATACAGATGCCAACAGTAGGAACTGCAACGCCATTAAGGGCAAGGTAGCATCAAAATCAAACATTATTTCTCCCCTTTGGCTTGAATGGCTGTTTTCATGCCAAGCAACATCATCCACCCTTTCATATTCTAAAAATCCTCTGTTGTTTGAGAGGCAATTTACACGCGATCCGATTGAAAAAAGTTCTCACTCAGTTGTAGAGACGCTCTTAAGAACGTCTCTACAAAGATAAGAATTTAGGTTTTAGGAAAAGGGGTTAGCAAACAGTAATACTAGGGCAATTACCAGACCGTAAATGGTTAGCGATTCCATGAATGCTAGAGTCAACAGCAGAGTACCGCGAATTTTTCCTTCTGCTTCGGGTTGACGAGCAATACCTTCTACTGCTTGACCCGCAGCATTTCCTTGACCGATACCAGGACCGATTGCAGCTAAACCGATTGCTAATGCGGCAGCTAGAACTGAAGCAGCAGAAACTAATGGATCCATCTTGATTTTCCTTACTTTGAGTACACAACAAACTTTCTTTTCAGTTGTCAGTTATCAGTTATCAATTAACTCTGACTTCCGACTTTCTGACTTCATCATGAGTTGCTCTAATGAGCCTCATGTTCTTCACCACCATGACCCTCCATCGCCTCATGAATGTATGCTGCTGCGAGGGTAGCAAAAACCAGGGCTTGGATCGCACTAGTAAACAAACCTAATGCCATCACTGGCAGAGGTACAAACAGAGGTACGAGTAGAACTAAAACCGCTACTACTAATTCATCCGCTAAAATGTTACCAAATAGTCGGAAGCTTAGGGAAAGAGGTTTGGTGAAATCTTCCAAAATTGCGATTGGTAACAGAATTGGCGTTGGCTCAATATACTTTTTAAAGTACCCTAAACCGCGTTTGCTAAAACCCGCGTAAAAGTACGCTAAAGAAGTTAACAACGCCAGCGCTACTGTTGTATTAATATCGTTAGTTGGAGCGGCTAATTCACCTGATGGCAACTTAATTAACCGCCAGGGAATTAAAGCACCAGACCAATTCGATACGAAAATGAACAGAAATAGCGTGCCAATAAATGGAACCCAAGGACGATACTCTTTCTCACCAATCTGATTCTTGGTCAAATCCCGAATGAATTCTAGCGCGTATTCCATTAAATTTTGGATACCACTAGGAACTTTCTGGATGTTCCGAGTAGCTGCTATCGAAGCAACTACTAGAATGCCAATCACAAACCACGAGGTGAGAAACACTTGCCCATGAATTTTGAGATTGCCCAATTGCCATAAAAAATGTTGACCTACTTCCAACGAGGCAAGAGGGAATAAATTAAAGGTGTTTGTGACGCTAAGCATTTGCATTCAAGCAGTTTTCCCAAAAAGCGAGAATGGGGCGATTGGTTTTGCGGTTTCCTAACTTATTTAGAGTTAGGAATGAAAGCAGATTGAATCGTATAGACGAGAAGTGTGGCTTTGTAAGTCAGAAACCCCAAGAATATCGGCAGAATCTGTAGTTGACGCAATTGAGTTGCGACTACAATCACACCAATAAATAGGGCAAACCGAGATTTACTCAGTTGTCTTTTTTCTTGACCTAGCCGCTCAACGTCTCTAGCCAACATTTTTAAGTAAACCATACCTGTGACTGCTCCGAGCAAATAGTTCAGGGCAGTGTTGAGGGAATAGAAAATCCACACAGAGATAAAAATAAACCCCGTCAATCCAAGGGTGATTGACAATAATCCTTGGAAGAGTTGATAAAACTCTTGCATTGAGGAAGTCTTGTCTTGTGTGGTAGTGGAACCAGGTTGAGATTCCTCAGTTGCAGGTGTTGGTGTTGTTGATTCGTCTGACAAGTTCACAAAAACTCGCAAATGACGCTGACGCTAATGTTTCGACTCTAATGAGCCACGTAGAATCATACCACGTTACGGTAACAATACTTAAAAAAGAGTTAACCAGGCGAAAGTACGATTAGTTGTTGGGAAAGGAGCGATCGCACCCCTTCTATGCCCAGTTCTACGTTAGCTAAAATTTCACCTATTGTTAAGTTGCGATCGCAAGCCTGTAAAAATTCCAGTTCGGTTTCTGTTAGATTAACGATTTGATAGTCGTAGTTAAACAAGCAGCGACTCGGAAAGCCATCTATACAAGGGTTTAGTTCGGGAATGGCTGCGAGTAAGGCTGCATCTGACGACCAATCGGCTTGCGGTAGCGATGGACGACCTAAGAAAAATTCGTAGTGGGTAACTTCTGGATCTAATAGTTCGATTAAACGATATTTAGCGCGATCGCTCAATGGGTTAGTTCTCTCCAATAAACTCGGATCTTTGCCCAAAAGCCGCTCTATTTGCCAAAAATTTGGGTTAGAAAAGCCCAAGAAAGTTAACCCAGAAGCATCAATTAAATCGAATAATGTATCAATATTGTAGTCAATCTCTTGCGGATGAACGTACATGTCTGCAAAACATTCATCTCGCTGATTTTCCATCGCCCAGCGTGATTTTTCGCGTTTGACAAGACGATTGTTTTCTGGTAGAGAAGCAAATAGTTTTCTGCCAATTTGTACGCCATCGCGATAATCGCCCTGTTTGTCATTTTGCAGCAGTGCGATCGCCTGTTGCATTAATTTGATTTCCCAGCGCCCCAATTCTCCATACACGAAGATGTGCATGATTCCACCTGGGGCGAGTTTAGATGAAATGGCTTGAATCCCACGGATCGGATCTGGTAAGTGGTGCAGCACTCCCACGCAGTTAATTAAATCGAATTCCCCTGGTAGTTGTTCCGCATCGTACAAACTCAGGTGTTGAAATTCAACGCGATTAGCACCCGAACGCTGACAGCGTTCCCGCGCCACAGCCAAAGCACCCGCACTCAAATCGATTCCTACAACTTGGGCATGTGGGTTGAGGTGAACCAAGTATTCCGTTCCTACCCCCGTACCGCAGCCAGCATCGAGAATGCGGATATCTTGTTTTTGCGGTTTTTGTCCGGTACAGAAGCTATAGGCGGCTAGCCAATTCCAGCGCCAGTTATAGCCAGGAGGCGGTTCGTCGAGTAGCGGTTCTGGAGGAAAGGGATACGTATCGTAGAGTTTGGCGACAGCAGCACTAATGCTTTGGGAGTCTGACATGGATGGGCTATGAGGGCAGCATCAATGTAGTGTAGCGGAATACGGGTTACAGGTGTTATTGTATTGACAATGTAAATACGATTTGCCTACACTATGAGGTATGGACACATACTTTGTGCTGAATGGCATTACCTTTGTATGGAATGAGGAAAAAGCTCGAAATAATCTTGACAAGCATGATGGAATAACATTTCAGCAAGCCGCAGAAGCCTTCTTCGATCCGTTTCTAGTTGTGGTTGATGCCAGTCGCAATGATGAAGCACGGGATGCAATTATTGGCATGGATAGTCGATGGAATCTTTTATATGTGGTTCATATTGAGTTCGATCAAGACAACATAATTCGGATTATTTCAGCTCGGAGAGCAACACGTAAGGAGCGCGAACACTATGAAAACTGAAACTTTGAAAAAACGATTAGATAAGAATCGCCCCATGATCGCTGTTACCATTCGTATTCCTGAAGATGTCGTAGACGATTTAAAACGGTTAGCGCCACTACTTGGATTCTCCGGTTATCAGCCTTTAATTCGAGCATATATTGGTCAGGGACTTCGAGTAGATATTGAGCGATTGGAAGGTAATACTGTTTCTGCATTAATTGCCAGTCTAAAACGTCATGGTGTAAGTGATGAATTGATTCATAAAGCTCTTAGCGAAGCTACTCATGAGTGAATGCTACTCACTTAAGTAATAAAATAATAATAGTCTGATAAAAATAGACTGTTTCTAGTCACGATTCCAGAGTTTCGCGATTCGCGTTGTTATGCCTTGCACTCATGGAAAAACTTGCGGGGAAGCAATTCGTAATGGTGAGAAAGTAATTGAAATGTATTTGGAAGCTTGGCAAGCAGAAGGTGAATCTATCCCCGAATCTAACACGCTTCAAATTGCTTGATTTCTATTTCAATTCTGGCACTATGGGTACGTGTTGTGAAGTTCAGCAACCCAGATCTAATGCTTTAAAGGTTTGACGCAATGTAGTGTAGTAGGTACTATCGGGCGGATGAATAGGGCGAGGCGATCGCCTAGACAAAAGTGGTAACAAATACAGAAATTACATACTTTATATTCAACAATGATTGACTCTAATAAGTTTGGGGAACACTATGGATAGGCACATTTAGTTTGTTCTCATGCACTTGAAGAAAAAGTATGTGGTTCATCTTTAATTGGTTATCATGGTTAACTTCTCTAGTCTTGCAGCTATGGAATATTTTACCTGAGCAAGCAAAACGTAAAATTATTGAACTAGTTATCTCAGCAATGGAAGAGATAATTCGTGCTTACTATAAAAATTACAAAAATGAAGGTCAGGATAAAAAATGAGTAGCTTTAAAGATTTTATGGATAACGCTATAGAGTCATCAGACCAGAGTTTACCAGCATCAAACATATCTCTGGCTAGTATTCAATCTTCTTTAGCTATTTCAATGAGCGCCATTACATCACCGTTTTTCAAACCTAATGAAGAACAAAAGTTTTCAGAACAGGTATCTAGTTTAGTTCAAAACGATGCTTTCCTGTCCGAATTGAGTGACCAAATTGGTGAACCACAAGTAGATGAGTCTGAGGACGATTTTGTAAAGCGTAGTAGTAATGTACTAAGGAAAATGCTATATAAGCATTTTGGTATTAAAGAATAAGTTTGTTTGTGTAGCCGTAGGTTAATTTGCGGCTACTTTTGATATATGTCAAAAATGCGATCGCTTTTAGGGAAGTATATCGGCTCTTGCGATCGCGTTTCATCTCTCTAAATTTCAACTTTCATCAAAGCTGAAAAGCCTGAATCATAACAGCATTCAACTGCTGAATTTGATTGGTTCCTAATTTGCCTAACCGCCTTGTAATTAACCTACGTTCAAGGGTAACAATTCGAGTTACTCTGACTTTAGAATTTACCTTTAATCCAGTATCCGCGAATTCTGAATCTGAAGAATCAATAACAAACTCCCCTACGCCTAAATTAGAAAGATTTTGCGAGGAAATAAAGCAGAGGGTAACGTCTTGATTGCTAGAGTCTGCCCATATTACTACAGCAGGACGTAGTTTTGTCTGCTGCAAATCTGTAAACGGAAATGGAGCCAGGACTATATCACCCTTTACTAAACTCACTAGATAGGCTCTCCATCTTCAAGAGAGTATAAGTCTGGCTCATCTGCTAAGAACTCGAAAGCTCCTCCGCTGTGAGCAAGTTTCATGATTTCATCAGTTGTAGGCTCAGAAGTATCCCAAAATAATTTTGTTTCTAACAGTTTTCTTTCTTCCGGTGAAAGTGACAAAATTACTTGTATAAGGGATTCAACCAATTGTGTGTTCATATCTCTAGTTTTTAGTTCTGTAAATGCAAAGCTGAAAAATATCGCGTTTCTATAAGATTATACTAATCTGGACAAGCAGATTTAGCTTGTATAGTTCTGTAAGTTTCAAGCTATTGGCTACTTTTGATATGTAACAAAAATACCTTAGTCAAGCGCAAACGTTGTTATCGCTTTTAGGGAAGTATATCGGCTAAGCGCGATCGCGCTGTTGGGCGATCGGCTATGCTTAGAGTAGGAAGTAGCATAGTGTTTAGGAGTATTAATGATGCCTAGTGTTGAATTTCAAGCCAGAGTGGAAAATGGCAAGATCGTCATTCCTGAAGAATATCAGCAAGAATTATCAGAAGTTGCTACTGTAAAGATTGTTATATTGAAGCAGTCTAGAAAACAAATAACTCCATTCGACATTATGGATGAGCTAGCACAAAACCCTGTTTCAATCTCAGGAATTCGCATGATTTCGCGGGAAGAAATGCACGAGCGGTAGATGATAAACGATCCACTTTGTTTTCTTGATTCTAATGTTTGGCTTTACCGTCTAACAACCGATCCAAATTATAATGAGGCTATTGAGGTTAGAAAACGATATATTGCAATCGAGTTAACTAACAACGTAAATGGTATTGTCAGTACTCAAGTTATAAATGAAACTTGTTCTGTATTACTTAGGAAAGCTGCATTTACTGAGGAACAAATTCAGCAAGTTATTCAATCTTTTTATAACCGAGTTGCTGTAATAAAGTTAACTAGCGATATTCTCATAAATGCATTTAACTTACGAACTCGCTATAGTTTGTCATTTTGGGATGGTTTGATTGTTGCTACTGCATTATCCACAAATGCTAAGATTCTGTATTCAGAAGATATGCAAGATAATTTAGTTATCGAGCGGCAACTGACCATTGTAAATCCCTTCAAATAATTGATGAGGTAAAGTGCTATGAGTGTTGTAATCTCAGACGAAATCCTTCAAGCATCTGGACTGACTCTAGATGAATTTCGCCAAGAAATTGCCTTGCACCTGTTTCAAATAGGTCGTTTAAGCTTGGGTTACGCTAGCCAGCTGGCGGAGATGAAGCCTAGTGTCTTTCGCCAACTCCTCAAGCAGCGAAATATTCCACTCTACTCTTATGATGTTGATGACTTTGAACTCGATCTGAAAAATTTAAGAGAATTGGGGCGGCTGTGATTGTCATCAGCGATACATCAGTCATCACAAATTTGGCAGCAATTCAGCACTTGTACCTTTTACCCCAACTCTACAATCAAATTATTATTCCCGAAGCAGTATATCGCGAACTAGTAGACATCGATCCTCCAGTGCCAGGAACTCTCGAAATTCAAGCTGCTTCCTGGGGTGAAATTAGGCAAGTTGTGAATCGTGGTGTCGTTGAACGGCTCCAGCGTGACGTAAGGTTGGATCTTGGAGAGTCTGAGGCGATCGCTCTTGCTTTAGAACTGAATGCTGATTTACTTTTAATAGATGAACGTCGTGGTAGAGCCGAAGCCGATCGTCTGGGTATAAGGATTACTGGAGTATTAGGTATTTTGGTTGAATCTAAACGTCAAAATCTAATTATTGCCGTCAAGCCGTTAGTAAATAGCCTAATTGCTACGTCTGAGTTTAGAGTATCTTCAGCCCTGTACGCTCTGATTCTAGATAGGGTAGATGAATCATAATATCGAGCAAAAGCAAGGTAAAAAATGAAATAAAATAGGTTTCCTAAAGCGAACTAAAATCGTAGATAGCGAGTTAAAAAAATTTTTAACCTGGCGGCTACTTTCGAGCTATGCCAAAAATGCGATTGCTTTTTCCTAATGTATATACTAAAACTATACTCGCTCCATTTACGATCTTATGGCTATCGACACGCTGACTCCACTTGAACAAAGAATTGAGCTTTCTGGTATCAGCTGGGAAACCTACGAGCGGTTGCTAGCCGAACTGAGAGATCGCCGCTTGCGTCTCACTTACTACCGTGGCAATTTAGAAATAATGGCTCCATCACCAGAGCATGAATTTTATAAAAAAATTATCGGTCGTTTTGTGGAAACGTTGGCTGAAGAGTTAAAAGTTAAAATTTATCCGTTGGGTTCTACAACCTTTAAACGTCCAGAATTGAGTGGTGTTGAACCCGATGAGTGTTTTTATATTCAAAATCGGCGCTCAGTTCAAGGAAAAAAACGACTCGATCTAAATACAGATCCACCACCAGATTTGGTTATAGAAATTGATATTACGAGTAGTTCCGAGAATCGTTTAGCAGTCTACGCAGATCTTGAAGTTCTGGAAGTGTGGCGCTACGATGGCAAATTTTTGAAAATATACCAACTTCAAAATCGACAATATATTCAAGTTCATGAGAGTTTGGCATTTCCAGAAGTAGCTATTACAGAAATCGCTCAGTTTTTACAACAAGCTATGGATGCTAATATCGATTACTTAGATCTTATTCGTTCATTTCGTCAGTGGATTGAAAGTCAGGTTCAAGAATAGAATTTTGTTACTAGAGAACTTTAGTTTTTGGGTAGTTTCATAGGTTTCAACCTAGTAGTTATGTTTGGTATGTCACTAAAAATGCGCTCGCTCTCTCACACAACTTATTATTGATTTAATCGCTGTTATTAGGAGCAACACATGGCACAGATAGCAGTAGAAAAGCTGACTTTAGAAGAGTTTCTGAAGCTACCAGAAACAAAACCAGCTAACGAGTATATTGACGGACGAATTATCCAAAAACCAATGCCTCAAGGAAAACACAGTAGGTTACAAGGAAGGCTAGTAACAGCAATTAACGCAGTAGTTGAACCGCAACGAATAGCACTCGCTTTTCCCGAACTGCGCTGTACTTTTGCTGGACGCTCAATCGTACCAGATGTAGCCGTGTTTGCTTGGGATAGAATTCCCGTAGATGAAAATGGAGACGTTGCTAATACGTTTGCAGCTGCTCCAGATTGGACGATTGAGATTCTCTCACCTGACCAAAGCCAAACTAAGGTAACTGGGAATATTCTTCATTGTCTCAGTCACGGTAGCAAAATGGGATGGCTAGTCGATCCTGACGAGCGATCGCTTTTAGTTTACCCGCTAGGACAGCAACCGCAACTGTTACAAGAACCTACTCAAGTTCTACCCGTTCCCGATTTAGTAGCTATGCAACTTACAGCAGACGAACTATTCGGATGGCTAAAACTTTAAGTTAAGCCGATCGCCTCTCACATAAATTCAGTATTTGTTACAAAACTTATAATTTTTTTCAGTACTTATGTTGTAAGTAAGACTACATTCAACGGCATTGAGATTGAGAAAACTACACACTTCTTAATATAGCGGTGTAAAGAGCCCAAAACGTTCTAATCTAAAAGCTGACCAGGTTGATTTCAGGCGATCGTCACCTCATATAAGTGAAGAAAAATTCCCTTTCTGGGGAGGGAAAAACCTAAAATAAACAAACGTGAATTCATTCACACCCTGGTCAGACTTAACACAGTAACGATTATTGATGGGAGCTTAAGAAATCTAATGAGTGTTAAGGCAAGTGGTGGAAGCTCAGTTGCACGTCCGCAACTATATCAAACGCTAGCAGTCGCAACCATTTCCCAAGCCGAACAGCAAGACCGCTTTTTAGGGCGGGGCGAACTGGACGAGTTAGCCAACTATTTCGCCTCTGGCAATAAGCGGCTAGAAATTGCTGAAACTTTAACAAAAAATTCTGAGATTATTGTATCCCGTGCCGCTAACCGCATCTTTGTCGGTGGTTCGCCAATGGCTTATCTGGAAAAACCCAGAGAAACAGAAATGGCGATGGCAGCAACTGTACCTGATGTCAAACAAGGGATGCAGTTAGGAACTATCACCTACGTTGAGAGTCGGGGCGGCGGTTTCTTAGAGGGATTGCGATCGCTTTTCAGTGCTAGTCCTGGTGGTGGTGGCGGTGGTCCTACACCTCCTGGTTTTCGCCCCATCAACGTCGCCCGCTACGGTCCTGGGAACATGCAAAAATCCCTACGGGACTTGTCGTGGTTTTTACGTTATGCGACGTATGCGATCGTAGCTGGCGATCCAAATATTATCTCTGTTAACGTGCGGGGTCTGCGGGAGATCATTGAAAACGCCTGTTCTGGCGAAGCAACCATTGTCGCATTGCAGGAAATGCGGGCATCGGCGCTGTCTTATTTCCGCCAGAATCCTGAAGCAGCAAATATTGTTGCTCAGTACATGGACGTATTGATTACAGAATTTAAAGCCCCTACACCTTCTAATAAACTGCGTCAGCGTCCTTCGTCCGACCAGCAAGGGTTACAACTGCCACAAATCTACTTTAATGCGGCAGAAAGACGACCCAAGTATGCGATGAAACCAGGGCTATCGGCAGCGGAAAAGAACGATATTGTTAAAGCTGCTTATCGCCAAGTCTTCGAGCGCGATATTACCCGCGCTTACAGCCAGTCGATTTCTTACTTGGAATCTCAAGTTAAGAACGGCGATATCTCCATGAAAGAGTTTATTCGCCGCTTAGCAAAATCGCCCCTGTATCGTAAGCAATTTTACGAGCCATTCATCAACAGCCGCGCCCTGGAATTAGCTTTTCGTCACATTTTGGGTCGGGGTCCGAGTTCTCGCGAAGAAGTCCAGAAATATTTCTCGATTGTTTCTAATGGTGGCTTATCAGCACTAATAGACGCGCTGGTAGATTCTCAGGAATACTCCGACTACTTCGGGGAAGAGACTGTACCTTATATTCGCGGTCTGGGTCAAGAAGCGCAAGAGTGTCGTAACTGGGGTCCCCAACAAGACTTACTCAATTACAGCGCCCCCTTCCGCAAAGTACCGCAATTCATCACGACATTTGCGGCGTACAATAGACCGCTACCCGACCAACATCCGTATGGTTCTGGTAACGATCCGTTAGAAATTCAGTTTGGGGCAATCTTCCCGAAAGAAACCCGCAACCCTAGCAGCAGCCCTGCACCTTTTGGTAAAGATACTAAGCGGATCTTGATCCACCAAGGACCAGGGATTAATAACCAAAACAGCAATCCGAGAGCGCGGGGTGAATTCCCTGGCACTTTGGGCGCGAAAGTCTTCCGCTTGGATCAAATTCCAGCGACGGGTGGGAGAAAATCTCCTACAACTTCTAGCGTTAGATTCTCGGAAAGTTCGACTCAAGCCGTGATCCGCGCCGCTTACCTACAAGTATTCGGACGGGATGTGTACGAAGGACAGCGGCTGAAGGTAGCTGAAATTAAACTGGAAAACGGTGAAATTTCGCTTCGAGAGTTTATCCGTGCCTTAGCTAAGTCGGATCTATTCCGCAAGCTGTATTGGACACCATTCTATGTCTGTAAGGCGATCGAATACATTCACCGCCGCCTGTTGGGTCGTCCAACTTATGGCAGACAAGAAAACAACAAATACTTCGATATTTGTGCCAAGAAGGGCTTCTACGCTCTGGTAGACGCAATTATTGACAGCCCGGAATACGGCGAAGCTTTTGGGGAAGATACCGTACCATACGAGCGCTATCTGACACCTCAAGGTCAAGCACTGCGATCGCTGCGTACTGGTAGCATTCGCGAAGATGTTGGCGCAAGAGTCGATAAAGAAGAAACTCCCCGCTTTGTCGAACTGGGTGCTGTTACCGAAATGCGGACGCAGCCAGATATTCAGATTCGCGTGGCTCAAGGTGTTACCAAGCAGCGGGAACAAACGAAGATCTTCAAGCTAGAAGAAAACAGCGACAAAGTAGCCGTACAAACAGTTATCCGTGCTGCTTACCGTCAAATCTTCGAGCGCGACATCGAACCCTACATCGCCCAAAACGAATTCACCGCCCTAGAAAGCAAATTAGGCAATGGTGAAATTACCGTTAAGGAATTTATCGAAGGGTTAGGAAACTCAAACTTATATCTCAAAGAGTTTTACGCTCCTTATCCCAACACCAAGGTTATCGAGCAGGGAACCAAGCATTTCTTAGGACGCGCCCCCATCGATCAAGCTGAAATTCGCAAGTATAACCAAATCCTCGCAACTCAAGGTTTACGTGCCTTTGTTGGAGCAATGGTTAACAGTGCGGAATACGCTCAGGTATTTGGCGAATACTACGTGCCTTACCGTCGCTTCCCCACCTTGCCAGCAGCTAACTTCCCGAATACCGAGAAGCTATACAACCAGCTGACGAAGCAGAACGATGATATTGTCGTTCCCAGCTTCGAGCCAGTACAACCGCGCATGGCAACGGAAAATATGCCATTAATGGCAAAAGCGATCGCGGATATGGCAGCCAAAGCACGGCAAGTCGATAAGAGCAAGCCGCTATTTATCGAACTCGGTCGCTCCTATAACGACGGACGCGGACAATCTGTAGAAGTTGGTGTCGGTACGACTCGCCGCAAACCAGCGCGGATCTACCGCATGACACAGGGAGCCAACCAAGGGGAAATCGCCCAAGTTATCAACGCGATTTACTGTCAGGTCATGGATGTATTTAGCGGTCAAGTACCCGTTTACTTCCGTCGTTCTGACTTGGAGAGCAAACTGCGTAATGGTGAAATCTCGGTGCGCGAATTTATCCGTGCCTTGGCTAGCTCCGAAATTTACTGTCGTCGCTTCTACACCCCCTATCCCAACACCAAGGTGATTGAATTCCTGTTCAGACACCTGTTGGGACGCGCACCTGCAACTCAGGGTGAAATCAGACAGTACAACAAATTATTGTCTGAGGGCGGCTTAAAAGCGGCTGTAGACGCGATGGTGGAGAGTCCAGAGTATGCCCAGTACTTCGGCGAAGACGTAGTGCCATACCGTCGCTATCCGTCTCTCCCTGCTGGTAACTATCTGGGTAGCGTTAAGGCTGCGGCTGACTTAGTGAAGCAGTCTTGGTCTGACCTATCTCCTTCGTTGTTAGCGCAGTCCTTCGGGCAGCGGTAATTGACACGGGAAGATCCCCCCTAGCCCCCCTTGTTAAGGGGGGAATAGGAACTATATAGATTCCTGAGTTCCCGTTTTTAGGGGAAGCAAGATCCGCAAGTCCCCCTTTTTTAGGGGGATTTAGGGGGATCTAATTCCGATTGCGAAAAATTGCAGAGTTTAATTGCAATCCCTAGCCCCCCAGCTCCTCTTTTCAGTCCCAATTCTGAAAGAGAATGTTACAAACTGTTAAGAGCTGAATCAGAAGATGAACGCAATGCCGCAAAATATTTGCGGTAGGTAACTGAGATTAACAACTTGTGTAGATGCGATCGCGCAAGTCTTCTGCGAAGCGAAATAACTCTGATAGCCTACAAGCTGTTGGGTTACGGTAAAATCCAGAAGTGGCAATCAGTCACCCCCACGATTACACCAGTTATATATAAACCTGGTTTCATTTTTTTGGAGGAATCAGTTAAATGAGTATCGTCACGAAGTCCATCGTGAATGCCGACGCAGAAGCTCGCTACCTCAGCCCTGGCGAACTCGATCGGATCAAGAGCTTTGTTACCAGCGGCGAACGCCGTCTGCGCATTGCTCAAGCATTGACCGACAATCGCGAGCGGATCGTGAAGCAAGCTGGCGACCAATTGTTCCAGAAGCGCCCTGACGTTGTTTCTCCTGGTGGAAATGCTTACGGTCAAGAAATGACCGCTACCTGCTTGCGCGACCTAGACTACTACCTCCGCCTGATCACCTACGGAGTTGTAGCTGGCGACGTTACTCCCATTGAAGAAATCGGGATTGTTGGCGTGCGCGAAATGTACAAGTCCCTCGGTACACCCATCGAAGCAGTAGCAGAAGGCGTTCGCGCTATGAAGAACGTAGCTACCTCGATGATGTCTGGTGAAGACGCTGGCGAAGCTGGTTCTTACTTCGATTACCTCGTCGGAGCTATGCAGTAGAGCATTTGTCTACTTGTCGATCTTTTTACGTGTGACATAAGGAAGCAAAGAAATGCAAGACGCAATTACCTCTGTAATCAACACTTCAGACGTTCAAGGTAAGTACTTGGACACCGCTGCTATGGAAAAGCTAAAAGGCTACTTCCAAAGTGGCGAACTGCGAGTTCGTGCTGCTACCACCATCGCTGCTAATGCTGCTGCGATCGTTAAGGAAGCTGTAGCTAAGTCCCTGCTGTATTCTGATATCACCCGCCCAGGTGGTAACATGTACACCACTCGCCGCTATGCTGCTTGCATTCGCGACCTCGACTACTACCTCCGCTATTCCACCTACGCAATGTTGGCTGGCGATCCTTCCATCCTCGACGAGCGCGTTCTCAACGGTTTGAAAGAAACCTACAACTCCCTCGGTGTACCCGTAGGCGCTACTGTACAAGCTATCCAAGCGATGAAAGAAGTCACCGCTAGCTTGACTGGTCCCGACGCTGGTAAGGAAATGGGCGTATACTTCGACTACATCTGCTCTGGCTTGAGCTAAGAGTTGGATCTTTAAAGTAGTAGCTGCGATCGCAGGCTACTAAGGCAATCGTCTAAATCAAGTCTGGGAGTCGGTCGTGAGTGCTAGAACGTTCTATCGCCTACCTGACTCAGCGTTAAGAGTATAAGCGATCGCGCTTTAGTATTGACGATTTACTCCCAGCCTTCGATTAATTCAGTTAACAGTGTAGAGACGTTACATCTAACGTCTGTGCAGAGTTGTCAGGAATTGCTGTTAACTGGGGAAAATTACACGTCTAGTCATTAACACGTCAAGTCATTAAAAAGTTTTTGAGAAAATCTACCTGGCGCTCTCGAATAGCAGTGAAACTTATGGGAGAATTAGGGGTAGTAAATAAAAAGAGTGCTAATTCGGTAAGAACGTTGCAGCACTGACAAGCACTCGAATAAGTTGACATCAAAAATTTTCTACATTCTTTACAGGAGATTTTGAACGATGCGGATGTTTAAGGTAACAGCTTGCGTCCCTAGCCAAACTCGGATTCGGACGCAGCGCGAATTACAAAATACCTATTTCACCAAACTGGTTCCTTACGACAACTGGTTCCGCGAGCAGCAACGGATCATGAAAATGGGTGGCAAAATTGTGAAGGTACAATTAGCTACTGGCAAGCCTGGAATGAATACAGGTTTGCTGTAATTGCAGCTTTCTTCATAGGTTTCAATTAGTAGGGGCGCACAACGGTGCGCCCCTACTAGTTTTATACATATGTATCGGATTGAAAGCGCGATCGCCCCTTTTGCAAAAACATCCGCTATACTCCTACTGTCCTCACACAACCATAGCTGTCGTGAAGCTGCTACGCCGGATCGTCACCTTTTTCTTCCCTCCTGTTTCCCAATGGGCAATTCTGCCAAGATTACTGCATTGGATGACCTTTCTCTGGTTATTCATCGGATTAGCGGTTCTCTTTTCTGCTTCCTATGTCGAAGGCGAAACTATGGGAGATGGTTTTTACTATGTCAAGCGTCAACTGGCATGGATATTTATTGGATTATTAGGATTTAACTACGTCATCCATGCCCCACTTAAAAGAATTTTAAATGTCTCCCATTGGTTCTTTCTGATTTTAATAGGATTACTATTTTTGATTTTTGTTCCTGGAATGGGAATAAAAGTGAATGGTGCCATGCGCTGGCTGAATCTGAGGATTATAGCAATTCAACCATCAGAATTGATCAAGCCATTTTTAGTCCTCCAAAGTGCGAAGATTTTTGGTAGATGGCATCAAATTAGCCCAGGAAATCGTATTCTCTGGATATTAATTTTTATTTTGATGCTAGGGGGGATTTTACTACAGCCAAATCTGAGTATGACCGCTCTGTGTGGTATGAGTATATGGTTAGTAGCGCTAGCAGCAGCCATACCCTATCTTTACTTAGTACCTGCGGCATTATTAGGAGTTGGAACTGCAGCGCTGAGTGCAATGCTGCGACCGTACCAAATGAAGCGATTGATGTTGTACCGTAATCCTTGGCAAGATGCATCAGGGCATGGATATCAATTAGTACAAAGTTTAATTGCTATTGGTTCCGGTGGAATTTGGGGTAAGGGATTTGGCTTATCACAACAAAAGTTATTTTATTTGCCAATTCAATACACCGATTTCATTTTTGCTATTTTTGCTGAAGAGTTCGGCTTTGTTGGTTGCCTTTTACTATTATTAATGTTGATGGTTTATGCAACTCTGGCTTTACTTGTAGCGTTTAATGCCCGCAATCCAGTTTTTAGATTAGTTGCGATCGGGGCAATGATATTGATGGTAGGGCAATCTTTACTTAATATTGGTGTAGCGACAGGAGCGCTACCAACTACAGGTCTACCCTTTCCACTCATGAGTTATGGTGGAAATTCAATGATGACAAGTTTAATTATTGCTGGATTGCTAATTCGTGTCGCCCGAGAAAGTAGCGAAGCAGAAATTGTACCTTTTCAAGAGCGAAAACAAGAGCGGTTTGTTTAAAATCTCTATTTTTTACCTTGTAAAAAACCCATGCCAGCAACAATAAAACTGACACCAATGACATTGATGTAAGACAAACTTTCTTGAAATAAAACAACCCCAAATAAAACTGCTAGGATTGATTCTAATCCTAGTACGACAATATATGTTACTCCTAGCGTAGCCTTACGCATGGCAACAGTCTGTATACTTGCTCCAGCAATAAAGAAGATGTATACCAATAAGGTAGGGATAGGCTGAGATAACCCTTCAGATAGCTTCATGAATACACCGCCAATGGTGAAAAGAATTGCTGAAATCAGAACCATTAATAAATACATATCTAGCTCGTATTTGAAATTGTAATT
Source organism: Chroococcidiopsis thermalis PCC 7203 (assembly GCF_000317125.1). Classification (GTDB taxonomy): domain Bacteria; phylum Cyanobacteriota; class Cyanobacteriia; order Cyanobacteriales; family Chroococcidiopsidaceae; genus Chroococcidiopsis; species Chroococcidiopsis thermalis. The sequence continues at coordinate 4,878,735 of NC_019695.1, forward strand.
GGGTTTTTAGTGACTCATAATATTGCTGACTAAATTATTTTTGGTTGGTCACTATCAATTGTGTTAAATAATCTAAAGTCATGATTCATAAATTTTTTATTAAGAAACCGTGTATCGTAAAGGCTAACCAATAGATTATTCCTCCGTACATCTGCTGGACATCCGCAACTTTACGGAATATTCACTAAGGAAGTATTTAGATTTAATTACAATTCGTAAAATAAAATAAATCAGGTCAATTATTCAGCAAAATAGCAAAAGATTCTGACTGTTGTAACTAGATGCATCAAAACTGCAAAAACAATCTAACGATAATCTAAATAATTGCCAAAATTGTGGTATGCTAGCGTTTTTTCCAGTCGGGCGATCGCCTCTAGCGCCAGGAAAAGACATGAATTAAGCTAAAATGCAAGCATAGTCAGCATTCCATCACGTAGCTGTCCATGCTGGAAACCATTCAAACTCAGCTCTACAAACTCGAACAATTTGCCGATCTCTTAGTCGCCGAGCAGTTATCGCATTTGGGCTGGGTCAGCATAGGTATTATCTTTACAGCAGGGTTGCTGACTAGTCTCACACCCTGTATGCTTTCCATGCTGCCCATCACCATCGGTTACATTGGTGGTTATGAAGCTAAAAGTCGCTGGCAAGCCGCAGCTCAATCAACATGGTTTGCGTTGGGATTAGCCACAACTTTAGCAGCCTTGGGAATAGTTGCGGCACTCGTAGGCAAAGTTTACGGTCAAGTTGGGATTGGTCTGCCAATTATTGTTAGCATCATCGCAATTTTGATGGGGCTGAATTTATTAGAAGCCTTACCCATACAACTACCATCGTTTGGGGGGATGGATTGGATTTCTAAAGATTTTCCCCCAGCTGTACGCTCCTATCTCATCGGTCTGACCTTTGGTTTAGTCGCCTCTCCCTGTAGCACCCCAGTGCTAGCAACGCTCCTTGCCTGGGTCACAACTACCCAAAATACCATTCTGGGAGCAGCGTTGTTACTGGCATACACCGCAGGCTACGTAACACCCCTGATCTTAGCTGGTACGTTCACCGCTAGCATTAAGAAGTTGTTAGAGTTGCGGCAGTGGTCGGGGTGGATTACCCCTGTGAGTGGGGCGTTACTGGTAGGATTTGGAGTGTTTTCGCTCTTATCTCGAATTCCACTGAGTTAATAGTTGTTTGTTAATTGTGACAAATGACAAATGACAAATGACAAATAACAAATGACAAACGACAAATGACTTTAGATAATTCTGCGACTAATTCAACACCGCGATCGCATTTAGGTAAATTTCTGCGTGCAGAACTCTTACCCATCCTCACAGATTTACGGTTGGCGATCGTCTTATTATTAGCGATCGCCTTCTTTAGCGCTAGCGGTACGGTAATAGAACAAGGACAATCAATCGAGTTTTACAAAGCTAACTATCCTACAGACCCAGCTTTATTTGGTTTCCTGAGTTGGAAAGTTATCTTAACTATAGGCTTAGACCACGTATATCGTACGTGGTGGTTTTTATCGTTACTGATTCTATTTGCTACCAGCCTCACAGCCTGTAGCTTTACCCGCCAGTTACCCGCTCTTAAAGCTGCTCGTAATTGGAAATTATACGACCAACCCCGCCAGTTTCAGAAATTGGCTTTGAGTGCAGAACTTGACAACGCTTCTCTTTCTTCTCTCACTCAATTGTTACAACAAAAGCGCTACCGTGTCTTTCAAGGCGAACAAGATAACTTATATGCCCGTAAAGGTATTGCAGGAAGAATTGGTCCAATTATCGTTCACATTGGTATTGTCATCATTTTAGCTGGGGCAATTTGGGGAGCGATGACGGGTTTTGTCGCTCAAGAAATGGTTCCTAGTGGTGAAAGCTTTCAGATACGTAACATCATTGATGCTGGACCACTAGCAGCACCTCAAATTCCCAAAGATTTAGCTTTAAAAGTCAATCGCTTTTGGATCGATTACACTCCGACTGGTAGTATCGACCAATTTTATTCCGATATATCTGCACTCGATCGCCAGGGGCAAGAAGTCAAACGCAAGACTATATTTGTCAACCAACCTTTTCGCTACCGAGGCGTAACTTTTTATCAAACCGACTGGGGAATTGCAGCAATTCGGATTCGGTTTAATAACAGCCCAACCTTGCAGTTACCAATGGCAGCTTTAAATACCAATGGTAACGGTCGTTTGTGGGGAACATGGATTCCTACGAAAACAGATTTGAGTGAGGGCGTTTCTCTGCTAGCAAAAGATTTACAGGGAACGCTATTGATTTATGATGCCAAAGGTCAGTTAGTTGATACCCTGCGGGCGGGAATGGCTACCACTGTCAACGGTGTGACGCTGAGAATTGTCGAGGTGGTTGGCAGTACGGGCTTACAAATTAAAGCTGACCCTGGAATCCCCATTGTCTATGCAGGTTTTGGCTTGTTGATGTTGGGAGTTGTGATGAGTTATGTTTCCCACTCGCAAATTTGGGCTTTAGAAAAAGACGGTCATTTTTATGTTGGTGGCAGAACCAATCGAGCGCAGGTGGCTTTTGAACGAGAAATGCTAGAAATTCTAGACCAACTCACCCAAAAACAGGAGATTAAATTGTAGAGAAGTTTGATAGAAAATCTCTACAAACTTCTTAGGAACATCCCAGAGATTCGCGGGTATCAACTCCGGTAACGGGATTAACCCCACTAGCGTACTCGCACAACTGCACCACTTGTTCTCGATCTAGCACGGCTTCGCTAAAATCTGCACCCGTCACTTTTGCTCCCTTAAAGTTCGATCGCAACATCATGGCTGATGTCAAAATTGCATCGCTCAGGTCTGCTGCTGATAAATCGCTGAGATAGGCAATACCATAGCTGAAGTCAACGCCGTGCAAGTTAGCTTTGCGCAGAACCGCACTATTAAAAACCGCCCCTCGCAAATCAGCGCTACTAAAATTAGCCTCTGCAAGCTTAGTATTATTAAACTCTGCTCTGACTAAATTTTGACCGGAATAATCTTTAGTCTGAACTTGCACGTCATCGTAGGCTCGGATTGCTGCGGAACTGGCAGCTTGAGCAGGTAAAGGCAAGGTGACAAAGACAAGTAAGGCGATCGCTATTCCCAGAAAATACCGAAATCCACGCATGGCAAGCTGAATGAGTCAGTTACAGAACTGCATCAAAAGTAACATTATTTAACTTTATTTTCTCGATTCTGCGGAAAGATTTTTCTTGCAGGAGCCAGGAGTCAGAATGCGGATTAGATCTACTCCAGGCTCTATCTGGTAATTAAGCAGACTTTTGGTGGTGTACCTCAATAACTGTATGTACGTTACCACGGGGGGCAAAATCACCTTTGATATGGGCTTCTAAAGGATCGCAAGCTGCTACAAAGTCATCGAGAATCTGATTGACGCTCTCTTCGTGAGAAATGTAGCGATCGCGATAGCTATTAATATAAAGTTTAATAGCTTTTAGCTCCACTACCCGTTCGTCAGGGACGTATGTAATGTTAATCGTGGCAAAATCAGGATAGCCAGAAAAAGGACACTTACAGGTAAATTCCGGCAGAGTAATGTGGATCTCGTACCGTCGTCCGATCCGTGGGTTGGGAAATGTAATTAGCTTTCCCTCAGCAATCTGGCGTTCGCCGTACTTGATTTCCTCTACTGACATTTCTGCTGCTGACTGTGATGTGAGATCGGGGGAAGGTTTCAAGATTGACTCAAATTTTGGGTTCTTTGTAATACAATATTACACTTAAAACTCAAACTCTTCTGCTTCCCAATCCGGGCAATTGCTATCGTCCCAACCGTAGGGATGCATGGCACAGACCATGAGATTGCCACCATAAACTTGTCCGTGGTAATGCTGGCAACCCATACAAGCGGGATGTTGTTGTGGAGTAGGTTCGACTGAATAAGGAAAAGAGATTTCCGAATCGTCCATCAAGTCATCCAGATGCCAATATGAATCGAGATCCACATCGTCATTTAAATCGGCTAGATATTGCTCGACCTCGGTAACGATCGTATTGTGGAGATGCTCGGAAAACTCTCCCGATAGCTCAAACAGAGTTTCCACAGTTGTCGTCACTTCCAGAAACAACCGTTCTACTTCGTCCACTGCCGTTTCGATCAATTCCAAGAAATCTTTTTGCCACTTTTCCATAGTTTTATGGGGGCGATCCACTCTAGTTGCAGTCTCAATCTTGATGTTTGAATAAAGTTGGATAGCACTTAACTGTCCAATCTATTTCGCAATCTATTTACTTATAGATCTAAAAATTCTATTTTGAACGGTTATTCAAGGCGATCGCAGTTGAATCGAAATAAATATTAATTAACGACCGACAAACTCGTGGGTCATATAATCTAATCTATCTATTCCCGTTGCAGTCGTCTGAGTTCATCTTGCAGTTTTTGTACCTGCTCGCGTAACCGATCTACATTATCATCGCCAGCAGTTTGAGTCGTTGGGGTTGTGGGATTTTCTTCATCATCGGACAGAATTTCAATCCGACGCGGTTCGCTAGAAGCTTTACTCCCATCTACTTCAGTTGGTGGCTGTTGAGCTTGCCTCATCAAGTCATCCACGTACCGCTTTGCTTCATCAGCGGTCATCTCACCCTTCGCTACTAGCTCATCTGCCAGTTTTTGAGCCTGCGATCGCAGTTCTGCTAGCTTACCTGTCGCCTTCTCGCTGGCATAAGAAGCTAATCCAACGCCGAGATAAAACGCTTTTTGCACGATATCCCCTAAACCAGGCATGGCTGCAATTGCTCCCATAAACTAGGCGACTCGGAGACCACGCCTATCACAAGCATCCCGTATTGCTGCTACCTTCCGGTTCTGACAAGGTTTGGGCGTTGAGATCGCGTAGATCCGAGTCTTTTTTATCATAGCAGTTTTTAGTGCGTGGTGAGTGGTAAGTGGTGAAGTGGGCGGTTGCGGAGGTTCCCTCCGCAATTAAGTCGTGTCGTGGTACGTGAAAATACCTCTTGCCAATTACCCATTACCCATTACCAATTACCAACTACCGATTATCATTCAACGACAATCCGCCATTCGTATAGTTCGTATTTAACACAACTAGATTTTACGAGTGGGTCTTGAGCCACAATTGCTTCAGCCTCAGTCATGGAGTTTGCCTGAAACAGCATCATTCCGCCACCCAAACACCCCCAATAACCAGTTTTGGCTTGGTGTCCTCGATCGATTAAATCGCGAACGTAAGCTTTATGGGCGGGTACGTGTTGGTCAAAAATAGTTTTGTCAACTATGCCTTTTTCAATCTTGACAAACCAAGGCATTCACGCTCATCCTCTAAACTTCTAAACTTAAATATGAATATGTAACATTTAGTATTTTCAACTGCGATCGCCAAAATTTTAACTTCACATAACTTTAAAGTACATTTCAAACAACCTTGAATACCGAAACCAGTTTATTCTTTGTTGCTCTACTACCTCCACTAGATATTCAAGACTATGCCACCCAGATTAAACAATATTTTGCCACGCAGTATCACAGCCGCGCCGCCCTAAAATCTCCACCCCACATAACTTTGCAACCTCCGTTTAGGTGGTTAAATGCGAATACACCCGCTTCCGCTTTAGAAGAGTGTTTGCAAGAGTTTGCTCGCGATCGCGCCTCAATTCCAATTACGCTCAATGGTTTTGCAGCGTTCCCTCCGCGCGTAATCTATATAGACGTGGTGCGATCGGCTGAATTACTGGCTTTACAAGCCGATTTGATGGCACAATTAGCAGCAAAATTAGGAATTGTCGATCGCGTATCCAAAACCCGCCCCTTTGCACCCCACATGACGGTAGGGTTTAAAGACTTAACCAGACAAAACTTTCGCTTAGCATGGCAAGAATTTCAGCCGCGACAACTCTACTTTGAGTTTACAGCTAGCTGTTTAACGCTACTGCGACACGACGGCAAAAAGTGGCAGATTCAATCGGAATTTGGTTTTGGTGGTAATGGGTAATGGGTAATTGGTAGTTGGTAGTTGCGTGGTGCGTGAAGAAGGGGTGTGAATGCGTGAATGCGTGAATGCGTGAATTCTCCCTTGTCCCCCTTGTCTCCCTTGTCCCCCTTGTCCCCCTTTGCCCCCTAATCCCCACTCCCTCCGGTCGCGGGGTCCCCGAGTTCCCCCTTGTCCCCCTTGTCCCCTCGTCCCCTTGTCCCCTCGTCCCCTTGTCCCTGCTCCCTACTCGTGCGCTCCCTCAAAAAATGAGACAATAACAAGGGCAGTGCTCAATGTCAAACATGGCAACCAAACCGAAAATTATTGTTCTCGATGACGATCCTACAGGCTCTCAAACCGTCCACAGTTGCTTGTTGCTAACGCGGTGGGATGTCGATACTTTGCGGCTGGGGTTGCAAGATGACGCACCAATTTTCTTCGTGCTGACAAATACGCGATCGCTACCTCCTGATAAAGCTGCAACTGTGACTAAGGAAGTCTGCCACAATTTAAAACTAGCTTTGGCAGCGGAGGAAATTGTAGATTTTCTCATCGTCAGTCGTTCTGATTCTACATTACGGGGACATTACCCGATTGAAACTGACGCGATCGCTGACGAACTGGGACCTTTTGACGCGCATTTTCTAGTTCCAGCTTTTTTTGAAGGCGGACGAGTCACCCGCGATAGCGTGCATTACTTAATTGTGGATGGCGTTCCCACTCCAGTTCATGAAACCGAATTTGCGCGCGATTCTGTCTTTGGTTATACATACAGTTATTTACCTGACTATGTGGAAGAAAAGACCAAAGGACGCATTTCTACACTCTCAGTAGAAAGATTTTTACTTTCGGATATTCGCAGTGGTACAGATATTACGAATAATTTCTCCACTTTAGAAAGATTAATGCAGCTCCAGGGAAATCGATGCGTTGTCGTTGATGCAGAGACGCAAGACGATCTCAATCGCTTTGCTACCAACGTCCTCAACGCCGCTAGCCAGGGAAAGCGCTTTTTGTTTCGCAGTGCAGCTAGCTTATTGACGGCTTTAGCGGCTCTACCAACTCAACCGGTTCCTGCTGAAGCGATGTCTCGATATGTACGGGGTGGAAAGCCAGGTGCAGTCATCGTTGGTTCTCATGTCAAGAAAACAACTCAACAGTTAGAAAGGTTGCTGCAAGAACCGGATATTGTCGGTATTGAAGTCGATGTAGCTCATTTGTTAGAAGATTCGACAACTCAAAAACACCAATTACGCGATCGCACTTTAGAAAAGATTAACTCCGTTCACAACTCTGGAAAAACTCCAGTTGTTTATACTAGCCGTAAAGAATTAGTCTTTCCAGATATGCAAACTCGCCTGCAATTTGGCGCGGATGTTTCAGCTCTGTTGATGGATATAGTCAAAGGTTTACCGTCAGACATTGGGTTTTTAATTAGCAAGGGTGGAATCACTTCCAACGATGTTTTAAGTGACGGACTCGCCCTGACTTCTGCGCGATTATTGGGGCAAATTTTAGCTGGTTGCTCGATGGTACGCACACCAGTCGATCATCCACAATTTCCTAATCTACCTGTAGTTTTATTTCCTGGGAATGTTGGCAATACCGATGCGTTAGCCACAATTTATCGCCGTCTGGTAACGGTAACTTAAAAGAACGAAGCATTACATCTCAGCGCCAGATTTAGCGACAGTGAAGCGAATTATTCTTTCTCTAGCAGCATTAACTTTTATCGCAGCTGCAATAGCCCTATTGAACGGCTCGATTCTACCCAGAAAGCCTGACGAGGTATCGCGATGTCCGCGCGAAGCCTTGACGAGATCTGATACTAAGAGCGATCGCATACATCCCGAAAAAGTCGTCGTCAGACCCTGGAAAGGTCGGCATCAAGTCTATGCTATTTTTGTACTTCCTGATGACTATGAGATAGACAATGCTGTTGTCGTCAGCATTGAGGGAGAGATGACTTACTGTGCTAGTAAACCCGCCAGAGTTAAAGTAGATGAATTTCAAGGAGTCTATGCCAAACCTGGAGAAGATATATTTGTCGCACGCTTCAGAACTCGAACCGCTAGTTGGCTGATTGCCCAAGGTAAAGTAGAAGCACTAAAACAACCGCACAACTGGAGTTTGAGGAAATAAAAATCGCCTGCTCGTGCGCTCCCTACTCCCTGCTATACAAATAAAAAGCACCCCTCAACTCTGAAAGGCGCTCTTTACATTTATGGAGAGACACGAGCGATCGCATCTCGGCTATTAGCTATTGAATTAACCGTTGATAACAGGAGCGGTTAAGGCAACTGGAGTAGCTTCACCACTAGCCAAGTCGAGTGGGAAGTTATGAGCGTTACGCTCGTGCATCACTTCCATACCCAGGTTAGCGCGGTTGAGTACGTCAGCCCAGGTGTTAACTACGCGACCTTGGGAATCAAGCACAGATTGGTTGAAGTTGAAGCCGTTGAGGTTGAACGCCATGGTGCTGATCCCTAATGCAGTGAACCAGATACCGACGACGGGCCAAGCACCTAAGAAGAAGTGTAAGGAACGGCTGTTATTGAAGGAAGCATATTGGAAGATCAGACGACCGAAGTAGCCGTGTGCGGCAACGATGTTGTAGGTTTCTCCTTCTTGACCGAATTTGTAACCGTAGTTTTGAGATTCGGTTTCGGTAGTTTCGCGTACCAGAGAAGAGGTAACGAGAGAACCGTGCATTGCACAGAATAGAGAACCACCAAATACAGCTGCTACACCTAACTGGTGGAAGGGGTGCATCAGGATGTTGTGTTCGGCTTGGAACACCAACATGAAGTTGAAAGTTCCAGAGATCCCCAGAGGCATTCCATCAGAGAAGGAACCTTGTCCGAGTGGGTAGATTAAGAAAACTGCGGTAGCAGAAGCTAAAGGAGCGCTGTAAGCGACGCAGATCCAAGGGCGCATACCCAGGCGGTAGGACAACTCCCACTGACGACCCATGTAGCAGAAACAACCGATCAAGAAGTGGAAGATTACCAGTTGGTAAGGACCACCGTTGTATAGCCACTCATCTAAAGAAGCAGCTTCCCAGATCGGATAGAAGTGTAAACCGATCGCGTTAGAAGAAGGCACAACTGCACCAGAGATGATGTTGTTGCCGTAAATTAATGAACCTGCAACGGGTTCGCGGATGCCATCAATGTCTACTGGAGGAGCAGCAACGAAAGCAATGATGAAGCAGATGGTAGCGGATAGCAACGTAGGAATCATCAATACACCGAACCAACCTACATAAATGCGGTTTTCAGTGCTGGTGATCCAGTTGCAGAACCGATCCCACAGGCTGGAGCTGCGCTCGCGCTGTAATGTGGTTGTCATAGTTCTATAATTGCTGGTTTGAACTGTTAATGAACTGATAATTAAATTTTAGGCAGTATGTTTACCACCTGTATTGAAGATTAACGTTAGGAATTGATTTTTGTAAAGGTTTTTTAGTTTAATTTTTGTTTTTTCGGCAATGAAAGAGCGAGAATGGCAAATTACAGTAATAGCTACAATTTTTGTAAATTTATATTTAATCGACTGAAGAATTTTTAACTCTTCTTTACATCAAGTTCTCCGGATTGATTGTATCTAAATATAAAAATGAGTATAAATAATTTAATGAAGAAATGTTAATTACAAATTGGTAGTTGGTTATTAGTTGTTGGCTGACTGATAACTGCTGCCTACTCCCTACTCCCTACTCCCTGATTATGACTGGTACTGTCACCTATAGCCCTGCTTATACCTTAGTTCCAACTTACGAATGCTTTAATCGCTGTAGTTACTGCAACTTTCGTACCGCTCCCGGTCAAAGTCCTTGGATGGCATTAGAATCAGCAGCAAAGATTCTGAGGGGACTGCAAAAGCAAGGCGTATGCGAGATCTTGATTTTAAGCGGTGAAGTACATCCGCGATCGCCCCGTCGAAATGCTTGGTTTGAAAGAATTTACCAGTTGTGCGAACTTGCTTTGAAGCTGGGTTTTTTACCCCATACCAATGCTGGACCATTAAGTTTTGCGGAAATGGAACGCCTCAAAAGCGTGAATGTTTCGATGGGATTGATGTTGGAACAATTGACACCAGAATTGTTAAAAACGGTACATCAACATGCACCTAGTAAAATGCCCCAATTGAGATTGCAACAATTAGAATGGGCGGGAAAATTACAGATTCCGTTTACGACTGGGTTATTACTAGGAATAGGAGAAACCAAAACAGATTGGTGGGATACATTAGAGGCGATCGCATCATTACACCAACGTTGGGGACACATTCAAGAAGTCATTTTGCAGCCTCACAGTCCTGGGAGTCAGCAAAGCTTCGACGCACCAGCTTTTAACCCGCATCAACTGCCAGAAGTTATTACTCAAGCCAGAGAAATTTTACCTTCAGATATTACGATTCAAATTCCCCCGAATTTAGTACTAGATCCGCAATGGTTATTAGCCTGTATAGAAGCTGGTGCTAGAGATTTAGGCGGAATTAGTCCTAAAGATGAAGTTAACCCCGATTATCCTCATCTTTCTGCACCAAAATTAATCAAAATTCTAGAACCCGCCGGATGGCAACTCGTACCGCGACTACCTGTATATTCTCAATATGACAACTGGCTGACACCACAGTTGCAAATGGCTGTGAAACAATGGCGACGTATTAGGAAAGGGTAATTGGTAGTTGGTAAGTGGTAGTTGGTAGTTGGTTGTTGGGTGGTGAGTGGTGCGCGATCTGAGGCGAGAGGCAAGAGGCATTTTCTTCCTCAGTTCTCTTCATTCCCTCAGTTCCCTCAGCTCCCTCAGCTCTCTCAGCTCTCTTCACTTCCTCAGCTTCCTACTTCCTACTCCCTTTTTTGTAGAATAGTAATGAAGCACTCAGAGGATAAAAAAGCCTATCGAGACTATCTACGGCAACTTACAGGGTCTAAAGTCTAGCCAACTGAAGCAACTAGCTAAACTTTACCACCAACGCTTACCAGGCGATCGCCTCACTACGCCTGAATTTGCCCAAAGGCTAGCGGCAATTAGTAGCGATATTAACCAGCCAGTCTGTGTTTATATTAACCGTCGCGGACAAGCGATCAGAGTCGGAGTAGGGACACCCAGACAAACTCAGATCCCGCCTTTAGAATTGCCCCGCTACGGCGCAGAAAGACTCAGTGGTATTCGCTGCATTGCCACACAGCTTAAGCCAGAGCCACCAAACGAAGCCGCGCTAACATCAATGGCGCTGCAAAGACTAGATGCATTAGTAACGCTCAACATTACCAGTGCTGGCTTTGAAAAGCGGGGTGGCGGAGTCACGGGATACGTGAAAGAAGCTTATTTGTCACATTTAGTACCCAGCACCAGTATAGAATCTCCACTCCCGTACGGGCGGGATTCTAAACCCGCCCCTACTGACTCCGTACGGGCACACAGCGGTGCGCCCCTACCGACTCTCCAAACCGCTTGGAGCATATCCCCACCTCTAAGTTTAGACAGCCTCACCAAACAAGATTTTCTCGACTTGGTAGAAGGATTAGAAGCGGAGTTCGGACGAGAATTTGTCGGTCAGCAAGTCGATACAGACCGCGATCGCGTGTTATTAGTTGGAGTAGTAACGGATAATGCTGCGGCACGAGAATTTCAAGACCGTTTGGCGGAATTGGGACGCTTAGTAGAAACAGCTGGCGGCGAAGTGTTGCAGGTAGTACAACAAAAACGCCCTCACATTCATCCTCAAACAGTGGTGGGTGCGGGAAAAGTGCAAGAAATTGCCCTCACAGCCCAAACTTTGGGAGCCAACTTGATTGTATTCGATCGCGATCTTTCTCCCGCCCAAGTGCGTAACTTGGAAATCCAAATTGGGATTAGAGTCGTCGATCGCACCGAAGTAATTCTAGATATCTTTGCCCAACGCGCCCAGTCACGAGCGGGTAAATTGCAAGTCGAACTCGCCCAATTAGAATACATGCTGCCCCGTCTGACGGGTAGAGGTCAAGCCATGTCTCGATTGGGTGGTGGGATTGGAACTCGCGGTCCTGGGGAAACAAAATTAGAAACTGAACGACGGGCAATTAGTCGTCGCATATCACGACTGCAACAAGAAGTCAACCAACTCCAAGCTCATCGATCGCGACTGCGTCAACAGCGCCAACACCAAGAAGTCCCCTCAATCGCCTTAGTTGGTTATACCAATGCTGGTAAATCGACATTGTTAAATGCTTTAACAAATGCTGAAGTCTATACTGCCGACCAGCTATTTGCTACCCTCGACCCGACGACACGCCGTCTAGTCATTACGGATGCGGATACAGGTACGCCGCAAGAGATTGTCCTGACAGATACAGTAGGATTCATTCACGAACTACCCGCATCGCTAATGGATGCTTTTCGGGCAACATTAGAAGAAGTGACGGAAGCCGATGCTTTACTCCACGTCGTGGACTTATCCCATCCAGCTTGGCAAAGTCAAATCCGTGCCGTGATGGGCATCTTGTCAGAAATGCCCGTTACTCCAGGTCCAATTTTATTGGCACTGAATAAAATTGACCAAGCCGATAGCGATACTCTAGCGCTGGCGCAATCTGAATTTCCTCAAGCTGTCTTTATTTCCGCCGAAAACCGTTTGGGTTTGGAAACATTAAGACAACGGCTGCTTCAGTTAGCTAAATACGCAGACGCGACAGTATAAGAGATGAAGGGTGAGTTTACTCACCTTTTTTTGGTTAGGAGTTGATAGTTTTATGGCATATCTCTGGTTTAAATCATTTCATGTCATTGGTTTTGTAGCTTGGTTTGCGGGTTTATTTTATCTTCCTCGCCTCTTCATCTACCATATTGAAGCGGAGGAACGTCCAGAGCAGGCAAAAACTCTTTTGAAAGAAGAGTATAACCGGATAGAAAAGCTGCTCTACAGGTTAATTATGATGCCAGCCATGCTGTTTACAATTGCTATGGCGATCGGACTCGTTGCCACAGAACCAAAGGTTTTACAGCAAACTTGGTTACAGGTAAAGCTTTGTATCGTGCTTTTACTTGTTGGGTTTCACTTCTACTGCGGTCGGTTGATTCGTCAGTTAGAAGCAGGAACTTGTTCGATCGGCAGTTTGCAAATGCGTCGAATTAATGAGATACCGACAATTTTGCTTGGTATAGTTGTATTGTTGGCGATCTTCAAAAATAATTTACCAACTAGTGCCGTAGTTTGGGGAACAGTTATGGCGATCGCAGCTTTTGCAGTAATTATTCAACTCTATGCCCGCAAACGTCGCTTGCAAAAGGAAAGAGAACTGAGTATCTCTAGCTAGATGTAGAGATAAGCTATGTCATGTTTCTACAATTTATCCCTGCCTCGATACCAAGCGGCAATCTTTTTAGGTGAAACGCCTAACAAATAAGCAATAATTGCAATTTGATTTTTGAGTGTAGTTTGGCAAACACCTTGTTTGAGCCAGCGACGGGGAGAGGTAATGACAGGTGCAGGCAGAATAACGATGCGTCCATTGCGTTTTAAGCGTCGCACCAGTTCAAAATCTTCCATCATTGGTAAATCGGGGAATTGACCCAACTGATGAAATACAGACGATCTTAAAAAAATAGCTTGATCGCCGTAAGGCATTTGCAGAAGTCGCGATCGCCAATTGACTCCCCATTCAATTAACCGCAAGCTACTTAAAGGCGAATCAATTTGTAAGCGAAAAGCTCCCGCGATCGCGTGAGGTTTAACCAGTGCAGCGCGTATCATCACATCAAACCCAAGTGGTAGAAGCGTATCGGCATGGAGAAACAGGAGAATTTCCCCTGTTGCTGTGGCTGCACCCAGATTCATTTGTTTAGCACGTCCTTTAGGAATAGACAACACTTTTGCTCCCCAACCAGATGCGATCGCCACAGTATCATCTTGGCTGCCACCATCCGCGACGATAACTTCTACATTTGTCCCTGTTTGCGTGCTAGCTAAAGTTTTTTCAATTGGGCGTGCTTCATTCACCGCTGGAATAATAATTGAAATTCTTTCTTCCTTGTCTCCCTTGTCTCCCCCCCTCTCCCTTGTCTCCCCTCACGATCTCTGCTCCCAAATATACAGATCTTCAGGGCGATCGACATCTGGTAGTTGGGGTAAGTAAGCAACAGATAGATTTAACCGTTTGGCGATCGCAACTGTTTGGGATAAGACTTCAGGAGATCCCCAATTCACCCCGACAAATAACTCTGGAATAAAACGACGCAGACCGAGTAGATAGTAACCGCCATCGACAGCCGGACCAAGAACGAGATCGTTAGCCCACTGTAACTGGTTAAAAGCTTCTGCTAGTATCTCTACATTTAACCCAGGACAATCAGTGCCGATAATTACAGCACAGTCAGCACCATCATGAAATGTAGTGGCAAGCGATCGCGCCATGCGAGTCCCGAGATCTCCCTCTCCTTGGACTGTATAAATTAAGTCATTTCCCAACCACCGCATCATCAAATTTGAGTTTCCACCAGCAAAACAAACTTCTACCCTGACAGAACGTTGTGCTTGCAGTCGCTTCACCTGCGTCAGGGTATGCTCGGTCATCTGGCGATGCAATAAAGCTGCTTTTTCCGCACCTAAAGCTGGGATCAGTCTTGTTTTTGTCTTCCCTGGTTCAGGGTAGCGGGTGAAAATAATTAAACTTTCTCGGATAATTCTAGTAGCGTTCACAAAACAAAACTTTACAGTTATCAGTTATCAGTTGTCAGCGAACAGGGTATGGGGAATTGGTAGTTGGTAGTTGGTAGTTGATTGTTTTTCTCCCTCAGCTCCCGATCGCTCCCTCAGCTCTCTTCTCTCCCTTGTCCCCCTTGTCCCCCTTGTCCCCCTTGTCCCCCTGCTCCCTGCTCCCTGCTCCCTGCTCTCCCTCAGCTCTCTTCCTCCAGCCCCTAGCCCCTAGCCCCTAGCCCCTTGTAAAATGTAACAGCTTCGGTACATTTTAACTGAGAGTATAAATTGCACTGCTATAACACTGCTATAACAATGCACAAAAAAGTTGAAGTCCTACCAGATCTAGCGGCGCTAGTCCAGCGATCGCTCGAACTCACCCTCGCCCAAATGCACAACGCCATTCAAGCACGGGGACTGTGTACCATCGCCCTATCGGGTGGTAGCACGCCTAAACCCCTCTATGAAGCGATCGCTGCCCAAGCATTACCTTGGGAGAAAGTTCACGTTTTTTGGGGTGACGAACGATACGTTTCTCCCGATAGCCCAGATAGCAATCAGCGGATGGCACGACAAGCTTGGTTAGATAAAGTCGAGATTCCTGCCGAGAATATCCACCCCATGCCCACCAGTGCAGCCGATCCTGCTGACGCTGCCCTTCAATACGAAACCCATCTTAAAGAGTTTTTTCAACTAAAATCGGGTGAATTTCCCGCTTTAGATGTAAATTTATTGGGGATGGGAGACGACGGACATACAGCGTCCTTATTTCCTCATACTGCGGCTTTACAAGTATGCGATCGCATAGTTACAGTTGGGAACAAAGATGGACAGCCTCGGATCACATTTACTATCCCTACTATCAACCAAGCTCGTTGCACCATATTTTTAGTCTCTGGTGCGAACAAGCAAGCGGCGTTAGCACAGGTATTTGCATCCGTAGCGGACGATTATACCTATCCTGCACGGTTCGTTCAACCCCAAGGAGAACTTTGGTGGTTGTTGGATCGAGCAGCCGGACAAGGCTTGCAATTACCCGAAGAGTAGCGCTTAAAATCAAAAACTGTTCACAGGGATTGACTTCATGATCGTTTGCCCTAATTGCAATCACCTCAACCCAGAAGGGGCGCAAGCCTGCGAAGCTTGCTACACACCTCTACCAGCTACTACTAGTTGTCCTAACTGTGGCGCACCCGTACAAACTGATGCAAGGTTCTGCGGACAATGTGGCTACGATCTCAGTGCTGACTTAGCAACTGTCGCCGAAGGAACGCCGCTAGATCTTGGTGACCTACCACCGACTCAACCAAGCTTGGCTGTTCCAGAACCTAGAGTCGAGGAACCCAGAGTCGAGGAACCCAGAGTCGAGCCAGCTATAGAGCTAGAAACACCTGCACCTGTAGTGGAAATCATTCATCGCGACCTATCAGCGACTCCAGAGCCAGAACCGATAATAGCACCAGCGCCGACTCCAGAGCCAGAACCAATCGCAGAATCTCGTAAGAGTAGCAGTATTAACCCTCCTCCCCCGCCAGCACCATTCACACCGCCAACACCAACACCACCACCACCGCCAGCAGTATCCCCACCCACTCCCATGCCAGCAATGCCCGTGGTTTCGAGTTCCAAAACCCAATTGCAGCAGCAGATTGCCAAGCTCTTTCACGTCCAGACCAATACTCTCATCGAGCTACCACCAACTCTTTCTGTGGTGCATATTGGTAAGCCTAACGATCGCATTCCTCCAGATGTTGACGTGGCTGGGTTTCCTAATTCCGAAATCGTCTCGCGGATTCATGCCGACATTCGCATTGAAGGAGATGCTTACTACATAGAAGATGTGGGCAGTTCCAACGGAACTTACATCAACAATATGCCCCTTTTACCAGGTAATCGTCACCGTTTGCGGATGGGCGATCGCATTGCTTTAGGTAAGGGAGACTTAGTAACTTTTCTGTTTCAACTTTCATAGCTACTTGTAGCTTATTCTCGACCTGGCTAAAGTGATTACAATTACTCTGCTACATCCTCAAAATGGTACTCCCGTCCAAAATTGGACGTTTGAAACTGAATCTGTTGTCCGCGTTGGACGGGCAACAGACAATCAGGTAATTCTATACAGTGCTGTTGTTTCTCGCTACCATGCCGAATTACATGCGACAAGGGGGCAATGGCAGTTAGTGAATTTAGGCGCGAATGGCACATATATAGATGGTCAACCAATTACAGAATCGATTTCAGTCATAAATGGTACGGTGATTCGACTGGCTAAATCCGGTCCTCAATTACAAATTAAGTTATTGCCATAGCAGTACGATACGAGAGAAGATATTTTCAACAGCCTCAAGCAAGACCTTACCAAAGAATGTGTGAGCGGTTGCTTTGGTTAAGTGACTTACAATGGGAGTTATCTTCAACGACCAATCACCATGCTGAAGCGTTCTAAGTTCGAGACAACCCAATCTCAAATTATGCACCGTGCGGAGGAGCTGATCGACGCAGCATCGAACCGCTATCGAATTACCGTCCAAGTCGCCAACCGCGCTAAGCGTCGCCGTTATGAAGATTTTGATAATGTAGACGATCCGATGATGAAACCAGTCATCCGCGCCATCATTGAGATGTCTGACGAGTTGACTCAACCAGAAATTATCGGTGAATAGCCAATAGAGTAAGTCATGAGTGGTTAGTGGCTGGTGGCTGGTAGAACTAGATTCTTAGTTTTGGTCTAGTCACCTGTTACTCTTCACTGACAACTGATAACGGGTGAGTTGCGATCGCCCGTTTTTTGCTATTTATTGCGGTCGCTGAGTCAAATGCTTGAGTTAATCCAATTAAACTCATTGGTTGTGCGATCGCATATTTCAACAATAAATCTCACCTGAGTTATGCGCTCTTTAACAATAAACCCGCCCAGATGAAACTTTTGACTTGCTGACATCAGCTATAAAATAAATTGGTTAAATTGCTCGAACGGAAAGCTTTTACCCGAAAGAATAAATTTCCCCCTAATTCCTGTTGTAGTGATTAACATGAATGAGGTACTAGAGAATTTGTGACTTGCCTCAAGCGTACATTTTATCCTCTAGGGAGTTAGCAACATGTTTTTGGTTACGGGAGCAACAGGAGGAATTGGCAGGAGGGTGGTGCGATCGCTCCGAGAACGGGGAATGCCCGTGCGTGCTTTTGTGCGTCTGCTGTCTCGCTATAGTGAGTTAGAACATCGAGGCGCAGAAATCTTTATCGGCGATCTGCAAGTCGATCGAGATATTCAAAAAGCTTGTCAGGGAGTACAGTACATTGTTAGCGCTCACGGTTCCGATGGCAATGCCTTCGCCCTAGACTACCATGCCAATATTGAGTTGATCGACCGAGCTAAAGAACAGAAAGTACAGCACTTTGTTTTTATCTCTGTCTTAGGCGCAGATCGCGGTTATGAAGATGCACCCGTATTCAAAGCAAAGCGTGCTGTAGAAAAGTATTTGCAAGCAAGCGGAATTAATTATACAATTTTGCGTCCAGCCGGACTTGCTTCTAACCTCCTACCATTAGCAGAAAGATTTCGGCAAACAGGACTTTATTTACTAGTTGGTGATGGCAAAAACCGCACTTCTATTGTTAGTACTGACGATTTAGCACAAATAATTGTTAACTCATTCATGCTTCCAGAGGCGCGTAATCGAACTTTCTCCGTTGGAGGCGGGGAAATATTACAACGGCAAGATGTACCGCACATTCTCGGGAGGATTTTCAATATCGAGCCAATTATTATTAATCCTCCCTTACTTGCAGTAGACGGATTTAGAACTGTAACGGGTTTGTTCAACCCGTCGTTGCAAAAAGCTTTAGGCACTTTCCGCACTTTACTAGACAACGAATTTTTCTGCACTCGCGAAGAAATTACTCAGTTAGAGGAAATCTATCATCTAAAAATGGAAAACCTAGAGAGTTTTTTACGGCGCTATTTGGCAATATGAGTGCAAGTCAAAAGTTAAAAGTCAAAAGTTAAAAGTCAAAAGTTAAAAGGTAAATTGCCGACTCCCAATCTCCCACTCCCACTCCCGACTTCCCTTTCTAGCATCGTTCTAGCGGGGGGTAAAAGTTCGCGGATGGGACGGGATAAAGCTCTACTTTCAGTTGATGGCGTACCGTTGTTGCAAAAAGTGTGTGAGGTAGCAATTGGATTATGCGATCGCGTTTACGTCGTGACTCCTTGGCAAGAGCGCTATGAGCATTTACTTCCCGTTGGGTGTGAGTTTATTAGGGAGCAGGGCGCGGGGAGCAGGGAGCAGGGGGACAGGGGGACAAGGGGACAAGGGGGAACTCGGGGTCCCCGCGACCGAAGGGAGTGGGGATTAGGGGGCGAAGGGGGACAAGGGGGACAAGGAAGCAATTCTAGTCACCAGTCACTAGCCGCCAGCAACTCACCAATTACCAATAGCCCTTTAACAGGCTTTGCCCAAGGATTAATTCACGTACAAACGGAGTGGGTGCTGTTACTGGCGTGCGATTTGCCTTGCTTGCGGTTGGAAGTGTTGCAAGATTGGACGCGCGAACTGGTAGAAATGCCGAAGGAGGCGATCGCTCTGCTTCCGCGCCATCCTAAAGGCTGGGAGCCTTTGTGCGGTTTCTATCGTCGCAGTTGTTTGAACGTCCTTGAATCATATATCGAGCAAGGTGGGCGCTCTTTTCAGCGGTGGTTGGCGCAACATCCGGTTCAACCCCTATCCCATTTCGAGCCTTCGATATTATTTAACTGCAATACCCCAACTGACTATGCAGCCGTGTCACAGGGCGATTGAGCGTAAGCGCTTTCGGTTGAGAAATGCCATAACCTTGAGCGTAATCAACTCCTAATTGGCGCAGCTTGTCCAAAATAAACTCATCTTCTACAAATTCAGCGATGGTCTGAATACCCATAACGCTAGCAATTTTAGCGATCGCTGCTACCATTTCAGCGGCGATCGGATCGGAGACAATTTCCCGTACAAATACCCCATCGATCTTTAAATAATCTACAGGTAAATTTTTCAGATAGGCAAAGCTAGACATGCCGCTACCAAAGTCGTCTAGGGCAAAACTACAGCCTAGCGCTTTGAGTTGGCGCATCACGGCTGCGGCTTTCGCTAAATTCGTAATGGCTACAGTTTCCGTCACTTCAAAGCAAATTAACTGGGGACAAATCTCTGTGAGAGCAAATTGCTCTTGAACAAAAGAAATAAACTGTTCGTCATTTAGAGTTGCACCAGATAAATTAACTGCATAAACATGAGGCAGACGAGCCGTTGAGGACAGCATTAAGTGACGAAACAAAGTTTGAATCACCCAGCGATCGATCCGGTGCATCAGGTGGTAGCGTTCGGCAGCAGGAATAAATGCCATCGGCGAGACTAATTTTCCCGTCTCATCCTCCAGCCGCAGCAACACTTCACAGTGATGCGGCGAACCAACGCTGGTCGGAGCGATCGCGGCGATGGGTTGATAGAATAGCCGAAAGCGGTTGTCTTCCAATGCTTGAGGTAGGCGCGTCACCCATTGCATTTCTCCTTGTTGAATGGCAAGTTCGGTGTCGTCAAGTTGGTAGATGTGGACGCGGTTACGCCCTTTGTTTTTGGCAACATAGCAAGCAGCATCAGCAGCACTTAAGACGCTAGCAACACTAGGAGTGGTAATATTAATTTCTACTAGACCAATGCTGACACCAACGGTAAAGGTTTTGTCTTGCCAAACAAAGCGATAGTCGTTGATTTGCTGCCGCAGCACGTTAGCAATTTGAGTCGCTTGTTCTAAAGGACACGAATAGAGCAGGATGCCGAATTCATCTCCGCCTAAGCGGGCTAGAGTATCGGTTTTACGTAATTGAGTCGGTAGCAAGCTGCTAATATGACGCAGTAGCATATCTCCGGCTGCATGTCCGCAAGTATCGTTGATAATTTTGAATTGATCGAGATCGAGGTAACAGAGGACGTGCTGAATGCTACCATTTTGGGCGCTGTGGACGGCAGTTGCCAAGCGTTTCTCAAATTCTCGTCGGTTGTAGAGTTCGGTTAAGGGGTCGTGGCTGGCTTGCCATGCCAGTTGTCTCGCCATCGTGTTGGCTTGAGTGATGTCGCGAAACACTAAAATGCTACCGATCAGTTGGCGATCGCTAGCATAAATCGGTGCAGCTGAGTGATCGATCGCAAATTCTGTCCCATCCCGTCCGATTAACAAGGTGTTGTATGAGGATTTGACAATCCGACTTTCATCTAAAACTCGCTCTACGGGATTGTCTAATGTCTCCCGCGTAATTTCATTGACGATCTTGAAGACACAATCGAGGGGTAGTCCTCTAGCTTGTTCGCCATCCCAACGGGTGAGTTTTTCTGCTACGGGATTGAGCGATTGAACGTAACCCTCTGCATCTGTGGTAATGACGGCATCGCCAATTGAGTGTAATGTCACTTGTGCTAGTTCTTTTTCACGCGAAAGAGCGAGTTCGATCCGCTTGCGCTCGTTAATTTCTCGCGTTAGTTCTAAGTTGGCAGCTTCAGCAATTTTTGCCCTGACGAGGGCTTCTTCTGCTTGTTTGCGGGCAGTGATGTCGTGTTGTACGCCCCAAACTCGCACTAGATAGCCATTTTCGACAATACCGATGAGATTGTTGAGAAAGTAGTGGAGATTACCGTGGCGATCGAACTCGCACAATTCAGCATCTACCAGGCGATAGCCAGAACTGATGAAGGCGCGAAAAAACTCTATATTAGCGGGAATGGACTTGGGTAAAAATTCACCGATCCTCGCTCCTAGCATCTCACCTACACTGGCGTAACCGAACATGCGTGCCAAGACTTCGTTGCATTCTGCGAGATAGCCGTGTTGGTAAAAGTCATTGACTTGGATCTCTAGAGCAGCTTGAATTGCTACTGGTCGCTCTAATTCGCAACGCCAAATACCTTCGGAGCTTTGGGCGAGAAATACGCGATAGCGTTCTTCACTTTTCAGGAGTGCCGCTTGAGATTGGTTCAGTTGAGTTAGCATCCAATTAATCGTACTGGCTAGACAGGCTAATTCGTCGTTACCAGGTATTTCAACGCGGGAACGCAGGTCGCTACTAGCACCGATTCGGCTGACATCGCTGCTTAAACGCGCTATGCGTGACAGGACGAGTTTTTCTAATAGTAGTAAAGTCGTGACGCTAAAGACCAAACCAACCAACAACAACAACCACACGAGATAACGAACGCTGAGTTGTCCGCGTTGGTAGATCTGCCTTGGTAAATTTACGCGCAAGATTGCGGCTGGATTCCCTTCCATATTTCGCAGCATCGCGTAGCCAGCAATCGTACTTTCATCGAGCGATCGCACGAAGACTTGCTCGTTTTTAATTAAAGTTTGCTCTGCTCTTTGAAAGTCTAAGGGTATGGGCGGATGGTCTAATCGCTCTAAGGCAATATCAAAATGAGTCTTTGCTGCTAGCTGTTTGACATCCAAATAGCGTCCCATAACGAGAATGCCGCGACTTGGACCTTTGCCTTCACTGGTTAAAATTTGCCGCACGGCAATCAACATCAGTCCTTCAGGTAGCTGTAACAACCCCATTCGCTGGGGATCGTCATTATTTGAGCTTGAGAAAAATTCTGGTTGCTGGAAGTATTTTTGCAGGCTTTTCGGTACTGGTAAAGCCTGTTTTGTATAAGGCGTGATGAAGCCATTATAAACTATCCGTCGATCGCGGCGACGGATATACATAATTAGATCGAGATTCGATCTTACGAGCGAAGCATAGTTAAATGCGTTTTGAAAATATTCAAGATTGCCAGTTTCAATATCGGTATAAGTACCATCCCACTCTGCCTCATCGCCATTCATGATGTTTAATTTGTTCAGCTCATCATTGTATGCTTGCACGATGCGGCGGACATTTTGGTCGGCATCCTGTTCTTCCACTTGGGTAAACCCATCTAATAAAATTGTTTTGGAAGTGCTATACAGCGCTACAAATAGACTGAATAGCGTCATGCCAGTAATAATTAATGTCTTTTTACGCAGCGTCATAAGATGGCATAAGCAGCAATGGTTGACTGGGAATTGGCAAGCAGTTTAACGATCTCACCTCGATTCTGCATGACTGGTTGGCAGTGGTTTTGAATTTGCCGCTGATGAGATGACCGAGACTGTACAGCTAAATTGGTTGCTAATAACTGCAATAGCGATATTTTTCTAGTACTCATTTCTCTTCCTAGTAAATTGCAGCACAACCCTAGCCTCTAACACCAACTGAAAAAAATCATAAAAAAGTACATAGTTTTTAATTTTTGCTGTTGACTTGTAGATTTTAACTTCAGTAGCTACCGTATGCCTCCTCATTAAATTCGATTAGAAATAAGTCGTCAAGCTCGGTTCAATTAATGCTATTTCATCTATAGCCGATTGCACTACTAATAATTGCGATTTGTAAAGAAAATGTTTGATTATGCAGTCAAACTTGAGATTTTTTAAAATGAATCCTCGTTTGAATCGAAAATCAAAAAGCCTGAAGCAAAAAATAGTTGAGAATTGGTGCTGAGTAGCTGCTGTTGGAGTTTAATTGGAGTTTAAATAGTTATTATGCATCGGCGATCGCGCTAAATGCCATATAGAAAAGCTTAATTTTACCCTTCTTTGCATAAACAATTGCTTAAATTTTAGTTAGAAAAAATAATTACTGCAAATCCCTGCACAGATTGCCGATCGAGTATAAAAAATATCTAAGTTAGTCTTGAAAAACCAGAGTAGCGATCGTTACAAGTACTCCTGCATTTATGCATATTTTCATCTATGATTTTGATGAAATTCTTACTAACATAAAGTGTTAGCTAACGATTTATTTCTCCTCAAAAACTAGAGGTTTACCATCCTCAAGAATATGTCCTAGCTGTGCTAATTTAAGCCGTAAGTCTTTTGGTAAGCCAAACATACCTGTATGACTCACAGCATCGTATGCTTTAAGTTTATCTGCTAAATTGCGATCGCCTATCCTCTGCTCGATCTCACCATGACTCAAATTAGCAGGGTCAATATTATTAGTTGCAATAATAAATCCCCACGTACAAGCAAAAGAAGGAATAAATATAGAATAACTGCGGACAACGGGAAAGACACTATGAATAGTCCGCCGAATTGTAGCGTGTTCCGTCCATTTCAAAGGTGAAAGAGAAAACCCTTGAACTACCATTACCCCCGACTCTGAGAGTCGCTGCTGACAAAGGGAATAAAACTGTTTGGTATAAAGCGCGATCGCGGGTCCCTCTTCTAAAGCATCAGTAATATCGAGGATAATGACATCAAACTGAGCTTCTTGCTGCGCCAAATATGCGCGACCATCAGTATGTAACAATTCCAATCGCGGATCGCTAAAAGCACCTTGATGCCAAGAAGGGAGTTTTTGCTGGCAAAATTCCACCAATTCCCGATCTAAATCCACCATCACCAAAGATTTGACATTGGGATGCTTCAAAACTTCTCGCGGTGTTGCACCTTCCCCACCACCAATAATTAACACTCGTTGCGGATTGGGATGAGTCATCATTGCTGGCTGTACCAACGCCTCATGATACAGATACTCATCGACCTCAGCCGATTGAATCGTATCATCCAACACCAGCACGTCACCGTAAGCTGCTGTTTTGGCAAATTCCATCGCTTGAAACTGAGTCGATTTAGCCTCCATACCTCCGACTCGCCGCAACAGGCGAATTTCCTCTGAGGTTGTCTGATCGCTCAGCCAGCTACTAAATTCTAAGCTCATATTTGATGGATTCCTGATGTCTATTTTGGTAGTGGCGCACGGCTGCGTCACTACCATTTCTACCTCACTTTCTCAGCATTAAAGGCAACTGCGAGGCTTGAACGATCGCCGGATCGAATCTTTCGTGCAATTGCTTGGACACCCATTTCGGTCGCCAGAGTGTTTCTAATACTTCACCAAAGGGTACGACATCTAAATCGCCACAGGTAAATATGTCTAAGAAACAAGCTCGGTATTCTGGATATGTGTGAATGCTGGCGTGAGACTCGGAAAGCATTAACACAACCGAAACACCGCAAGGTTCAAATTTGTGCTTGAGATGCGCCACAATGGTAGCTCCTACTGCACTAACTGCTCTGACCATATCGCGTTCGATCTGTTCTAGATCGTCCATGTCAGCTTCACAACCAGAAAAATTCAGCAGCAAATGCCGACCGTAAAAATCGAATCGCTTTTCCATAGGGCTAATCTCTTTCTTTACAAAAAATTGTTCTTCCCGAAAACGGTAGTATCACCGCCTGTTAGAGTGTTTGTTGGTTTATGCAAAATTTAGCTAGCAAACTTTAGCTATGGAAATTTTCAGCATCGCAAGATGGTCAGCTTGAGATGTTGCAAAATGTCGCTAGCGGCTTTAATCCCAGATAGGGCTGCTCCTTCCATGTAGCCTTGCCATTCATAGAAAGAATTTGTGTGTTCCCCTGCAAAAAACAGGTTGTCAACTGGCTTGCCTTCGTTACCGCAGATCGTGGTAAATTGCCCTGGCTTGTAACAGGAGTAGCTACCTTGGGCGAGGGGGTTAGCAGTCCAGTTTTCTAGATGTACGAGTAAATCGCCAGCGAGATCGCGTGTTGCTTGGGCGATCGCCCCTGGATAAACTTTTTCCAAATCTTTCAAAAATAGGTGCGCTTCTGTTTGCACGCGATTGGGATCGAGCGTCGCTCCCCTTCTACCACTAGAAAAGTCTACTAATATGGCGCGATCGCCACTTGCTCCAGTAGGGTTTGTTTCCCAAGTGGTTTGATGGTGGGACAAATTAGAGTACGATGCACCGCTACTGCCACGATCTGCCCAAGGACGACCGTTAAAACCCAGCATCATTTTGGCGTGAGTTGCTTGATCGAGTTTATGAATTGCTTCTTGCTTCCAATCTGGTAGTTCTAAGTTTGCGTCTAGTTCGACTTGACGCAGTAATGCAAAAGGAATTGCTAACACTACGGCATCGTATGCGACATCAATCGTGCGATCGCCGTTGTCGAAAGTGACTTCTATGCGGTTTGTTGAATTCTTGCGTACCCTCACCAGTCTCATCCCCAACTCAATCTGTCCTTGGAGTTCTTGGCTTAATCCTCGGACGATTTGCTCGTTACCCTCAACGATGTGATAACGCTCGTCACTAAAAATTTGAAAGGGAGAAGCTTGTGATGTTTCAATGTCTCGTACCACCAACAAAAAATTCAGACAGCTTTGATCTTCCAACTCCAGCCCATATTCTGCCATATAGGCTGCATTCATCGCAGCCTTAATTGTATCTCCTACTTGGTGTTTTTCTAGATATTCCAATAAATTGATTTTGTCAAACCGTGCGTCCGCCGACGTAAAGCAATCTACAGTTGGCATGGCGGATATTTCTTGTAAATCTCGTGTTATTTCAGCTAGAAACGCTTGATACTCCTCTAAAATCGCCGATTCAGTGTAATGCTGTCCGTTGAAATAGCAAGCAAATTCTCCTGGCTGTTGAGACACGTCTTCCAGCGTGAGTTGAAATTGTCGCGCCCAGCGCAGGATAGTTTTGTTTTGGCTGTCGATCAGTTCTCCACCCCGTTCGATGACTTGGTGAGGAAATTTCGCGGCTCCAGGGAATGTTTTACCCAGCGAATAGCAACGTCCGCCGACGCGATCGCTCGCTTCGTAAATTGTGGCAGAGATGCCTTGCTGTTTTAGTTCGTAGCCACAAGCTAAACCTGCTAATCCCGCGCCTACAATCCCAATTTTGACATCTCGCTCCCCCTGAGGCGAGACGTAAGAGCGCTCTAGCTGCATCGCTACGTTACCCAAAGCCGTTCCCGTTAGTTGGGTTTCTCTTTCCCGTACCGTGGATTGAGCAGCGCTGGCTTGCATCTGAGCTATCTGTTCGATGCCCTGACTGATGGAGAGATGATTTTTTTTGGCGTAAATTCCGATTTTTATAGCACGTTTAAGGTCTTGAAACAACAATGAACGACCCATAGATCTCTTTTAAAAGTTTGATTGAAGTTGTTTAGGTACGATCGCGCTTTGACTGGTGGCTGTAGTGGCGATCGGGAAAACACGTTTAATTTTACTGCCCTGTCAAAATTTTTTATGGTACTTAATTTAGATGAAGCGATCGCTGAAGCATCTGCTTAGCATTCTCCTGCACTCAAAAGAATAATTCCGGCAACAATCAAAGATACACCAAATAGGTTGCCATGAGAATAGCTTTCGCGAAAAAGCAAAGCTCCAACTAAAAATGCCAAAATAAATTCTAACCCAACCACGAAAAGATAGGTGACTCCTAAACTAGAGTCGTTCATGGCTATGGCTTCAATACTAGCCCCGGCAATTAAAAAGAAATAAACTAGCAAACTAGGCACGAGTTCAGATAGTCCCTTGGAAAGTTTCATATACATGCCACCCAAGGTATAAGCAAATGCGGCAACTAACACCATCATTAAATACATAAACTCGCTCCTTTAAAATTGAAATTTTACAACCAGACTTTTTTTGTTGTTTTATAGCCTAGTGAATTCAGCTATATTTATTATTTCTGCTATCAAATAAATTGACTGTTTTACATAAAATCTTCGCACTCTTATATCGCGTCAATACTCAACAACTGTCAAAAAACTTTCAGGTTTTTTTTAAGTTTTTCAAAATCCTTAAAAAATATATATTAGATTCATTATTGGAACCACAGTATTTTTACGGGCAATAGTTAAAAACAAGCTGAACTTTAAGAAAAATTTGCGAGTCGATTCAGTGAAAATGCCGATTTAACGAAATACGGAACTTCCACGGACTGCAAAAACGATTGTTCGACTAGAAATCAGCTACTAATTACGGAAAAGTCGGATGCTAAATCCGATTATCTTCATAGAGATTTAATCCTGAACCCCTTTAGTAGCGGTAGCTTCAGCAGAACGGTTTTTGAGATAGTTTTACAAGAAGAGAGTTATCTATTCCTAGTTGCTGACAGTCATAAATTTATAATTTCTTTATGTTTGCGAGGGTTGAAATCGAGTAGTGATTAACTTCGATCGGCAAGTTATTAGTTGTTCTTATTAGAGTTAAAAAATAATTTTATCGATTAGTACAGTTAATTACCTAAAATTTGCTGTACGGCTTATAACGAGAGGTGATATTGTTGCTGTCTCTAGCTATACATTAGACCTCCTGCATGAATCAAAAAATCATGGATGTCATTCTGTTGGCGAAGCCTTCCCGAAGGGTACGCAACGCAGTGTAGTGAAGAATCTCCCAGATGTTTCGCTGCGCGTGTGGATGACAATTCAAGTATTCACGCAGGAGGTCTATTTAGCATCGATTAACAATGCTGGTACAGCCTGGTAATAGTAATTACATAGTTGAAAAAGGCGATTTTAAAGCTGTAAGTCTTCAGTGTTCTGCTTTTTGTTTTCTTGCACTGACACTCAAATCTTTCTAAAGACTCACAGATATCGGTCTTAAGATAGGCGATCGCCACCTCGAAAATCTGACTGACGAGCGATGTTAGATCTCTCGTTCATCCTACAAGCTATACGTATAAATACTTTACATCCTGCTTATAGCAGACATTACCAGTAGTTTTAGTAGGAGATTGATATGAGCATCGAAAAAAGAGTTGAAGCAGTTGCTAAGAACGTTGAAGGCAAAGTTCAAGAAGCGATGAGCGAGCTGACAGGCGATCCCAAAGATAAGTTGGAAGGACAAGCAAAACAAGAGGATGCAGCCACAATGCACGCTCAAGAAGATGTTAAAGATAAAGCTAAAGATTTCATCGACAAAACTTTTTAAGCGTCAAACTCTCAAGAGTTAGGCGCGATCCCTTGCCAATTTGGATCGCGCCTAACTCTTGCCTTGTTTTATTGGGAGTCGGTAGGGGCGAGTTTCTAAACCTGCCCGTATAGGAGTTGGGAGTGGAGGGACAAGGGAGACAAGGGAGAAGGGGGAGACAAGGGAGAGTCGCCCAGATGAGGGAGAAAGAAATTTACAATCCCTCTCCATACCCTACACCTACACCCAACACCCAACACCCCATACCCCACTTACCACTAGCCACCAGTCACTGTTAACTGACAACTGATAACTGACGATCGAGTTGTTCGATCGCGCGATCGAGTAGTTCTAACCCCTCACTCACAGATTCAATAACGCTGAGTTGTCCCCGTAATTCAGCTGCACCGTTAAAACCTTTAGCATACCAGGTCATGTGTTTGCGGGCTTGACGCACACCGCGATCGCCCTTGTATTCCCACAGTGCTTGAAGATGTTCTCTAGCACATTGCAAGAGTTCGACTGGTGTAGGAGACGGTAATTCTCGCCCTGTCTTGAGAAAGTAATCTACTTCTCCAACTAAAAACGGATAGCCTAGCGTCCCTCGCGAGCACATCACCCCATCTGCACCTGTCTGTTCCAAACACTTCACTGCTGCTGCTACAGAAAAAATATCGCCATTGCCAATTACAGGAATCGACAGCACTTCCTTTACCCGTGCAATCCATTCCCACTTTGCCGCACCGTTGTAGCCTTGGGCGCGGGTACGCCCGTGAACGGTAATCATTTGCGCCCCCGCATCTTCCATCCGCTTGGCAAAGTCTAGGATGGTTATTTCTTTATCCGTCCAACCAATGCGAGTTTTTACCGTCACTGGTACATCGACGGCTTGCACTACAGAACGGACAATCGCTTCCGCAACTTCTGGTTGTCGCAACAGTGAAGAACCACCACCATTTTTGGTAATTTTATTGACTGGGCAACCCATATTAATATCAACTGTATCTGCCCCCTCTTCAACAGCTTTGATGGCTGCTTCTGCCAAAAAGTCAGGGCGACAGTCAAATAATTGAATGCTAATCGGTTTTTCCTGCGGTTCTACCTCCATAATTTTAGGCAGCTCTTTGACATAGTGCAGCCCTGTAGCATTCACCATTTCGGTGTACATCATTGACTCTGGAGCATAGCGGCGCACTAAACGGCGAAACACTAAGTCAGTTACACCCGATAGCGGTGATTGTAAGACTCGACTATTAACTTCAAACGAGCCGATTTTAAGAGGTGTTGAGAGTCTAGCTTGCAAGCTAGGAGATAGAGCAACCATAGGAACGAAAGGAGTTAGAGTTTCTACTTTAACGATAAAGAGCGTTCGTTTCGCGCGATCTAGTCTTCATTTTGCGCGATCGCTAATAAATCTTAGCAAAAGCAAATTAAAGGATATATATAAATATTACGAAATAATTCTCGTGATTGCGAATAGTTTGCAAGTTCCGAAATAATGAAAGATGAAAATAATTAAAATTTCCATTCACTGCGATCGCATCTGCTTGAAACTGTTGTTGCATGACTTGGCAGGCTCATCGTAACAGTTTTCTCCATTGAAGCGATCGAAATTGGTAAAGAGGGAATCCCCATCTTTGCAGCGCTGTTTCACGTCCGAATTTGGCTTGGAAGTCAAGATCGTTCTTTCCTTTTTGAGCGCTTAATTTGAAGTTTTGTAACAGAAGCTTTTTCACAAGCTATCTCGACTTTCAGTAGACCGATTTGAAAGTGAGGACAATAAATAATGATCGAAACTGCAAGCGATCGCAAAGCCCAATATCCTTGGTGGGCTGGTAATGCGCGCCTAACTAATTTATCAGGCACATTTTTGACTGCTCACATTGCCCATGCTGCGATCGTATCCTTTAGTATTGGTGCGCTGATACTGTTAGAAATTAATCGATATTCTCCCGACCGTCCGATGTCAGAACAAGGGTTATTTCTCTTATCTCGACTGGCTACACAAGGGTGGAGTCAGATTTCTGACGGTCAAGTGACTGACACTTATCCCTTTTTTGCTTTTGGAGTTGTACTGCTTGTTTCCGCCGCAGTTTTTACAGCAGGCACTTTATTTCACCGCAGCCAAGTTCCGGCAAGCTTAGAAGAGTCCAAAAATCCTCTAGCGCGGCAATATCATTTTAGTTGGGACGACCCCAAAAAATTGAGTTTTATTTTAGGAAATCACTTGATTTTCTTAGGAATAGGGGCTTTGTTGTTAGTAGCAAAAGCCATGTTTTTTGGCGGACTTTACGATGCTAATATCGGACAAGTGCGCGTCGTTACTGAACCCACTTTAAGTCCTGGAATAATTATAGACCGCATCGGTCATCTTTTTGATGTCAACAATCTCGAAGATGTTGTTGGCGGTCACATTTATGTTGGTGCGCTGTTAATTGTGGCAGGAATATGGCACATGATTAGCGAACCGTGGGATTGGGTCAAACGACGTTTTCTCTTCTCTGGTAACGCCATTCTTTCTTACTCTCTATTTAGTCTTGCTTTGACAGGATTTGCTGGCTCTTACTTTTGCGGATTTAATACCCTCGCCTACCCAGTTGAGTTTTATGGTGCGCCCTTAAGCCTCAAGTCGTCCTTATTACCGCACTACTTTGACCCAAACCAATTAGAACCTACAACTCGCGTTTGGTTGGCAAATACCTACTTTTACCTATCGTTCTTCACTCTTCAAGGTTCCCTTTGGCATTTTGGATTGGCATCTGGCTACTTTGAACCCGTTCTACAATCTTGGAAAGCAGCTTTCTCGGAAATTAGAACTGCAAATGTAGCGTATCAGCGATCTTTCAGCCATCAGCCTCAACCCAATTGGAATACATTCTATGAATCTCCTCAAGTTGAGCTTCAGCCAGCTTTTGCTTACCAAGAATCTGCTCAAAAATCTTTGAACTATCTTTACGAACCCTCTTCAAATTCAGTTGCATCCACAAGGACAAAATTACAGCCCAATCATCGACAAGTGCTTTACCAATTCAACTATCCCAATGACGAAGAAAAGACTTTTTACGAAAGCTCTAGTCGTGAGGGAAAATCGAAATTAGAATACCCCTCCCCCATGCCTCAGAATCTTTACGAGACTACTTACCAAAAACAAAAATCTAGCAAGTTGTATGGGGGTTAACAGTTATCAGTGTAGAGACGTTACATGTAACGTCTGTACAAAGTTATCAGTTATCGATGGCTGGTGACTGGTGGCAAGATACAGGATCTAAAAGCCCCCCTTGTTAAGGGGGGTTGGGGGGATCTAAAAGCCCCCCTTGTTAAGGGGGGTTGGGGGGATCTAAAAGCCCCCCTTGTTAGGGGGGTTGGGGGGATCTAAAAGCCCCCCTTGTTAAGGGGGTTGGGGGTAACTAAAAGCCCCCCTTGTTAAGGGGGGTTGGGGGGATCTAAACGACCTGGTAACTAGCTACCAGTCACTGACTTAAACCACTACAAATGTGGTCTAAATGCGTCCCAACTTCTTGCCCAGCTTCCGCACCAACTAAACGAGTCGTGACTTCCTTTAATGCTTGAATTGCTTGCACGGTGGGTTGAATCGGAACACCCAGAGTACTGAAAGTTTCCTTCAACCCAAAAAGAACCCGCTCTTCAATAATGGAAGGATCGTCAGCTAACATAGCGTAGGTAGCATAACGCAAGAATAGGGTTAAATCGCGAATGCAGGCTGCATAGCGACGAGTGGGATACATATTACCCCCAGGACAGGTGATATCTCCATATAGGAGCGAATTTGCTACCGCTTGGCTAACAATACTAGAGGCATTTTCACTGATAGTAGCAGCTGCTTTGACGCGCAACTCTCCTGTTTGGAAATATTTTCTCAACTTTTCCAACTCAGGTGTATCGAGATATTTACCTTGTCGATCCGCAGGATTGATAACAGAAGTAATCGTGTCTTGCATAATTTTTTCTCCAACTGATTGCTTCGTTTTTAATTGCAGAATTTATGTGCTGAAAGTTTGATGTTTTGAGTTGTCTAAACCTTAACAAGGGCAAACTCCAATTACCTCACCAAAACTTAATACATGGCTCGGATTAAATAATCGAAATAAGGTTTGACAAGATCGGCTTCTTCGCGACTCATTAAACCTGTAGCAACCTCTTTTAAAGAGCGCATACAACTGCCAATGTTACTGACAGGAACACCCAGGGATACATACATTTCCCGCATTCCATTTATGCCGATATCATCTAAGGGTTTCATGTTTCCAGCTAATACGGCATATGTAATAAGTCGGAGATACCAGGCTTGATCTCTTTGACATAAGGCAGTTTTTTTCGGATCGCCGCTGTTGCTAGGAGTATTTGGTATCACCTTCCAAAATCTTTGGCTACCCTCTTGGACAATTTTTTGCTCGTTTTTCGATAGGATTTGCGCTACTTTAAGCCGTGTCTCTCCAGTTTTAAAAAAATCTTGTAGTTTATCTAATTCCGTGCGGCTAAGAAAGCGATCTGCTTCATCAGACTGAGCTATAACTTGGGCAACAAGGCTCATTATTTTATCCTCCGGTGAGATAGGACGAAACTAGTTTCCTCTAAAACAATTGTTGACTTTATTGTTGCAAAAGTCATTAGCATTTTTCACAACTTAATAAACAATTTTATAACTTAACAAATAGGATATTTCTTGCTTGAATATAGATTAATTTCTATAGTAAAAATTCTAAACTTGGATTTCAATATTGATTGACTTAACTCTCATATAACAATAGAGTTTGGGTTATGAAACCCTGACAAGTTCTATTGCTAAGTCATTAGTAAAAATGAGCGATCGCAATCCTACGATCTTATATCGATACAGTACGAGTTGTAGAGAGCGATCGCCAGAATATTACAGCAACATAGTGCATCAACGTATAGGGTGTATAGCTATGCATCCTGAATTTTTGCGTAGTTAAAATTACTGAGTTGAAGTCAATTCAAACTTTTGTCTAATGCCATCAAATTTTCAAGCGCATTATTACTGAGATATTGAACTATCACATCAATATTTATTGTCTACCTCTATAACAAAAATCGGCAAACCTTCTGAAGCTTACCTCATCTTCATCAGGCTAGCTTGGACATGAAAAATTCATAAATTGAATTATGTCTAGGCTACTAATTAGTCAATATCATGCTGAAGTAGATAAAGTAATTCAATACGGTGGTTCGCGCAAAGAAACTTCTATTCGGGTGGCTTTTCAAAACTTACTGAACGAATATTGCAAACCGAGAGAATTTTACCTCATTCCCGAATTAGACTACAAAACTAGAAATGGCAAACTTGTCTATCCTGACGGTACAGTAAAAGACGCTTTGCGCTTAGACTGGGGGTATTGGGAAAGTAAAGATCAATTTGATAATCTAGACGAAGAAATCGATAAAAAGCTGAAGAAAGGCTATCCTGACAGCAACATTCTATTTGAAGATTCCCAGACAGCAGTTTTAATTCAGAGTAGCAATGAAATCTTGCGCGTTCCTATGCGCGATGGAGATGCGTTAGATAAAGTTATTTCCACCTTTATTAATTACGTTCGTCCCGAAGTCAAAGATTTTCGGACTGCAATTGGAGCTTTTAAACAAGATTTACCAAAAATTCTAGATGCGCTACGAGATACAATTGAGCGGCAAAATGAAAGTAATGCAGCATTTAGAGAGTGTAGAAACAACTTTTGGGAGATTTGCAAAAAATCAATCAATCCTGAAGTCACGTTGTTAGATGTGCGGGAAATGATGATTCAGCATATTTTGACTGAAGATATTTTTATTAATATATTTAATGAATCGCAGTTTCATAGAGAAAATAATATTGCACGGGAATTACAGCGAGTTATCGATACCTTCTTTACAGGTGGTACGAAGAAAAACTTGCTCGGTACAATTGAGCGTTATTATGGAGTGATTAGAAGAACTGCGGCGAATATTTACAACCATCATGAGAAGCAGAAGTTTTTAAAAGCC
This sequence comes from Chroococcidiopsis thermalis PCC 7203, assembly GCF_000317125.1. GTDB lineage: Bacteria > Cyanobacteriota > Cyanobacteriia > Cyanobacteriales > Chroococcidiopsidaceae > Chroococcidiopsis > Chroococcidiopsis thermalis. The sequence goes on from NC_019695.1 coordinate 4,913,167, forward strand.
GTTTACGAGAATTTTTACAAAGCATATAATCCGAAGGCGGCTGACAGGTTAGGAATTGTCTACACGCCGAATGAAATCGTTCGGTTCATGATTGAAAGTGTAGATTATTTAACCCATAAACATTTTGGTAAGATTTTAGCTGATAAAGATGTTGAAATTCTCGATCCGGCTACTGGTACGGGTACTTTCATTACTGAGTTAATTGAGTATTTACCTAAAAATAAGCTTGAGTATAAATATAAGAATGAAATTCACTGCAATGAGTTGGCGATTCTGCCGTATTACATTGCAAATTTGAATATCGAGTTCACCTATAAACAAAAAATGGGTGAATATCAGGAGTTCGATAATATCTGTTTTGTCGATACGCTTGAACATACCAGTTTTCATGAGAAGCAACTAGATATGTTTGCGCTATCTGTGGAAAATACTGCGAGGATTAAGCGCCAGAATGACAAAACCATTTCCGTAATTATTGGTAATCCTCCATATAATGCTAAACAAGGGAATTTTAATGAGAATAATGCTAATCGCACGTACACAGCGATAGACAAAAGAATTAAAGATACATATATTAGAGAGAGCAAAGCTCAGAACAGGATCGTTGTATATGATATGTATACTCGATTTTTACGTTGGGCATCGGATCGTTTAGGTAAGAATGGCGTTGTATCATTTATTACAAATTCGTCTTTTATCAATGGTAGAACTTTTGATGGATTTAGAAAAATAGTTGCTGATGAGTTTAGCGAAATTTATCTCATTGATTTAGGTGGAGATGTAAGAAAGAATCCCAAACTCTCAGGTACTACACATAATGTTTTTGGAATTCAAACAGGTGTTGCTATATGCTTTATGGTGAAAAAAAATTTAGAGACGCGCTTTAGCGCGTCTCTAAATTCCTGTAAAATCTTTTATAATCGCCGTTCAGAATTTGATACAGCCGAAGCTAAGTTACATTTTTTATCTACAAATAAATTTATTCAACTTGATTTTGAACATATTACACCAGACAAAAAACATAACTGGATTAACCAGGTTGATAATGATTTTGATAACTTAATACCTTTAGTTGATAAAGATGTAAAAACTGGAAAAGCTCAACAAGCAGTGTTTCAAGTCTTTTCATCAGGTATAAAAACTCAGCGTGATGAATGGGTATATGACTTTTCATCTCAAAGGTTAACTGAAAAGATGAGCTATTTTATAGAGGTATACAAAAATAAACTTGCTGGCTTCAACGAGGATAGATTAGATATTAAGTGGGATAGAGAACTTACGAAATATTTAGAGCGACATATAAGTAAGAGCTTTGATACTCAAAGTATAAAGCAAAGCATATATAGACCGTTTGTTAAAATGAGTCTTTACTTTGATAAGCATTTTAATGGAATGACTTATCAATGGCTCGATCTTTTTAATAAAAATGATCCCGATAATAAATATATAGCTGTTTCAGCAATCGGAAATACCAAATCATTTCACTGCTTAGCTAGCAATACAATAATTGATTTACATCTAACAGGTGATTCTCAATGTATTCCTCTCTACCGCTACGACAAAGAAGGAAACCGCATCGACAACATTACCAACTGGGGATTAGAACAATTCCAAATCCATTACAACGATGCTGCAATTACCAAACTCGATATTTTTCACTATACCTACGCCATCTTACACAATCCCGAATATCGAAAAAAATACGAACTCAACCTAAAACGAGAATTTCCGCGCTTACCCTTCTATGAAGACTTTCATAAATGGGTGAACTGGGGTAAACAGTTGATGGATTTACATATCAATTATGAAACCGTCGAATCTTATCCTCTAAAACAAATTGATATACCCTGCGGAGATAATACACGTACACCTAAACCAAAGTTGAAAGTAGACAAAACTGAAGGAAGCATCATTTTAGACGAAAACACAACTTTAGAAGGCGTACCTAAAATTGCTTGGGAATATCTTTTAGGCAACCGTTCCGCCATAGAATGGATATTAGATCAATATAAAGAAAAGAAACCTAAAGATCCAACGATCGCCGAAAAATTCAATACCTATCGCTTTGCAGATTATAAAGCCCAAGTCATCGATTTACTGTCAAGAGTCTGTACGGTAAGCGTAGAGACAATGAAGATTGTTCAGCAGATGAATAGTTAATGTAAACATAGTACAATTACAAAATATAGGCGAATAGAATTCGCGGAAATACACAGGCAAAGTTCGCCTTTGCGGACTGAAGACAAATTTAATTAAGAAATGTAGTTATGCATTACAAAGTTAGTATCGTAATTGAAAAAGATGAGCATGGCTACTATGCTTATTCTCCTGGTTTAGAGGGTTGCCAAACTCAAGGTGATTCATTGGAAGAAGTAAAAGCAAATATTCAAGAAGCAGTTGAACTCTACCTAGAAACACTCTCAGACGAGGAAAAACGGGATGTTTTCAATAAAGAGATATCGACAATGACATTAGAGGTACAAGTTGCCTAGGTTACCGCGATTGACTGCCCAAGAAGCAGAAAAATTATTGTTTGATGCTGGATTCATCTTGCTTAGGACAAGGGGAAGTCACAGAATTTATTTTAAAGAAGATACCAGGGTTGTAATTCCTTTCCATGCTGGCAGGGTATTACATCCTAAGATCGTGAAACAAGTACTTGAAGCGATCGCTCCCTCTGAAAAAAATTCACTACAGTGCTTGACAAGCTAGAATAGACATGGCATGATGATAAATCGTCCGACTAAGGGACTGTAGTTCAATTGGTTAGAGCACCGCCCTGTCACGGCGGAAGTTGCGGGTTCGAGCCCCGTCAGTCCCGTTAAAATGTATTGATGTAGAGACGTTCAATGTAACGCCTCTACATTGGTTTAACCTAAATCACCTGGATCTATGATTCGCGTTCGTATTGCTCCCAGTCCTACTGGTAACTTACACATCGGTACAGCAAGAACCGCAGTATTTAATTGGCTGTTTGCCCGCCATCATGGGGGACAGTTTATTTTACGGGTTGAGGACACGGATACGGAGCGATCGCGCCCTGAATATACTCAAAATATTCTCGACGGTTTAAACTGGCTCGGTATGCACTGGGATGAAGGTCCCATATTTCAATCAGATCGCCTAGATATCTACAAGCAACGAGTACAAGACCTACTCGATAAAGGCTTAGCATATCGCTGTTATACCACCGAGGCAGAATTGGAAGAAATGCGGGCAGCGCAAAAAGCCAGAAACGAAGCACCCCGCTACGATAACCGCCACCGAAATTTAACTCCAGAACAAGAAGCAGCTTTTACGGCTGAAGGTCGTCGTCCTGTGATTCGGTTTAAGATTGACGACGATCGCGAAATTGTCTGGAACGATTTGGTACGGGGAGAGATGCGCTGGCGAGGAACTGACTTGGGCGGCGATATGGTTATTGCACGTCGCTCGGAGGATGGTAACATCGGTCAGCCCTTATATAACTTTGCCGTTGTCGTGGATGACATGGATATGAACATTACCCATGTGATTCGTGGTGAAGACCACATCGCCAATACAGCCAAGCAAATTCTACTTTACGAAGCTTTTAACGCAAGCGTGCCAGAATTTGCCCATACGCCCTTAATTTTGAATATGACAGGGCAGAAACTTTCTAAGCGAGATGGGGTGACATCCATTTCTGACTTTAAGAAAATGGGTTTTGTCGCAGAGGCGATCGTCAATTACATGACATTATTAGGATGGTCGCCACCGGATTCTACCCAAGAAATATTTACCTTAGAAGAAGCTGCAAAGCTCTTTAGTTTCGATCGCGTGAATAAAGCTGGGGCAAAATTTGACTGGGCAAAACTAGATTGGATTAACAGTCAATACCTGCACAGTATGCCCGTAGATAAGTTAACCGATCTGCTGATACCCTATTGGCAAGAGGCAAGATACGAATTCGATCCGGTAGGCGATCGCGCTTGGTTGGAAAAAATTACAGCCTTAGTTGGTGCGAGTTTGACGCGGCTACCGGATGCTGTGGATATGTGTCGGTTATTCTTTGTCAAATCTGTAGAATTCAGCGCCGAAGCAACCGAACAACTCAAGCAAGCGGGGGCTGATAATGTGGTTCAAGGAATTATCACTGCTCTGGATGGCAGGGCTGAATTAAGCGCAGACAGCACCCAGGAGATTATTAAACAGGTGATGAAGGAGCAAAACGTCAAAAAAGGCTTGGTGATGCGATCGCTCCGTGCTGCCCTCACTGGTGACTTACACGGTCCCGATCTCGTTGAATCGTGGCTGATTTTGCATCAGAAAGATTTAGATAAACAACGGTTGCAAGAGGCGATCGCGAAGTAAGAAGATCCCCCCTAGCCCCCCTTAAAAAGGGGGGAACAAACATTTCAAAGCCTCCCTTGAAAAAGGAAGAACAAGCATTTCAAAGTCCTCCTTTTTATGAAGAGAATCAGCATTTCAAAGTCCTCCTTTTTATGAAGAGAATCAGCATTTCAAAGTCCCCCTTTTTAAGGGGGATTTAGGGGGATCTAAAACGAGGGTAGAAAAGTATGCAAACTCGTCAACTTTACCTTCCAGAAATGGGCTGCGGTACGTGGGCATGGGGTAATCGCTTGCTCTGGGGCTACGATGAAAGCATGGACGACCAGTTACAAGCAGTATTCGATCTCTGTGTCAGCAATGGCGTGACTTTATTCGATACAGGTGATTCTTATGGTACTGGGCGCTTAAACGGACGCAGCGAAATGCTGTTGGGGCGATTTGCGAGAGAATATCAGGGGACTGGGAAAGAAAATATTTGTATTGCCACTAAACTAGCTGCTTATCCCTGGAGATTGACCCGTCAATCGATGGTTAAGGCTGGTAAAGCTTCTGCTGAACGTTTGGGTAGAAATGTCGATTTGGTGCAAATGCATTGGTCTACAGCTAATTATGCCCCTTGGCAGGAGTGGGCGCTGTTGGATGGTCTTGCCGATTTGTACGAACAAGGTTTAGTCAGGGGAGTTGGTTTATCAAATTATGGTTCCCAACGGCTGAAACAAGTCTATAAAAAGTTGCGCGATCGCGGCGTTGCGATCGCAACACTACAAGTTCAGTATTCGTTGCTATCTACCTATCCCGTTACCGAATTAGGTATTAAAGATGTATGCGATGAATTGGGGATCAAATTAATTGCCTATAGTCCTTTAGCGTTGGGAATCTTGACTGGAAAGTATACTGAGAAAAGTTCATTTCCCAAAGGAATTCGCGGTTTATTATTTCGGCAGCTATTACCAGGAGTGCGTCCGTTGTTAGGATGCTTGCAAGAGATCGCAAGTTCGAGAAATAAAACTATGTCTCAAGTTGCAATTAATTGGTGTATGTGTAAAGGCACTATTCCCATTCCTGGAGCGAAAACAGTAGCGCAGGCAAAGGAGAATTTGGGGGCTTTGGGTTGGCGATTGGATGCTAGTGAAGTTATCGCACTCGATCGCGCTGCGGCAAGTACGGATAAGAAAATGGTACAAAATATTTTTCAAACTCAGTGAAGATCCAGTTTTATGTCACGCATCAGCCGTAGGCGAAGCGTAGCGTTAGACGCAAAGACGCAAAGAAGCTCGCTAAGTGGATATTTTTCGTAAAAACCTATCTTTATCTGCGTTGCAATTCATATTACAGTAGATTTTTTAAGTTAAAAATAAAACTTAATAGGAGTTTTGCAACAATGTAAAACCTGCTCAAACTCCAATTGATAGAGAGTAAATTAGTTTGCTTATCTCCTACTCGTTTCCGATTGGATTCCTTCTACCAGCTTCACCATCATAGTCGTCAAGCTATCGTATTTCGGTTGCTCTGCAACTGAAGATTTATGGCGACAAAAGATAGGCGCAACTCTTTGCTTAACTTGAGAACCAACAGTAAAACAAATATCTCCATCTTCGTATTCAAATAGAGGAAAAGCACCGTTCCCCCACTCTTTCGCCAGGGATACAGCTCTCCCTAAAGAGATAAATTTGTCGATTTTAGCGTATTCGCTGCGATCGCTTCGATTTGGATATGGTAAGTTGCCTAAAAAGCCGCCATCACTCCATTGATATAATTCGTAAACTTCTGTGGGTAAGTCAAAGGGTAAATCTTTCAGCTTTTGCTTAATTTCTGCGTAACTCAGACCGTCTTCCAATATTGGATAAGCAACACGACCATCGGGAGATTTCGGTGGCACGTAATTTGCGATAAATTCTAGGGCTTCATTTAAAGTAGATACCATCCTCTTCTGCCTCAAAGACTACTGCATTGCATAATACTATCTATGCTGCACCGAACCGGTACATCAAACATCCGCTCTACTGAAGAATTAGCAATATTTTTGGTTTCTTAACGTTTAATTCCTTTAAATCGTTCTTGTGCTGATTGAAACGCCGATCGCATCACGGCTTGAATTTGCTGCGGATCGGGCTTTTTACCTCCCATCAAGTCACCAAAGTAGACACAAGCCCCCTCTCCTAGCGCCCATGTATATGCAGCAGCCCAGGAAGCAGCGATGACGCTACCAAAGCCAGGAATGAATTTAATCAATTCTCGCCCGATTGCCTGTGCCAAGAAACCCCCTGCGATCGCGCTGACTACGCCCCCTGCTTGCGACGGGGTTAATGTCTGTCCGTATAATTTCCCTAAGAGGCTAACCATCGACACCTGTACGGCTGTGAGTACGGGCATGGTAGCAAAGGGTAAAGGTACGGCTGCTAGAGTAGCGGCGGCGATCGCAAAGGCAAGCATGTAGCGCCGTCCCACGTCCCGATAGAGGTTGCCAAGTTGCTGACCTGTTTTTTCATCCAATAACTGATAGATTGCCCTGGCTTCGGCTTCTGGGAGCAAATCGGCTAACGTATCTCTCAAGGCTTCTAAACCATAAAACACTGGGTTATAGTCATCTTCTTCTAAGGTAAAGTCGATAAGAACCGCGCGATCGTATAAGCCGCTAAAGTTCTGTTGAATGGCACTAAAGGCGCGAGTCACGACATCAAATTGAGGTGGATAGTCTGGGTGATCCGCTGTCCCTGTAGGATAAACTTCATGCAAGCAACTGACAGCTAGCAAGCAGGGTATATCTGGATATTTCTGGCGCAACGTTTGTGCAATTTGTTTTAAGCTATCGGTAGCAAAATCGTTAATTTTTACCGTGAGAATCAAGACTCTAGCGCAATGGCTAGCTTGTTGCAGATCGCCAATCAGTTCTTGGGCGATCGCTTGCGTCTCTCGATTTACATCTCCCAATCCCACTGTATCGGTAAAAATGAGTAGCGGCAGATCGTTAGTCGGATAGGCATAGCGTTGGGTATGTTGCGTATGAGGGCGAAATCCTTGTCCGACAATTTCGGCTGAAACTCCGGTTAAGCCGCGCACGATCGAACTTTTTCCCGCCTGGGGTTTGCCAATGAGTAAAGCTTCTGTCGTGGGTAGTTCGGCGCGTACCGTTGCTAAAATCTCCGCTACTCGTTCATCGCTGACGCTGAACCAGTTGACTATCGTTTGTGCTGCTCGATCTACAGGCAGAAGTTGCATTATCTTTGCTGTTGTTTGGTTCCAGACAGCATGAATCCCGTCACTCTGAGACTCTTTAACTGTCTCATGTGTGATTCGGTCGGACGAGGGCAATTCGCGATCGCGTTGCTCGGTCATTGACATCAAAACAGGCAATAGGTTCCAATAACATCCTATCGAGCCATGAGGTGCGATCGCACTACCTAAATATTTATCTTCGATCGCTACAGTCAGCGACGCAACTTGTATTGCATGGCGCGATCGCTTGTTTTTGTGAGGAGAGGCGATCGCACTATATTACTGTTCTACTCAGCCTGTTTCAATTTCTCTATTAAAATAGCCGTGACTTCAGCTTCAGGATCGGGCAGGTCAAAGGGATAAGGCTGAAGATTTGCAGGGTTACGACGGCTCATTAAAACTTCCAAAGCAGCTCGAAATGCTTCATCTTCATTGTACAGAAATATATTGCTTTAGTTCAGCATTTGTCGTTTGGTATAAGTCTGGCATCATGGTACAAAATTCCAGTTTCCATCCTCTTATATTATCAGCGTAATTTCATCAGTCCTTCCAGCCTGGATGTAAAGCGTTTTTAACTTTCGATCGTAACGAAAAACTTGAATTGGCTGGTAGAAATTAGAAAGCACCTGACAAAGGAATACTGTCATTTCTAACTATTTCTGCGTTGACAAGTTACCACTCCTGAAGATACATTAAGTGTAGCGCATCAGAAGTTAGTGAAGTCGCTCAACTGTATTTTTCTTATTCATAATAAGTGCGATCGCATTCTGTTTTAAAACTGGGGGTGCGATCGTATTTCATAGATAATCTTTCGTCATTTTCTCATCGATAATTCAGTGATTTAACGGCTCGCTTCACCCGCTGCTACTAACCTCCCGAACACGACGAACAAACTCTATACGGTCGGTGTGCAACGGGATTGTTATACGGATTTACTAAACAATGCTGGTAGTAATTCTATTCGTCGTCAAGCCATGGGTACCAAGGAGCATCAGTCATTGGAATGAAACCCCCTGATATCTTCTCGATTTCCTCTAGGTCGCCTTTCTCATTTTTTCTAAAAGAAGCAACCCATGAACTATCTTCTTTTCGGAGTGGGCAGACTAATATGCCATTGTTTGCTAATTGCTCCACTAGAGGAAAAGGCACTTCGTTTTCCGCCGAAGCCCAAGCAATGATCCGATCGTATGGAGCCTTATCTAGTTGACCGTCTCTTCCGTCTCCAACGACTACACGCACATTTGTGTACCCATCCTGCTGAAGGAGCAGATTAGCCCGTTCAACCATGATGCCATCAATATCAACAGAGACAATGGCTCCACGTTCTCCAACAATGTCAGCTAGAATGGCTGTACTGTAACCAGAACCAGTACCAATCTCAAGAATAAAATTGCCTGAATAGGGGTGAAGCATTCGGAGCATCTGCTCAATGATTTCTGGAGCAGATATTTGGCGAACTGGCAAACCATTCTTGTAACATGTGTAATAATCCTTATTGACATTTAATAAACTGCTGGTGATTAAGTCAGCTTCAGATTTGAACATACAGCTACTAAATCTCCTATTGAAGCCTTTATCCCTATGTAACGCACTTTCTTAAGCACGGGATACTATATTCTGCAAATTGCTCCGTATAACTATTTATCATACGGAAAGTTTCCATATAATCTTTTTCTAGATCGAGATATATCAAGCATTACAGCTACTTTTTGTCTGAATATATGGACAATTTCTTTTTTACATCCCTATTCGAGGATTATACCGAATTCTTCCGTATAACTACCCTTCACGAGAGGATTATCTGGAATTTTTCCGTATATCCCTTGGTGTGACACAGAATTTTTCTGTATAACATCCCGATCGCGAGTCTTAAACGGAATTTTTCTGTATAACATCCTATGGAACAGCGTCCGAAAAAGCTGCTCGAACAAGTACAAGACGCGATCCGTCTTAAGCACTATTCTTACCAAACAAAAAAAACTTATATTTACTGGATTAGACTGAATCAAAATATTGGGTAAAGCGATCGCATATTCTAAATTTCTTTAATTTTGAGGAGAGGCGACCGTAACAACAAAACTCACGGTTATGACTCTGACGAGAGATTTGAATTGTCTAATTCTGCAAGAGCTATATTTACACAAGCTCGAACGCCTTGCCAGTCGCGCTGTGATAAATGCCTGATACAAACTAAGTTAGCAGAGGAAGGCAACGTCACAATGAAACTCCGAAAAATAGATGCAACCCGTAAACCTGCTACTTGCCAATCCTGAAGTACATAATCGGTTACACCTATCCCAGTCGTTTGTGTTGTAATCAGCCCAATTATTATATCAGGACGATTTGCATGATACGTTGCTGAAGACAAAACGACAGCAGGGCGACGTTTAACACCTGTGACACCAGGAAAATCAACAGTGACAACATCACCTGGATCGAATGTCACTAGGCTAACTCCTCGCTTTCAGGATAGCTCGTTTCAGCATACTGCATGGAAAAAGCCACTAAATCAAGTCGATCTTGCTCTGTCCATGTATCGCTTTGGTCAACAAGCTCGGCATCGTGTTGTACGAGATCGTTTAAAATCAGTGTTGCCAAGCGTAACCGCTCTGCTGGTGACAAAGTGCGAATAACTTGAGTATAAATTTCTTGGATGGTGGTTGACATATTAAATCTTCAATACCCCTCATCCTAATCTAAACCTGTAATCGCTACTTTATTGGCTTGTAGCGTAAAGCTGCCACTTTTAATGCTTCGTTTAGTGGCAAATGCGATCGCCCATCCTAAAAAAGACAGGCGATCGCATTTAAAATTTAGCTCAATTTTAGAAAGCTATAGCCTACACCGGAACCCCTATTCCCACTAACTTCTCGCTTAAATCCCACATTTTCTGAGCTTTTTCATCGTCGCGGGCTTGGGGCGAAACTTTTTGTACGAAGGACTTTCCCTCTTTCTTCTGACGATTTCCCCAACTCCAATAAGCACCAGATTGCTTGTACTCAGGATCGATAACTACAGCAGCTACCCGTTCGCCAGCCAACTCCTGAGATACATATCCTCCCGTGATATGTTTTTGGAACAATGGGAAGAGTTTTTGAAATAGCGGATAGTGGTTGCGGAATAGTGGTGTATCGGCAACACAACCAGGATAAAGAGACGTAAAAGTAATTCCTGTGGAGTCGTGATAGCGACGGTGTAGTTCTCGCATCGTCAATACGTTACACACTTTACTATCTTTGTAAGCTTTGACGGGTTCAAATTTCTTACCGTCAATCATCGAAATTGGGGCTTTAAATCCAGCTGCAAAACCATCTAAATTCCCTAAATCTGGACGCGGTGGAATCTTCCCACCCAGTTCGTCTGGATTGTGGGTTACGGTTCCCAAGATGACGAGCCTTTTATCCGCAGCTGGCGAATTCTTCAAATCCTCTAACATGAGGTTGCATAGGAGAAAATGACCGAGGTGATTGGTAGCAACATTTAACTCATATCCTTCTGGGCTGCGTAATGGCTCCTTGAGTAAGGGCATATAGATTGCTGCATTGCAAACCAGAGCATCTAGGTGTCTGCCTGTTGCCCGAAAGTCTTTGACAAACTGTCGCACGCTCTCTAAGCTAGCTAAGTCCAGATGGATGATCGTGTAGCTATCTTCCGGTATGCTGACACTCTGAGTCGCAGCTTTTGTTTTGGGTATATCCCGACATCCCATAACGACATACCAACCTCGTTGAGCGAAGGCTTTTGCTGCATACAAACCAACACCCGAAGAAGTTCCTGTAATAACAACGGTCGATTGCTGTTGTGCCATTTTCTTAAATCATTATTAATCGCGTTTTCTATTTTTTAGGATCTCATATCAGTGGATCGCTAGTGCTAATGTTTCTAAGTATTGCAATGCGATCGCCACACATATGAAAGCGATCGCCATACTTGTGAAAAATTGCTATTCTCTCTTCATCCTGCCTAGTTGTTTTGGTTGAGCAGCACGACTTTGTAGCTGCCAAAATTCTTTAAGATTTCTGTATGTGCCGTTAATTCTGTTAAAGCTGACTCCACAGCACTGTTATGAGAGTCGCCTTCTAAGTCAATAAAATAGAGATATTCGCCTAGCGATCGCTTAGTCGGACGAGACTCAATCCGACTGAGATTGATATTTCTTTGGGCAAATACCTGAAGCGGTTTTACCAATGCACCTGGAACGTTGGCAGGTAAACTAAAAGCTAGAGACGTGTGACTGCCTACGGTTGAGGACTGACGACTGAGTACCCAAAACCGCGTGCAATTATCGGGATAGTCAGAGATACCACTAGCTAACACGGGTAAGTTATAAAGTTTTGCTGCCCGTAGAGAAGATATTGCCCCCGCAGTTTTCTCCCGCTCTAAGTGCTGTAATGCCTCAGTTGTAGAATTTGTCGGAATCAATTGGACATGTGGCAAAAATTGCGTGAACCACAACTGACACTGTGCCAGTGCTTGAGGATGAGAATAGACGACTTGCAGCGTATCCAGACTTTGAGCGTGGGAAAGCAAAACATGGGCAATTGGCAAGACTAAAGCCAGTTGAATTTGTAGAGTATCCAACAGCCACATCATATCTAAAGTAACGGCAACACTGCCCTCAATCGAATTCTCGACTGGTACGACAGCAATTTGTGCTTCTCCTTGCGCCACAGCCTTGAGGGTTTGAGGAATGCTGGGGTAGGGATGCAAGGCTGTCTCTTGTCCTTCCTGTTGCAATCGATCGCGATAGGCGATCGCAGCTTGTTCGGAATAAGTGCCACTAGGTCCCAAATGGGCAATCGATACGGTCATGTTCGCCTGCTAGCGCCGCTAAAAGTCATAACTCAATATAGCAGGGAGCAGGGAGTAGGGAGCAGGGAGCAGGGAGCAGAGGGAAGACAAGGGGGACAAGGGAGCAATTCTGGTTCCACTAGTCACCAGCCACTAGCCACTGATTTGAGCAAAGAACTTCATAGTACTTTATAATCGTTAACAAGTGTAAAGATTACCTTCATGATTCGTTCATCTTTTGGACTGAATTCCAGTAGGATGAACTCATGGGCTTAAAGAAACTATAAATTCTCTCTATAGGCAACATTGCAACCCATGTATACTCGGTTCACCGCCTCTCAGTCTGTTGAAATTGTTGTCCCAGAACAACCCGTACCGATCCAACACTACCTGCGTCAACCCCAACGTTTGGTAAAAGCTCTGGTAGACCCCAGCCGGATCGAGCAGTTAGATTGTGAAAGCTTTCGGTTGAAGATCCGTCCGCTCTCATTTATGACCCTGAACATTCAACCAACCGCAGACTTGAAAGTGTGGACAGAACCGAACGGTACGGTGAATTTGCGATCGGTTGCTTGTGAAATTTTGGGATTAGATTACATTAACCAACGGTTTGAGTTAAACCTTCAAGGTCATTTAGCTCCTTATCAACATCAGAATATTACTTTACTGAAAGGTAAAGCCGATCTAGAGGTAAAGGTTGAACTGCCTTTTCCTTTGAATATGACACCCCAACCAATTGTTGAGACTACTGGCAATGGCTTGCTCAAAAGCGTGTTGGTGACGATTAAGCAACGCTTGTTACATCAACTTTTGACCGACTACCGCAGTTGGGTGAACGACAATCAAAATCAGTTACCAGTTACCAGTTATCAGTTACCAGTAAGCGAGGCTTGAGGTAGTCAACCAGCCACTGACCGTCAACAACTCTTCCCTACTCCCTGCTCCCTACTCCCTGCTCCCTCACTTGACAGGGACGAAAAGACAGCCGATGCAAGCGACAGGGACCGTGTTGTTTCAATCCCTTAATGTGTCGCTGAGTTCCGTATCCTTTATTTGTGACTAAATCGTACTGGGGATATTTGACTGCAAGGCGAGTAATTAGGGCATCGCGCCACACTTTAGCCACGATACTAGCAGAGGCGATCGCCAAAGATTGCTCGTCTCCTTTGACGATCGCCTGTTGCGGGATAAATAAATCTTTAATGGGTTGTCTGCCATCGACTAAGCATAGTTCGGGCTGAATTTTCAGTTTCAGGACTGCCCGTTTCATGGCTAGTAACGATGCTTGCAAGATATTAATGCGATCGATTTCGGCAGAGGTCGCAAAACCAATCTGCCAATCAAGTGCTACCTGACAAATATGGGCTGCTAATTTCAAACGGCGAGCGCACGATAGTTTTTTGCTATCTCTAATCTGGGCTGCTACTAATTCCTTCAAGGCTGATGGGGGTAAAACTACTGCCGCTGCTACCACCGGACCAAATAAAGCGCCTCTGCCTACTTCATCTACTCCAGCTATGAGGATAGAGTATCGATCGCTTAAACCTGAGTCAAAGTCCTGGGTAATACCATTTTGAACTTTAGATTTCAGTTTTTGAATGGACGATGACTCAGCCATAATAGTCAATCGAAAAAAGTAGGTGGGCATCGCCCACCCTACACTATACACAATCCCCCTTTTTAAGAGGATTTGGAGAGATATTGACACGGAATCTACTCGTCACCATCTGCCGAAGAACGACGGCGACGGCGACGGACTGGAGTTTTGCGATCGGTTTCGCTGTCTACTGTCGCTGGTAGTTCCGATTCAGTGATTTCAGGAATTGCAGCTATAACCGGAGTATCGGCAGCAGCCACGCTGTCAATGTTAATGGTAGATACTTCTGAATCGGACATTGTGCCATTTTCACTTTGAGGCAAAGGAGGTGCTTGCCCAGGCAAAACGACTTGCACGATCGCAGATTTGGGATTTTTCACTTCCCTGTCTAAGCGTACTAGGGGCGATACGCCCATGACGGCGTAAATTTCCTGTTCCTCGGGTGTCATTTCCACCACAATTGTTTCTGGTGGATCGATCGCGACTTTGACAGGTTCCGGCTTTATGGGTTTAGACCGCTCTGGTTTTTCTACCCAGCCGCGATGGTCGCGACTTAGCGTTCCGCCTGCGGCATCGCGGCGATCGCCATAGGAAACTTCAGCGGCAATTGCCCCTTCCGATTCTACTTCTGGTTCTGTATCTCGGTCGTTGAGCAGGGTAAGTGAATTAGCCGTTGCCCGTGGATTTTCTTCTTTATAGCCCCCCTCGCCGATGCGCCGCCGCCGCCGCCGCCGATTATTCCCCGCCGCGTCGCCAATTTCTTGATAATTGGGATGGTTGATCGGCATTAAGTCTTGGCGATCGCTATCGAAGTCGTTACTAAAACTTTCTGCTTCCAATCCCCAACTACTACTACTACTACTACTACTTTCGCGGGGTTCTACTGACCGAGGGTTGGGCATGACGCGATATGAGTCCCGTGCTGGCTGTGGGGCTGACCATTCGGGTTCTCGTGCTGCTGGTGGCATTGATACTTCGCGTTCTTCCGATTCTCCTGGCAGGTGTACGACATGCCCTAAGCCGCCGCATGTAGGACAGGTGCGCCCGAAGAGTTCGTAAATATTTTGACCTTGGCGTTTGCGGGTCAGTTCGACTAAACCCAATTCTGACAGTTGAGCAATTTGCGGTCTGGCTTTGTCCGCTCTTAAGGCTTTATTGAAATGCTCTAAGACTTGTAACTGGTCGCGGCGCGATTCCATATCAATGAAATCTACCACGATCACCCCTGCCAGGTTACGCAAACGCAACTGTCGGGCAATTTCTGTTGCCGCTTCGCAGTTCGTCCACAATACGGTTTCTCTTGCCGTAGCGGAACGAGTGAAGGAACCAGAGTTTACGTCAATGACCGTTAATGCTTCCGTCGGTTGAATAATGATATAACCGCCAGAAGGCAACTCAACTCGCGGTTTGAGGGCTTCGCGAATTGCGGCATTGATGCGGAAATATTCCAAAATGGGAATGCGATCGCGATGGTGGTCGATCAATAACCCTTGAGGCGGCTGTCCGCCACCCCAGTTCATCAAGTATTGCTTGACCCGCTTGAGTCCGGTAGCAGAGTCTACCACGATGCGATTTACGTCCGAACCGTACATATCTCGCAAGACGCGCTGAATGAAATCGTCATCGCGGTTAAGTAAAGAGGGAGCGCGGGTAGATTGCGCTTTCAGTAACACCTCTTCCCACTGTTTTTGGATCGCCTCTAGATCTTCAATAATTGCTTCTTCTGGCTTGCCTTCGGCTTCGGTACGAATTAACAAACCCATGCCAGCAGGTTTAATTAAAATTGCTAAAGCCCGCAAGCGGTTGCGTTCGTTTTCATTTCTGATCCGTTGTGATAAGTTAACTCCCCGTCCAAACGGCATCAAAACTACGTAGCGACTGGGTAAAGTGATATTACCCGTGAGCCTGGGTCCCTTATTGCCCGTCGGCTCTTTCATCACCTGGACTAAGACTTTTTGCTGCGGTGCAAGTAGTTCTGTAATCGCTGCCGCAGTCCGTTTCAGCTTTAACGGTCCGAGATCGGTAACGTGGATAAAACCGTTTCGTTCTGAATCGCCAATGTTTACGAAAGCTGCATCTATACCTGGTAAAACGTTTTCTACGACACCGAGGTAAATATCACCAACTTGATGTCGTCCGGTAGCAACGACGAGTTCTTGAATTTGATCTTCTGAAAAAACAGCAGCAATGTGATGCTGCTCTGCTATGATAATTTGTTTTGGCATTCAATTCCCTCAAAAATTCGCAGCATCAGAAGCTTTGAGGTCTCCTCTCTCGCTTCGATTGACTGAAGGTAGGCGCTGCTGGAAATAATAGTGGCGCTCACCACGCTCGATCGCAACTAAATCTAAAGATGCTGGCAGTTTAAAAGCATAACAAAATGTTTTCAAAACTGCTGCATACATAAGTCTGCTCTGAGAACCGAGCATTTTTTGTAGTTTTAATCTTGTCTCTCATCCTTAATTTACGGACAGGAGCACAATATTAGTTCGCAGACACCTAATTCACAGACACCTAAAAAGCCTGTTTTGCCTGTCACTGGCTTCAAGAAACGCTCTTAGCGACTAATGAGACGACCGCTCCGTTTCAAGTGCTATGCAAAAGAATCGTGGATGCTTCTCAATAATTTGCGCTACTGTCCCATTTGGGAGAGCGAATCGGAAATCCAATGCAGCGCTAGAAAACTTCTGTTAGCTCAATTTTAACTCATGCTTGAGAAAAAGCAATTAATTGGAGAAGTCGTAATTCGTAAGTCGTAAGTAACTACTCCCTACTCCCTACTCCCTACTCCCTGCTCCCTGCTCCCTGCTCCCTGCTCACTGCAAGATGAGTTGCTGGCGATGGATGTGAAGCAGTTGGATTTCTTGGCGGGCAACTTGCTCTAGCATGAACGTGACGTGTTCTGGTTTCAGGTGATTGCCGTCTTGAGAGCAACTACCCGTATAGCGCAAGTCAAAGGTATTGTCTGGTTCTCCTGTATCTGGGTTATGTGGTGGAACTAATTCTAATTCAAATAGGCGATCGCGCAAGTTCACCTGATAAGTTTTCTTAGATTTTGTCGTCTGCTCCCACCAAATTTCGGTTGAGTGCTTAATTGTGTCTAACCATTCTTGCCATTGTGTCGGTTTTGTCGTTTGAGTTGGCGCTATTGTCAGGATGTACTCTGCTCCCGTTAGAGTTTTCATTGCCGCAGGTGCTTTTAAATCGAGCGCGATCGCATCGTATATAGGTATGTCTGTTGGTAACTGACTGCTCAGTTGTTGGCGGAAAACTGCGGGATCGATGATTTGAGTTAGTTCAAAATCGACAATCTCCCCACTACTCGTTACTCCCAAAGGAAGAGCCAACGCTACAGAAATCCTCGGACTGGGGCTAAATCCGGCTGTAAAGGATACGGGCAATGCGGCTCGTCGGACGGCGCGATCGAACAGGCGCATCAAGTCGAGATGGCTCACTAGCGCCATATCTCCCAGCTTGCCAAACCGGAGTCGCAGTCTTTGAACTTTGGTATTGTTAGGAACGTACTGTCCGGCAAATTGGGGAATTGATGGTGGTTCGATGACAATGTTGTGACCGAAATCGATTCCACAAACGCCGCAGTGAGAACAACCATCAAAAGAGCAATCGGGGACGGTTGCAGCCTCCATAGCGCGTTGCAGATCTTCCTTAAGCCACTTTTTCTCGATCCCCGTGTCGATCCGATCCCAGGGTAGAGGGCGATCTAGGGAGTCGAGAGTCGGTAGGGGCGGGTTTGGAAACCCGCCCGTACGGGAGTCGGGAGTCGAAAAAGCAAGTAGGTTTTGCTCCCTCTGCTCCCTCTGCTCCTCTACTCCCCTGCTCCCAGCTCGTCCCAGCTCCCTGCTCCCTTGCATCAAATTCCACTCGCCCTGCTCGACTTGGCGATACTTCCAGGTTAAGCCAGATTCGGCGATCGCTTGTCCCCAAGCGTTATACGCTCTCTCTACGCTGTCGTACCACGAGTCCATTCCCGCACCCAGTTCCCAAGCGCGGCGCAATACGGTAGATAAACGGCGATCGCCTCGTCCGATGAAGTCTTCCATTGCCGAGATCCGCACGTCGGTAAAATTAACTTTGACCCCTCTCATGCGACGAAACTCTTGGCGTAATAAGTCTTGCTTGCGCTGGAATTCGCCAGTAGAGACAGAATGCCATTGAAACGGGGTGTGGGGTTTGGGTGTAAAGTTGGAAATTGTTAAATTGAATGCCAAAGGTTTTCTACCTTGGGCGCGACATTCCCGTTGCAGCCAAGCGACGGTTTCCGCGATCCCCAACACATCGACATCTGTTTCCCCAGGCAATCCAATCATGAAGTAGAGCTTGATTTTATCCCAGCCTTGTTCCCAAGCTGTTTTTACGCCTCGCAATAATTCTTCATTCGTCAAGCCCTTATTTACGATATCTCGCATCCGTTGGGTTCCAGCTTCTGGGGCAAAGGTCAACCCGCTTTGGCGATAACCCCCCAAAATATTTGCGATATTTTCATCGAAACGGTCTACTCGCTGACTAGGAAGCGAAAGGGAAATATTTTCGTTTTGCAGGCGGTTCTTAATCTCCATCCCTACAGCGGGAAGAGATAAATAGTCGGAACAACTGAGGGAAAGCAGGGAAAATTCGTTGTATCCCGTTGCCCTCATTCCCGTTTCGATCGCCTCGACAACCTGCTCCGGTTCTACGTCCCGTGCGGGACGAGTGAGCATTCCTGGTTGGCAAAAGCGACAGCCGCGAGTACAACCGCGCCGAATTTCGATCGTGAGGCGATCGTGGACTGTCTCGACGTAAGGAACTAAGCCTGTAGAATACGCTGGGATGGGCGTAGCAACGCGCCGAATTATCTTCTCTGGAACGTCTGGACGATTAGGGTGAATGGAACCATCTATTGCCAGATCGTAAAATCGCGGCACGTAGACCCCTGGGATTTGCGCCAGATCCAGCAAAAGTTCTTCTCGATTTAACCCTGCTGCCTTGCCTTCTGCAACGACTAAACCAATTTCCGGTAACAGTTCTTCCCCGTCACCTAAAGCAATAAAATCGAAAAAATCAGCATAGGGTTCGGGGTTTGATGTTGCCGTCTGCCCGCCTGCAAAAATGAGTGGATAATTGGTAATTGGTAGTTGGTAATTGGTAGTTGGTAATTGGTAGTTGGTATTTGAGTGGTGAGTGGCGCTTGGTTTTTCTCCCTCAGCTCCCCCAGCTTTCTTATCTCTCTTAGCTCCCTCAGCTCTTTCACGCCAAGTTAGAGGAATACCAGCTAAATCCAACATTTCTAAAATATTGGTAGCTCCTAACTCGTAACTGAGGCTGAAGCCTAAAATATCAAATTCTGTTAACGATCTTCTCGATTCAACAGCAAATAAGGGGGTGTGCGTCTCGCGTAGCTTTGCTGCTAGGTCGGGCGCTGGGAGGTAGGCGCGATCGCACATTTGGCGAGGCTGTGCATTCAAAATATTGTATAGAATGACGTGCCCTAGATTAGATGCACCAACTTCATACAACTCAGGATATGTCAGTACCCAGCGTACATCTGCCGATTGCCAATTCTTCCGTATAGCTCCCAGCTCGTTACCTAAATAGCGAGCTGGACGTTGAATCTCAGCCGTTAGTAATGTTTCTACTGCAACTGCCACTTTGCGCCTCTCGTGCCAATCCCTGACTTATCACTCTAAAGCTAGCATCAATCGGCGATCGCGGCTGGAAGAACAGTACCTGCTGCTGCGAAACATCAGACAGTCATATATCAAATAGTCATAAATTGCTCGCACCTAGCTTCCCGCTAAGCTGCTGTAACCTCTATAGGTGTATCTAAAATTTCAAATACGCTATCTAGTTGAGTCAACTCAAAGATAATCCGAATTGAAGGTGCAACAGAGCAAAGGTGGAAACTTTTTCCGAGCGATTGTGCCACTCTCAATCCATGAACTAATACCATCAAACCGGCACTATCCATCGACTCTACTTGTTCTAGGTTGACGACCACACAGTCGTGTGTTGCCTGTGTAACTTCTGCGGTCAGGTATTGCTGAAAGTCAGCGGCATTCGCTGCATTAAAGTGACCGTTAGGGCGAATTACTGTAGCTCTAGGAGCAGTCATTGTTTGCATCATTAACGCTTCCGTGCAAATTGGTGAAATCGAATGGGGTTAAATTGAATAGGATGAAATCGAAATTTAATGAAATCAAATGGGTCTATTATATGAAGTATTTTTCCTTTTGTCTTGCTTTTTCTATTTAGCTCTTTAGTTACTTAAATCTTAAATATTTATTAAATCATTCATTGTGATTCCAAGCTACCAGCGTTTATTCTAAAAGAAAAGTATTTAACTATACCAACGAGAACATCTTCATCAATTATTTACATAGTACTCGATTGATTCAAATTAGCGATTGAAATTTGTACCAATAGAATACCACTCAGCGGAATCATCCTACCGATCGACCAATTTCACGTGGAAAACAATCTTTTGCCAAGCGATCTCGTGCAGTAGGACTAACTTTTGCTGACTTTTTATTGAGGTCAATCTCTCGTACATAGCCAGGTTAAATGATTTCTAGATTCTACGCTACTGGCATGATACATCAACATCTACCAGATGGTAGAAACCGAGAAGAGCAAGCAGTTTGACTTGATTTTTCTAGTTTGTGTGACTGAGTATACAGTTGAGTCTAACTCACTAGATAGATAGCTTGAGATCCATAACGGTCAATTGTCAGTAGATACTAGTCTGAAGGTTAAATCCCCGCGACCGAAAAACAAGACAATTTGTTCCTCAAATACATATTAATTTTTGATAATTCCGATCCTGAAGCATCAGAATTCTGAATGTTATTAACCGTAAAGATCGCATTCTGATAATTCGATCTGATTTGCAAAAGACTTATGCAACAGCCGATCGCCAATTCTAAGCCATGAGAAATTAACGATAGCAACCAAGTTCCCATCAATCGTTAGAAATTACTATAGATTGCATCAGAAATTCAAATGGAAATATCAGAAGTTTTTGAGCAGCAGGCAACGAGTGGCAACCAGCGATCGGTTTCCAACAACCAATAACTAACAACCTCTTCACTTCTCGTCAAGCAGCAAAGCCTGTTGAATGAATTGATGCAATCGTTTGAAGGCAACCGGATCGTGCTCTAATGGCGGTTCCCAAGCTGACAATTGCATCAGCAACGGTATGACCTCAGTATCAATTGCCGGACGGAATAAAGAGGGAGGACAGAGAAGATCGGCTCCAGAACGGAGGTCGAGTAGTGTTGGTGAGATCGATAGCTGCTCATCGTCAAAAAATTCCACGAGTAGTAAAGGTCGAAACCACCCAATTTGGCGCGATTCCACTACTTGAATGACTTCAGCATATAGGTGAGTAGCTTGATGGGTTGTACAAACGATTTGTCGCGGTTGAAAGTCACATAAAGAGTTCGTCACAGCTCGCCTCCAGTTCTTCAGTCATGTGCGATCGCTACGGTCGTTGGATTTCGATGCTATAAATATTTAATAAGTTAATCAGTTTCAATCGAGATTTAAACCAAAAGTCGTTAGTCAGAACAAGAGGAGTAAGCAGTGTCCGTCGAAACCCTGGAGCAGCGTTCAACAGTTCGTAAACTCGCACCTCGGTATCGCGTGTTGCTTCATAATGATGACTTTAATCCTATGGAGCATGTGGTGCAGGTATTGATGCAGACTGTACCCAGCCTCACCCAGCCACAAGCAGTAGATATTATGATGGAAGCCCATACAAATGGCATCGCTTTAGTCATTACCTGCGCTCAAGAACACGCTGAGTTTTACTGTGAAACCCTCAAAAATCATGGTTTGACCAGTACGATTGAGCCAGATGAGTAAATAGGAAGTCATAAGTAGTAAGTCATAAGTGTAGAATCTTTTACCACTTACTACTCCCCGCTCACTACTCACTACTTGCTAATTGTTAAAATTCAATTTTGCCAGAATAGCCCTCTACCCAGCTCCCTTGAGGCTGGTCATTTTTATCTTAGTACTGCTGCTACTATGGTTGCCTGTAGCTGCACCGATTCATTGGTGGGTGGATGACAAAAACTTAGTGAATATTCTCACCTTGCCGTTCCTATATGGGATATTTATTATCCTGTTGCGGCTGTGGGGAAAGTCTATCTATCGTCAGCCACACGTGTTACAAGAATATGGTTTGGTTACAACTAGGCAGAATAGGCAAGAGCTACTGATAGGTTTGGGGCTTGGGGTCGCTAGTGTTTTAAGCTTATTTTTGCTAGAAAGCTGGTTGGGTTTGCTATGGTGGCGACAACCCTCTACTTTTTTATGGCGATTTGTCGTTGAAGGGTTAATCGTTGCTCTAGCTTATGGTTTTGCGGAAGAGTTACTTTTCCGGGGATGGCTGTTAGATGAGTTACAGCGAGATTACCATCCTCGGACAGCACTCTGGGCGAATGCTTGCATATTTGCCGCACTGCACTTTATTAAACCACTAGCAGAAATTCGGCGAACCCTGCTGCAATTTCCAGCTTTGGTGTTGTTAGGCTTAACTCTTGTATGGGCAAGACGCTGTGGCAAAGGTCGTTTGGGTTTACCAATTGGTCTTCATGCTGGGTTAATTTGGGGTTATTACGCAATTAATGTCGGGCAAATGGTGCAATATAACGATCGCGTCCCAGAATGGTTAACTGGTATCGATCGCAATCCTCTCGCTGGTGGAATGGGAATGTTATTTTTAGGCGCGCTCGCTTTGGGCATGAGAAGATTTAGCCACAAGTCGCGTTAATCGTTCTTCTCGTAGGCGCGAGCGCTTTTATATCTCTCGATCGAGCCCCAAGTTGTCTGGCATCAACCACGGCTTTTCTTTTGCTCGACTCGTTGTCTTTTTTCTAATAAGCGTTGCTGAATTTCTTGACTAGCAAACAAGTTATTCACTTCGCGAAAAACTCGTTCGACGCGCTCATCATGTGTTGGTAAATTAAAGCAAGTTTGTAAATGTTGCTTTTGACTAGTCAGGATTCGAGGTTGTGGCGAGAATTCTGGAAACATAGGACGGCTCTGTATTTCTGTTTGAATACAGAATAAAGATTACACCCAATCACAACATTGCCACTACCTCCATAAGAATAAGAGTTTCTCTATCTAAAGAGTAGTTAGAGATAGTGGAATTCCGACTTACAACTTACAAGCAAGCGCTTAATTCTGAATTCTTATCCTAGTCCTTACTTTTTGGAAAATTGTTGTTGGCTGTCCGATTATGACCTCAAAATGAGCGCGCAAGCGGCGGGGAATGAGTAACAACAGGTAAGCCGCAATAAGTGTCATCACAGTTTGGCGTGGTGATTCTAGAACGATCCGCCAATAGGAAGCTATGGCTTGATGCATCAATTGAATCGCGATCGCGTCGGATTTCCAGCGAATCGCACTCCGAGCTAGATAGCGTAAGTGATACGCTCTCATCACCGCCTCCCAATTCCTATCTAGTTGGGTTGCGTAAGTATGAAATTTGGCAATTAATTGTTCTCCTGCTGCCAATTGTCGATCTAATTGAGCTGAGAGTCCGCTAGAGTGAACGCGATATAAAGTTAAAGCTTCGGGAATTCCTTCAATTTGCCATTTGGTTTGCAATAAGATTCGCAACCACAGATCGACATCGCCGCCAGAATAACGAAATTGTTCGTCAAAGTAGCAGTCTAGCGTGTCGTGTCGGTTGTCTGAATATTGGCGAGGTGAAAATGCGATCGCGGCAAAGACTTCCCGTCTGACGACAGCAGCCGAACCGTTGCCTACAGGATTACACCGCACTAGATATGAGGGGGTAATTCCCTTAAGTTTCGGTGTTTGATACGAGCCTAAAAATTTACCTGCTTCGTCGATAAAAGCAGAACGGCTGAAACTAACTCCAACTTCTGTAGAATTAGCGAGATGATTGACGTGATGCTCTAATTTATCCCGTTGCCACAAGTCATCACCATCAATAAATGCTAAATAATCTCCTTTTGCTTGCCGAATACCTGCGTTTCTCGCTCCTGGCAAGCCGCGATTTTGTTGGCGAATAATTCTAATTCTTGGGTCGTTAAATTGCTGACAAATTTCTATACTCTTATCTGGAGAACCATCGTCAACAAGCAACACTTCAATATATTTATATGTCTGAGTCAACACGGATTCTAGTGTCGCAGCAATATATTTTTCGCTATCGTAAATTAAAACAATGACTGAAACTAGTTTCATTCATCCAGCAATCCTAGATTGGGTTGGTTGACAGCAAACGCTCCGCTACACTGCGCGAAGATGGTTAACAGTTGACAGTTGTTGGTTGAACGCTACTATGTGTCTTCCTTGTCCCTCGCTTGTGCCTCTCTTCTCACCCCTCATAGTGTCATGAGTCTGACTTGATGCTAGAACTTTTCTCACTGCTTGAATGACATCTAATTCATCTTGGCGAGTCAACTTTGCAGAAAGCGGCAGACTTACTGTCTGCCGCCCAATTCGCATTGCTTGAGGATAATCTTCTGGTTGCCAACCAAATCTTTGCTGATAGTAATCGTATTCTGGAATACTGAGATAGTGTACGCCCACGCCAATGTTTTCGGCTGTCATCGCATTGAGAAAAGTGTCGCGATCGCATCCAGCTTTCTGCTCGTCAATAAGTACCGGATAAAGGTGATAGGCATGGCGAGTATGGGGTTCTGGTTTTGCTGGAAGTACCAAGGGGAGATCGGCAAAAGCGCAATTGTAGTGCTGCCAAATCTCTTGACGGCGCTGCCAGCGAGATTCTACTTGCTTCAGTTGATGGATGCCAAGGGCAGCTTGTAGATCCATCATGTTGTATTTAAATCCGCTTTCCAAAACTTGATAGTGTTTGTATCCTTCTTCACTAAACCGCTTCCAAGCATCTTTACTAATGCCATGCAAGCTCAGCGCTCTGATTCGGGTGGCATCTTCGGAGTTACGCGCTAAAATCATGCCGCCTTCGCCCGTACAAATATTTTTGGTGGCATAAAAACTAAAACAGCCAAAATCGCCAAAAGTGCCTGTTTTTTTACCTTTATATTCTGTTTCAATCGCGTGGGCGCAATCCTCAATTATCTTCAAACCGTAGCGCAAAGCAAGATTACATAAAGCATCCATATCACAGGGTCTACCTGCAAAGTGAACGGGTAGGATCGCCTTTGTTCTAGGGGTAATTTTTGCTTGAACTTGGACAGGATCGATATTCATCGTGACGGGATCGACATCTGCTAGCACGGGTGTCGCGCCCACATGAGTAATGGCGTTGATCGTGGCGCAAAACGTCAGGGGACTGGTAATGACTTCGTCTCCTGGTTGTAAGGAAGCCGCGAGTAGGCTCAAGTGTAGTGCTGCACCACAGGAATTCACAGCGATCGCATTATCTGCTCCTTTATATACCCCAAAATCTCGCTCAAACTGAGCTACCTTAGGTCCTGTTCCCAACCAGCCACTTTTGAGCGTTGCGATCGCTTCTTCTATTTCTGCTGCTTCAATAACAGGCGCGCCAAATACCAGAAACTCTTCTTGAGAACGAATAGGACTGTTTGTCATTCAATTTCTTCCATTTCCCAGATGAAATATGCTACTGATTCCTACAAACAAACGAATAAATCCTGCACGCATTGGCGATCGCTTTCTGTATCGACTCCTACTAAATAGGGGTCGTTTAGTTCGGGAACTTGTTCGGGAAATACTGCAATTCTGAATTGAATCAAATCCAGTCGGGCGATCGCTCATCCGAAAACGGCTGCTCGCCATTTCTATTTATTTTTTAAAAATATAAATCTATACTAGCAGCCATGCCAAGGCTACAGTACTAACACTGAAAAAGTCAATGCTTAATTGGTAAATAGTCATAGTTAGGTATCGGTTACTATTAGCTAGTCATCGATCGCTGGTCACTGATTACTGATAACTGGTTACTGTTTCACCACGGTTCCTAACAAGCAAGTACCAGCCAAATTAACTCCTACAAGATTAGTTCCTTCCAACTCCGCACACAGAAGATTAGCACCTGAAAGGTTAGCACCCGCTAAATTTGCTCCCTGCAAGTCCGCTTCTTCTAAATTAGCTTCATTTAACAAAGCGCCCTGTAAATCTGCCTGAGTGAGATTGGCTCCTTGTAAATTTGCATTAGAAAGATTGACACCCCGTAAGTCTGCACCCCTGAGATCTGCGCCTTGTAAGTTAGCACTCATCAGGTTTGCCCCACTCAAAAATGCTCCGGCGATCGCGCTTTGGGATAATTTCGCGCCCATCAAATTTGCGCCTCGGAGGTTACTGCCTCGCAGATCGGCACTTGTCATGTCAGCCTGCATCAAATTGGCTCCCAAAAAGTTAGCGCGTAAATCTGCACCGCGAAGCTTGCTACCGAGTAGGTTAGCGCCTTCCAGACGCGATCGTTCTAACTTGGAGCCAGAAAAATCGGCTCCGACTAAGTTAGCCCCTGCCAAATTCATTTCCGCCAGATCTAACCCTGCCAGATCTTCATCCTCTAAATTGGCTCCTGGTAATTGCTTAACTTTTCCTTCTCTAATTGCTGCAATCGAATCAGTCATATTCAGTTATCAGTTATCAGTTATCAGTTGTCAGGGAACAGGGAGCAGAGAGAGGATAAAGGGGACAAATTAAGTCGCAATGGCTATTATCCACTAGCCACTAGCCACTCCCGAATTCCGAATTCCGAATTCTGCTCGCTCCTCATCGATCAGCCACATGCTGCTACTAATTTTTGTGGGGGAGACGGGTAAGGTTAAACCCTGTTGCATCCCGCGCACGAGTAATTCTAGGGTGTCTACAAGTTTTGGTTCCCAAGCTTTACCCTGTTCTTGCTGACATTGAGCCAACGCAGTTGATAAGGCTTCCTCTCTGGTATGAGATTGGGATAGATGGGTAAAACGCTGCTGAAAGTCTGCCACTAAGCCTAAAATTCGCGATTCTAACGGGATTGTCTCCCCCATCAAACCAGCTGGCTCTCCGCTACCATCCCAATGTTCTGAGAAATGGTTGATAATTTGAGCGATCGCGCTCAGGCGAGGCATGGTACGCAAAACTTGAGCGGCTGGGATGAGAGGGCAACTGGGGGCTTCGCCATACTGCACGTTGACCGATTGGGGGGCAATGCGATGGAGTAGACTGGCTAGGCGCAGGCGTTTGACCTGCCAAGCGGGAAGATTGAGTAATTGCCCCATAATTTCGGCGATCGCGGCGACTTCTGCGGCTGCGAGGGGGTTACCCGTATCGGCAAGGTCGATCAGTTGTCCCAAGCGGAGGAAGGCTTGTAATTCGTTGGAAACTAAATTGCTATCTAATATCTGATGATGTTCTATCTGCTTGATGCTATATTCGCTGGTTTGGAGGTAATCGACCACGCGAGAAACGATTGTATTTAAATCGTCCGGTTCTACTTGGGCAGACTCTTGGGCGATCGCCTGGACGTGAGATTTGAGCTGTTGCGCGAGTTCGGGGTTGTAACTGTTAATGTGGGCGATCGCTAGGTCGATTGTTTTCTCTACCCTAGCTGGCTCAAACGTCCAAAAACCGTAAAATTTACGCTCTAAATCAATTGTCGGTCTACCTCCGACTCCGTAATCCGCCTCAGACAACTCTTGACAAAGTACCATTGCCGTGTAGCTAGGCGCAAGAATTATCAAATGCCATTCTTGCGCCACTGGGTCTTCAGGATTCAACGCTACTAAGTCTACATTTGGTAATTTGCTAGTAGGATGGTCGGCAAAGCCCGTATCTGGAGCTGCCATAATCGCCACATGGCGGGATTTTTGGGCTAAATCGTGGTAGCGTTCTGCTTCTTGCAGATACCATTTACCCCGTTGAAAAGCCGTAATGACTAGCGGTTGGCTACCAGAAACCAAAATGCAGTCTTCTAGGGCATGACACAGGGCGACCAAGGTGTTTTTATAGTAGACACCCAGGTTAAGGGGTCGATTCGTGTTTTCGAGTGCTGATTTGAGCTGTTGTAAGATGGAGCCTTCTAGCATGATTGGTCATTGGTCATTGGTCATTGGTCATTGGTCATCGGTCATTTGTCATTGGTAAAAGGTAATTTTGACTTATAACTTTTGACTTTTGACTTTTTACGCTGTTACAAGTTGCTTTTTGTCAGTGGTAGGAATAGGGGCGGAAAGGGCTTCTTCGAGAGGGGCGCAGCCGAGGCGTTCTTCTAAGATTTTCATCACTTCCCGTCCGAAGTCGTTGGGATTTTGTCGCCATGCTTGTAGGCAAACTTCACCAAAGAAGGAACCGAGGGGTTCGGGGTTCCATAATAATTTTTGTACCGTCCAAGGTTTGAGATTCATCGGATCGTAGTCTGGTTTGAGTATGCCATTTTTAAAGGCGTATTCTTCTAAGTGGGTATGGGGTTGGAGTCCGATGAAGAAAATGGCTGGTTCCACTTTGTCAGCGCCGAAGATCCGTTCGAGTTCGCGATGGTAGGCGATCGTTTGGCGAATGGTTTCGGGACGTTCGTCAATGACGTTGAAGGAGTAATTGACGGAGACGAGATCGTTAAAACCTGCTGCTTTTAAGTCACGGCAGTTTTCCAACACCGTGCGCAGGTTGTAGCCCATCCGCATTTTCCGCACGAGTTCCTGAGAACCGCTGGTGATGCCGATCTCGAAGTAATTCATCCCCGTTTTTACCATTAAATCGCATAGTTCGGGGGTGAGGTTGTCGGCGCGGATGTATGCTGCCCAGTGGATATCAGTCATGCCTGAATCGACGATCTTTTGCAGCAGTTCGATCGCATCATCGATGAATCTCCGTGCTGGGATAAACTGGGCATCGGTAAACCAGAAATTCCGAATGCCGCGATCGTATAGTTGTCGCATTTCGGCTACGACTTCATCGGCGGGGTTGATCCGTACCTGTTTGCCTTCTACTACGGTGTAAATGCAGTAGCAGCAATTGTGAGGACAGCCGCGCTTTGTTTGCACGCCGATATAAAAGTCGGAAGATTGCAGGTAATAGGAGAATTCCGCCCAAATCTTTTCAATATAGTCGTAGTTACAAGCAGATTTTTCTAGCGGTGTTGGCGCTTCGTGGATTAGGCGATCGCGTGGTTGAGTTTCGCCAACAACGTAGCAGCGTTCGTTACTAAAATCTTCGCCTCGCAACAATTTTTCTAGCAGCGTTTCTCCTTCTCCGACAGAAACAACCGTTCCCTGGGGCAAATTATGCTGCAACTGCTCGTAAAATACACTAACTGCACCCCCACCGACTACGGCACGGGCATTTGGTTGGTGTTTCTGAGCGCGTTTTAGCCCGCGTTTAATCAGTCCTTGATTGCGCCAGAGTTCCTTGTAATAGGAAACTGCCAATCGCAGCAATCCGGTTGCACCGCGAAATTTGACTAACGGATTGAAGGCGTAGAAAAACTCAAAGGAATGTTGCAAGGGATTACCACCCCTACCACCTACTGGGGCATAAATCTGAATATCTCGCCAAGAGAATACTAAAAGCGTCGGCTGAAATTCGTCGATACAAGTATCTAAGGCGGAATTAAAGTCGAGTGGTGGGACTGTCCCTAAGTCAAAAATTCGCTGTTCGATTTCGGGAAAAAGCTTGTGAACGTGATCTGCCAAGTAAACAACCCCAATCGGAAATATAGGGTTGCACGGAAGGCGAACGTAGAGAATACGGTTTTCCATCTCGATCGTTTGAGGTTAGAGTTTACCAAGGTTCGAGTAGCAGCGCTGCTGAGTGAAGCTGAGCCAACTCATGTCTAGATAGCTTCCAAGTTCGCCCTCACTCACGAGCCTAAGCGCCCCTATTAAAGAGATTTCTGAAAATAATTTTCATATAACTTTACGATAACATCGAGCTTGTCTTAGTGGTAGGTCGATCGGAGATAATGAGTTGTCGTAGCTAGAGGCGATCGCTGCTCGATATGACGCGATCGCCTCTAGGATCGCTGGATTTGCGTCACCTCGGCACGATCCCTCAATTGCCGCTCGTGAATAAGTTGGTATTTTGCCTTAACGCATAAATCATTTACAGTCAACCAATTTTGTGCGGTTAAATGCAAAAATCAAATCAAAAATTTATCAGACAATTGGTTGCTAAATCGGAAAGCCGATAAGTTTAACTTCTATCAATTTATATCTATAGATAGAGGCGACAACAAATTCGAGCTAAGTTATCAGTTGGTAGTAGGAGTTACAACACTCGGGGATCGCTAAGTGTTAGCTTATATGTGTAATCAAATAAAAGTGGCTTTCATGCCCTTAGCTGTTATGGCTCAAATATTAGATTCCCTACCACCCGAACAGTCCGACCGACTTCTTTGCTGCTATGTAAACGCAACTAGCAAGATTCAAATTGCTCGAATATCAAATATCCCTAACTGGTATTTTGAACGAGTTGTGTTTCCAGGTCAACGCCTTGTATTTGAAGCGCCACCTAAAGCAACACTAGAAATTCACACGGGCATGATGGCGAGTGCTATTTTGTCAGATAATATTCCTTGCGAACGCTTGTGCTTGTTAGAAGAAAGCAAAGCAGAAGCACAAATGGATCGTCCAGCAGCGCGATCGGTAGAACAAAAAGATAAACTAAGTCAAAGAAATTTTAAATCCCCTCTTTTAACGACTATTGATTAGATCATCGGTTTAACTAACATTGGAGTCGCTAACTTTAGCGGCTCTATTTTAATAAATGAAAAAATAGTGAATTGAAAAATAAACAAATTCTACCGAAAGGAAGAAAGTAAACCGCGCGATCGCTACATTTAGTAAGCTATTACTAGAAATAGAATTGCTGCTATTGTATTGGGTCTAAAATAAATTGGATTTACCTTCTTTTTTGTGGTTGTGGAAAATAGCAGCCTGGTCGATGGGTCTGTCGCTACTAGCTTATCTGCTGTTGACCGTAACAGGCTGGCAGATGTTCCAGGCAAGAACAAATTTTCATCCCAGACCTAGTTGGCTGCATTTGCTGCACTATAGTATTGGTGGCAGCATGGTTTTGCTAGTGCTGCTGCTATTAGCAATTGGTGTTGTCGGTACGCTGGGTCATTTTGGTTCTCTCGGTCATTCCCAACACTTGACGGCAGGACTAATCGTGGTAGCATTAACCCTAATATCGGCAGTTAGTGCAACTTTAATCAGTCCTAAGCGTCAATGGGCGAGATCGCTCCACGTAGGCGCAAATGCAGTTTTATTCCTTGGTTTTCTCTGGGTGTCCCTCACGGGTTGGGTGGTGGTACAGAAGTATTTGCCATAGAAATTGTAGAGACGTTACATGTAACGTCTCTACACAAAATGTAGGTGCGATTATTGCCCTTGTAAGAAAGCTTCTATCGCCTCATTTACAAGTTGAGTCATGGGTTTACCTTGACTCTCAGCAGTAGCTTTTAGCTTTGCGTAGACTGGTTCGCGTAAAGTGATACGACGACGGGCTTTTGCCGCAGTTGCTGCATTAGCAGCTGCTTCCTGTTCGCCATTGCCATCATCTTGTAGGGCGATTTCTGGTTCCAGTGCGCCTTGAAACTCGTATTTGGAGGTAAACTCTCGTAAAGAGTCAAAGCCAATGCGATCGCAAAAATCGCCAAAGCTTTCATTAGGTTGCCGCGATTGTTTGAAGTAAACCAGCAATGGTTCTAATTCTGCCTCCAGGTTATCGAGAGGCAACTTCTCTATATACACTTGCGCCAGCCTCGTTTGGTTAGCATCTGCACCCAACCATAGTTGATACGTGCTAGGACCATTGCCGACAAACCCTAGTTCTGCCATGTAGGGTCTAGCACAACCGTTAGGACAACCCGTCATCCGCACGACGAAATGTTCTTGACTCAAGCCCAAGCGATTTAATAACACTTCAATTCGCTGGAGGACGCTTGGCATGACCCGTTCCGATTCAGTTGTTGCCAAGCCACATGTAGGCAAAGCCGGACAAGCCATAGAGTATCTAACTAACTGGCTGATGGCGTTGGGGTCAGGTTCTACACCGTGAGTTACGAGTAGATTTGCGATCGCCTGCTTTTGATCTGGGGCGATATCGCACAAAATAACATTATGGTGGGGTGTCAGTCGCATTGATAAGTTGTACTGCTGCACGATTTCCCGTAAAGCAGTCCTTAACCGAAACGATCCTTCATCCTTGATTCGACCGTTTTCGACCGAAATCCCCAAAAATAACTTCCCATCACCCTGTTCGTGCCAGCCGAGGAAATCTTCATATTTCCATTCTGGTAGAGGCTTGGAAGCTTCCAAAGGCTTGCCCAAATACTTTTCTACCATCGACCGGAATTTATCTACGCCCCAGTCATTGATTAAATATTTTAAGCGGGCGTGGCGGCGGTCGGTGCGATCGCCGTAATCGCGCTGAGTAGCTACAATTGCTTTGATAGCATCGTATACATCGGCTTTGGCTATATAACCAATTGGGTCGGCTAGTCGGGCAAAAGTTTCTTCCTTACCGTGCGTCCGTCCTAAGCCACCACCAGCATAGATGTTAAATCCTTCTACTTCTTGCTTGTCATTGGTTATGACTACCAAAGTTAAATCTTGAGAAAACAAATCTACGGAGTTATCACCAGGTACGGTGACGCTGCACTTAAACTTACGGGGCATATAGTGCGTGCCGTAGAGTGGTTCTTCGCTATCGTGAAACACCGTTCCCGTACCATTTTTCTGCCGTGCAGCTACAACTTCAGGGTTTTCTTCCGCACTAATGGCTTTTTCTCCATCTAGCCAGATTTCATAGTATGCCCCAGTTTGTGGTGAGAGCAACTGAGCGACATACTCGGAATATTGCCAAGCATGTTGGTATTCTGGCTTATTTTTAAACGGAGCCGGAGGAGCCATGACGTTACGATTAATGTCACCACAGGCTCCCAGCGTCGAACCCATACTTTTAATTATGGCTGCGATCGCGCTTTTGAGATTTCGCTTCAAAATGCCATGCATCTGAAAGCCTTGCCGCGTGGTGACGCGCAAAGTTTGATTGCCGTATTCTTCAGCCAGCTTGTCCAGAGTCAAATACAATTGAGCTGGCACGAACCCACCTGGGTTTTTTGTCCGTACCATAAATTGGTAGTCTTTCTCCTGACCTTTAATCCGGTTGTCGCGGTTATCTTGCTGATAAGAACCGTGAAACTTAAGAATCTGGATCGCTTCTTCGGTAAAATGAGTTGTATCTTGCAGAATTTCGGTCGCGACTGGTTCCCGCAAAAAATTGCTGCGTTCCTTAATCCCTTCAACTTTGGAAGGCTTGCGAGTTACGGGGGTGGGAGGAGTAGAAGATTTAACCATTAGAGTTGGATGCTGAGTTCACAAAAATATTTCACCGCCGCTCCGGTAAATTTTGATAACACCCCTACGGCTGTTTAATCTCCGGTAATTCCGTCGATTTTGTGATGAATAGATTAACTCTATAGATCCTATCACGATCGAAAAGCTGGGGCTGACTCCAGTTATAAGAGTAAACAATCCCAGCTTTGACTTTGTAGGGGCGCACAGTGGTGCGCCCCTACCTCAACTCATTAGTTAAAGCGGTAAGCCGCACCAGCTTGAATGCTGACAGCATCGGAATCGCTGTCTCTGTAGGAATCAATCCCCCACTTGGCATCACCGTAAACAACCACGTTGCTACCAACTTCAGATTCAGCACCAGCAGTTAGCACGATAGCATCTTTGTTACCTAGAGGCGAAGATTGACCTTCTTCAGTATTGAAGGAGTAACCGCCACCAAGGTAAAGGTTGGTATTAGGAGCAACTGGAACATCATATGTTACCAACGGCATCAATGCGGTTGAATCGCTACCAAATAAGATTGCACCTCTGGCAGAAATAGGCGCGTTTGGAATCGCGAATCGTCCTTGAACGTTGCCACCAACTTTAGAATCATCATCGTATATGGGGCTATCACCATCGGTAACGCCTACGGAAATACCACCACCGAGATAGTTCGCATCCGTACCATTTGTGGTAAAAGTTTGAGCTGAGGCTTTTCCTACAGGAAGAAATGTAGGAATGATAGCCAATGCAGACACAGCAGAAAGAGCGAGGATAGACTTAATTGAGCGTTTCATAAGTAACTCTTGAGCCAACAAAAACTTGTGTATTGTGTGTCGTAAAGATGGCGTTTATGTATCAGACAATCAAATAACTTCTTTACCATTTATTACTGAGTTATTGGCTTGCCCGAAACCTTTGCCGTATCACCTTCACTACAACTAAGGTAGCGATCGCCAATCACAGCTTGCAGCAGATGTAGACTGTTAATAAACTGTCATATTATTTTTATAACAATTGTTCAAAATAAATTTTTCACGCTATAATACAGTCAAATAAGTATAGACATGGGAACTTTTTGTCAAAGCTTTCGTCTCTGGTAGAGTTGCGTTAAATAACGCACCCTATATATAAATCCTAAAGATCGTCTCCAGGAATAATTAATTTGAGTATGTTGAAATAGCCATATTCGTAAGGGGCGCACAGATGTGCGCCCCTTACGAATATATTGCAGACGTATGGGCAACGCTACATTATTTAACAGAAGCAGAAATCCAGTCTAGATAAGATTGAGAACCTGCTAATATCGGAATGGCAATAATTTCAGGGACTTCGTAAGAGTGTAACTCGCGGATTTTAGCTTCTAAGTGAGAAAATTGAGCTAAATCTGTTTTAATTAATAATTGCCACTCTTGTTCTTTATTAATTTCTCCCTGCCACGTGTAAACCGATTGGATAGGGAGAATATTCACGCAAGCAGCTAGCTGAGATTCTACTAAAGAAGTGGCGATCGCCTCTGCTTCTTGTGGCGATCCGGCTGTGACCAAAACTAAACCGTAATTTGCTTTATTCATGATTCATATCAAGATTAATTTTGGCGTAATTGCATTGCGATCGCAACGGACAAATTCCACAACTGGGATTTCTAGCCGTACAAACTCCCGCACCAAAATCTAATAATGTTAAATTCCACCGACTCACACTTGTTTTCGGAGCGACATATTCAGCCGCACTCCACAACAGCTTGCAACGAGACTTGACACGATTCCCCTGCAAACCAAAGAATCGCTCTAAAATTCGTGCCACATTAGTATCTAATATTGCTAGCGGCTGCGCAAAAGCATTGGCACAGATAGAGCGTGCCGTATATAATCCAATTCCAGGTAAAGAAAGCAACTGAGCCTCTGAGGCTGGAATTTTACCATCATATTGTTCGATAATTACTCGTACAGATTGATAAAGGCGATCGGCACGGAAATGCAAACCTAAAGGCTTTAGTAAAATCGCAATTTCTGCTACTGATGCCGTTGCCAAATCTTCGAGGGTAGGATATCGAGTCAAAAAATCTGCGTAAATTGGAGCAACTGTATTAGCACTAGTTTTTTGCAGCAAAAACTCAGCGATGAAAATAGCATAAGCATCTGTTGTAGTGCGCCAAGGAAATTCTCGCAGATTGAGAGTAGCCCAACTAGTTAACTGACGACGAAACCACTTAATTTTGTTTGCAGCCAGAAGCAATGTAAAATTTTCTTGAGATTGAGCGATCGCGCTTGTCACAACACCAGATTCCTTTCTTTCAAGACAAGACACTTAAACTTTTGCCATCGTTCCAATTGAGAAACAATTTTGCGCAACAAGCAGCTTACTCAAAGTTAAATTAGGATGCGAAAATCCAAAACTACACTTTGCGCCTTTGCACGCCAGTTGCTACAACGGAGGGAACCTCACGCCAGTCGCGGGACTCGGGGGAACCCCCCGCACGGCGCTGGCTCCGCAACGCACTGGCTCGCCTTTGCGCGACATAATAACTCACCCTGTAAATAGAGACACGACACAGCGCGCCTCTACAAAAATCTAACTAGACGATAAAGAATAGACTCGTCCATCAAATAGTAGACGTGTGATGCCTTTAGATTGAAGTTGAGAACGAGTTTTTTGCAACATGCGACTGTCAGGAACTTTAATCACGCGATCGCGTTTGCTGGAAAATCGCCGCGCTACCCGATGGTTGTCAAATATCGGTAGAGTTTTTTGTTGGACTTCTTGCACGGGAATTTGTCCCAAATCGCCAAAATCCCTCAGCGGTCGCGTAATTAATTCTGCCATGCGATCGATCACGATATAACATGTTCTCGGCAGCATTGCTTCTGACAACGGTAACACCCTGACGAAGCTTTCGACGGGCAATCGCCTTCTAATAACTGGTGTTGTCTCTTCCTCGAAATCGTCGTCTTCGTCTAGATCTTCTAAATCTTCTAAATCTTCTAGATCGTCATCCTCATCATCTTCGTCTTCATCTTCATCGAGCAATTCTTCTCCTACCATAATTGCTGCAATCTGGCTAGCCTCTGCGCTTACCTCCTCGCGCACTTCTTCTTCTACAGGTAGGGAAGGGTTACTGAGTAACTCTAATTGTTCTGCTAGCGGCTCGATTTCTGCTCCAGTCTTCGCTGTCGAACGCCGTTTTTTCACAGGTTTGGGGGTAGGGGCTTCAACAACTGGTTCGGGTTCAGATATTGTTTTTAGTATGGGTGCTTCTAGGGTGGGTGAGGGTACTTCTACCACAGGGGAAGCGATCGCTGCTACCTCTTCTCTCTCTGCTCCTCCAGGGGTCCGAGCCGCCCGTTTAGCTGCAATGAGCGTTTCATACTCATCTTCTGGCAAAGTCACTTTTAAGAAGCGACTAATCGTAGAGTTGCTCACTCCATAGCGATCTGCTAGCGTTGATGTTGTCTCTCCTGTATTGCGATACAAATCCAAAATTTCTGTTCTGTCAGCTTCCGTTAATTTTTTGACCGTCATACTCCAGTTTCCCCTCAGCCCGCTTCTCAACGCCAGAATTGGCGATTGCGGCTCGATATTCACTCTCGTCTCTACAGCACCAATGGCAAAAGTGGTTTTAGGTTAAGCCCGATCGAGCGCCCACCAATTCCAGCCAGAACACTGCTGCATTCAATTTTAGCGGTACTTTGTTTGTCATTGGTAATTGGTAATTGGTAGTTGCTCCCCTGCTCCCTATTCCCTGATAACTGATAACTGATAACTGATTTATAATTTTCCAGTAACTCTGAGGCTGTTGACTAGTGCTAGCCATTTATCCTGGTAGCTTCGATCCAATTACCTTGGGACATCTCGACATTATCGAACGCGGTTGTGAGCTATTCGATCGCTTAGTCGTTGCCGTGTTGCGCAATCCGAATAAAACACCTATGTTCACCGTGCAAGAACGGCTAGAACAAATTCGCCTCACCACTCGTCATTTACCTAATCTGGAAGTCGATAGTTTTGATGGTTTAACCGTCAATTACGCCCAAATGCGACAAGCTAAAGCTCTCATCCGTGGTTTACGAGCAATTTCAGACTTTGAAGCTGAATTACAGATGGCTCACATCAATAAAACGCTATCATCTGAAATTGAAACTGTTTTTTTGGCGACATCAAATGAGTACAGTTTTTTAAGTAGTAGTGTGGTGAAAGAGATCGCTAAATTTGGCGGTCCCATCGACCATCTAGTCCCACCGCACATTGCTCGGGATGTTTACCGATGCCAAGCCAAAACTCACCCAATCTAGAGCCTGAAGAGAATAGAGGCTTTCCGCCGCTAGCAGATGCTGCCGATCTAGGTAGCGGAGAAATTCAGCAGGAATTGGCTCGGCTAGAAGAAATAATTCTTTCTAGTCCCCATATTCCTCTGACGCGCAGAACACTAGTAGATGAGGAGCAGTTGCTAGATCGAATCGATCTGATTCGATCGCTCCTACCAACTGTGTTACAACAAGCACAAGCGATCGTCGCGCAAAGACAAAACATTCTCTTGCAGGCAGAACAAGAAGCCAATGAAATTATTCAGACGGCACAGACACAAGCAGCCCAGATTGTCGAGCGGACGACTATCGTACAACAAGCTGACCTCTCAGCTAGGCAACTCCAGCAGCAAGTTCAACAAGAGTGCTTATTAGCGCAAGAAGAAAATCTGCAACAAATCGATCGCCTGCGTCAAGAAGCAGAACGGCAAATTGAGCGGATGCGGCAAGAGGCGATTATGGAGGCAGAGGATATTCTACGCGGTGCGGATGATTATGCCGATGCTGTCCTTAATAGCTTGGAGCAGCAGCTTACAGAAGCACTCCGCATCATCTACAACGGACGACGGCAGTTGCAACCAGATGAAACACAGCAGCGAAAATCCGCTTGAATCAGTTATCAGTTATCAGTTATCAGTTATCAGTTATCAGGGAGCAATTAATTCTGACTTATGACTTACGACTTACGACTTACCTATTGCTTTGCCTTCAGCTAATAATTTCGGTCGTAAATATAGGTTTTCTAATAGTACTGATGCTCCGGCAATCCAGGGTGGCACGATCACGGCTCCTAGAATACCAAGAACTTGAGTTCCCCCTAAAACCGCTAGTAGTTGATAGAGCGGATGGACTTGGACGGAGGAACCAACAAGTAGAGGATCTAGGACGTAGGTTTCTAGGTTCTGGACGACGATAAACAACAACAATACCCACAAAAACGTCCAGCCACCTTGGGAAATGGCGACAACTAAAGCCGGAATTACACCTAAGATGGGTCCGAGAAAAGGAATTAAATTGGTGAATCCAGCGATCGCTCCTAAAGCTAGGGCAAATTCTGATAAACCTAAAATACCCAAACCGATTGTAATGGCAACGGATAAAATTGCTGAAACCAAGACTCGACCTTGAATGTATCCTCCCATACGACGGGCGATTGGTTCGACTTGCTCGGCAAGGCGATCGTT
Organism: Chroococcidiopsis thermalis PCC 7203; assembly: GCF_000317125.1. Classification (GTDB taxonomy): domain Bacteria; phylum Cyanobacteriota; class Cyanobacteriia; order Cyanobacteriales; family Chroococcidiopsidaceae; genus Chroococcidiopsis; species Chroococcidiopsis thermalis. The sequence goes on from NC_019695.1 coordinate 4,951,823, forward strand.
CCACGGTTGGGGAAATAAATTGACTAAACCGGAAATTAAATTTTCCCTACCAGCAACCATATAGCCTGAAAGCAAGAACGCCAGAATTAAGTTAAATATTCCGCCTAAAATGCCGGTGGTGATGTCGTAGGAACTGACTAATAATTGTTGACCGGAGCGAATTATCCACCCCGTTAATGCTTGCAGGTCAAAAAACTGCTCGATTTCTGATTCAGTAATTCCCAATTTGAGCGCGAATTGTTCTACCAGTCCGACAAGATTGTCGATATAAAGCGGCAGTATTCTCACCAAAGTTTCAATCTGAGCGATCAGGGTAGGACCGACAAGTAAACCGACTCCAGTTAAGCCAGCCACTAAAGTGAGATACACGCCAATGACTGCCAGCCAACGAGGAAACCGCAATCTTTCTGCTATGTTGACAATAGGCGCGATCGCAGCTGCTAAAACAACAGCAATCATTAAAGTTACTAATAAGCCTCGGAGTTGCCACAACAAAATTGCCAAAAAGATAGTGGCAACGAGGAGCAGCAAGTTAGATACAGACAACAAAGGACGATTTAGTTGCGATGCCATCGCGTACCATCACGACTATCAATTACAGTGATTCCGCGAGCCTGTAGTTCGTCACGGATGCGGTCTGATTCGGCAAAATTTTTTGCTTTTCTAGCAGCTTGCCTTTGTTCGAGCATAGCTTCAATTTCTGGATCGCTTAAACCGTCATGAGTCGTAGTCTCAGCTTCTATTGTGACGGTAAATCCTAAAACCTCAGCTAAAGTTACCAAAGTATGCCACTGGCGTTGTAATTCCTCCGGTGGAGTTTCTGTCTTGCCCTGATGTACCAATAGATTGCCTTCTCGCGCCAATTCTTTAGCTAAAGGTTGCAGCACAGCCAATCCATTCGGGAAGTTGAAATCGTCATTGACTGCCTCTTTAAACCTTTGTACTACTTCAGGGATGAAATTGTCTTCAATTCCGAATTCCGAATTCCGAATTCCGAATTCTAATTGTTTGCCATATTGATGTCCAAACAACAATCCCTCTCTGAGGGTGTGCCAACCATTGGTAGCCGCCGCGATCGCTTCGTCGGTAAAATCGATTGGTTTGCGGTAATGTGCTTGCAGGACGAATAACCTAACTGCCATCGGATCGGTGGGGCGATCGAGTAACTCGCGAATCGTGATAAAGTTGCCCAGGGATTTAGACATTTTTTCCCCGTTAACCTTCACCATCCCGTTGTGCATCCAGTAGTGAGAGAGGGATTTGCCTGTAACAGCTTCGCTTTGGGCGATTTCATTTTCGTGGTGGGGGAAAATTAAATCTGCGCCCCCTGCATGAATGTCGATCGTATCACCCAGGCGATCGCGCACCATTGCCGAACATTCAATGTGCCATCCAGGGCGACCTGCACCCCAAGGTGATTCCCATGCTGGTTCCCCTGGTTTAGCGGCTTTCCACAGAGCAAAATCAAATGGTTCTTGCTTTTTTCTTCCTTCTGGGTCTTCTGCGTCTACGCGCCCGCTAGCGCCTGCTTGCAAGTCTTCTAATTTGCGTCCCGACAACTTACCATATTCGGGAAACTGTTTGACAGCGTAGTAAACATCACCATCTGCGGGATAAGCATAGCCTTTTTGTTCTAATTCAAAAATTAGTCGTTGAATGCCGTTCATCGTGTGCGTGGCGCGGGGATAGGCATCTGCTTCTTTGACATTCAGCCGCGTCATATCCTCAAAATATGCTTGGATATAGCGTTCGGCTACGGCTTCCATTGAGGAATTTTCTTGACGGGCGCGGTTGAGAATTTTATCGTCAATATCAGTAAAATTCTGAATGTACGTGACTTCGTATCCGAGAAATTGCAGGTAGCGCCGCACGACATCCCAGATAATACAAGCGCGTGCATGACCCAAATGGCAATAGTCGTATACTGTTACGCCACAGTAGTACATTTTGACTTTGCCTGGTTCGACAGTCTCAAATGGTTCTTGATGACGAGTGAGAGTGTTGTAGATTGTCAGGGTCATAACAGGGCAACTATGTTTTTAGCGATCGCGCTTTCTGCGTGATGGTCACTAAATCTCATGTTAAACCCTCAAGAGTCATTCATCTTCTGGTTTATGTATCCCATGCATTTACAAAATACCTTGTAAATCCAAAACGAACGCAGGTAGTATATCTTCTCCTGATAAGGTGGTGGGAGATAATAGCGCTTCTACTTCTCGTCCTTGACGATAAATCTCCACATATTGCTGTTTGGGGTCAATCAGCCAACCTAAGCGCACCCCATTTTCTATATACTCTCGCATCTTTGCCTGTAGGTCTTCGAGCAGATCGCTAGCTGACATCAGTTCGACAACAAAATCGGGGGCTAGAGGTAAAAACTTGTCTGGATTTGGATTTATTGCTTCAATTCGATCTCGTCTCACCCATGCAGCGTCAGGAGAACGGATCGCTTTATTAGGTAGGATAAAACCTGTAGATGAGTCAAAGGCAATGCTTAATATTGTCACGTTTTGCCCAGAGTTCTAGTCTTGTTGATAGTTTAATATTACGGTTTCCAGTTCCCCAGCCCGTAGGTGGCATAATAATTATCTTTCCTGTTGCAGTGCGTTCAAACTTGAGATCTCGATTTTGTTGACAAAGCTGAAAAAATTGCTCGTCGGTCAAGTCGATTACTGAATGTAAGTCTAGGGCGATGGTATTCATATACACAATCTCGAAACAATAATCTATTGCAAAATTCTAAATTGCGATCGCATAGATCTGGGGGCGGGTTTGTTAATCGTTTTTGACTCCGACAAAGATTTCAGATAAAACCCACCCCTACGATACATTTATCTGCGTTCGCCTACATTTATTAGGCTCTTATACATTTTTGACTTTTAACTTTTAACTTTTGACTTGCTTAACTCAAATGCTGCCCCAACTCTAACCGCAATCGATACAAAATTGTATTTGGCTCGACTTGAGATAAGATTTCTTGAATGACGGTACTTGCGCCAAATTGTCCCCAACTACAACCTTTTTCTAAATACACTTGGGCGGCTTTTCCGACAGCATAAGTACCGTAACCAGCAATTCCCCCTTGAGCGATCGCAGTCCCCGCAAATGCGGTAATATTGAACGGATTATCCCCAGAGGCGATCGCAGTCGCACTTTTGCCTAAGCCTAACAGCATTCCGCTACCTAATTCGCTCAATAGCAAACCACCGGAACTAAATAAAATTGTCCTCAACAATTTCGTAGCTTCAAACCCTGTCATTGGCAAATTATATAACTTAGCCAAAGCACGAATTAGGGCGAGATCGGCAACAAATCCGCCTAAAACGTCAAGTACAGCGATGGGGTTGAGTCCGACAGCTAAAGCTTTGTATTTGGTATATTGCCAAATTAAATCTTCCGCCGCTTCATGAAGACGATCTAGAGTTTTACCTGCGATCGCAGCTTCTGCATCTTTGACTTGTAGTAAAGCATTTAAAGCCAGTAGCGATCGCCCTTCGCGATTGAGTACGTGTAAAATCTTTTGCTGTAACTCTGCAATTTGAGGTGGTGGTGTTTCCCACTCGTAAACAACTTGTCCGTCAGGGTATTCTACCCGCACTTCTTCGGCTGCTGGTTCCGCCGCCACCATGACAATTTCATCGCTAGACAAAAGTTGCTGTAAGCGTCTTGCTGTCGGACTACCAGCCCCTAATTGTTGGAGATTTTTATAGATTGCTTCCCTGTCTGTTTCAGGATATAAATCAATTTTATTGAAGACTAAAATTAGCGGTTTTTGTGCTTGCCGTAGTTCGCAAAGTGCTTGATATTCAGTACGGGTAATATCGCCAGCGACGACAAATAAAATTAAGTCAGCTTGTCGCGCTACATCCTTTGCCATTTGCGCCCTAGCTTGACCTTCAATTTCATCCAATCCTGGTGTATCGATTAATTCAATCTGTACTTTTCCGCCTGGATTCCATCGCACGGAACGGGGATATTGAGTCACACCGTGTAGGGGACCCGTGGGTAAAATTTTCTGCCCGACTAAGGCATTGAGAACCGCTGATTTACCTCGACTCACCAATCCAAAAGCAGCGATACAAATGACATTCGTTTCTAATTTATTCAGCGTGGAAGTTAGGACTTCCAAGTCTGGTTTAACCAACCCCGCTAATTCAAGCTTTGCAGGCTGTGGATTGGGTTTACGCAGATGTCCGTACCAAGATAGCGCTTGGCGGATACTTGCACGAGCGCGGTTGAGGTGAGATTCTTGGAGATCGATTCGCTTGGCTTGAGATTGAGTCAAGGTTGAGAGACTGCGGCAGGGTACAGATTTACTCTAGTGCGATCGCAGTTGGAATGGCAAATCGAACGGTTACACAAGGCGGATTTTCTCTATTTGGTTCTGCATGAATCCTCAAACGGTCTGGGAGAACGTTGAGTTACTCACAATTTCCTCAAATTTGCTTGCTAAGTTAAACCTATAACCAAACAAGATATGGTTTAAACCAACCTGATGCTATAGCAATTCCCAAGGGTTCTTACATCTTGGGTGTTAGCTGTTGACTGTTGATTGCTGAGTGTTAACTGTTAATCATTAACCGTTAACTCCTACTAGGTAGAAGGTAATTTGTATGAAAACCTCAGTTAAGTACGACATCAATGCTATCAAAGACGAAGCGCGTCAACTCGTTGATAAAGGACTTGTTGACCGTCACCAGCCAATTTATGCTTTGTGCAAATATATTCCAGGTCGTGAGTGGGTTTGCGTAGAAATTGAGCTAGAGGAAAATGATTTTTTGCTTAGGGATCGAATCATCGATTTATTAGGTCGTGAAGATTGGCAAGAAGACTAGAAAAGTCAAAAGTCAAAAGTTAAAAGTTAAAACTCGGTTTGATTAATACTTTTAGTATTAGTTTGAAAAGAGTTTGAATAGTTTTTTGAGATGGTTTAGAGACGAGTCGAATATAAAATCGACGTTGCAAACCGCAATAATTTATATTGCTAAAAAATAGTTAAGATTACCGAGCAAAATCATGAATGCTGCGAGGCGATCGCCATGTCTACAATATCCAATTTCTGCAACATTGAAGCAGCTGAATTTCCCCAAACTGGTACACCTACAGAGCAGCTCAAGTTTCTTTTAAACTATGCATTGCTAGCTCCTTCTGGGCATAATACTCAACCTTGGAATTTTAAAATTCAAGATGAAGCGATCGCGCTCTATGCTGACCGGACTCGCGCTTTGCCTGTTGTCGATCCTCAAGACCGGGAATTAATTATCAGCTGCGGTACGGCATTGTTTAATCTTCGGATTGCTCTACGTCACTTTGGTTATACGGGCAAAATCTCAACTTTTCCAGAACCCAGTCAACCAGACTTGTTAGCGACGATTCAGTTAGGCAAACCCACACAGGCTAGCGCTGACGAGCAAATGCTGTTTGAGGCAATTCCCCAAAGACATACGAATCGAAGGGATTATGAAAACCGGGATGTCCCCAAATCGATGCTGACATGGTTACAAGTAGATGCCGCTAGCGAAGGTGCGTGGTTGCACGTTGTGAAGGGAGATCTAACCCGTCAGGCGATCGTCGAATTAGTGGTACGAGGCGATCGCTGGCAAATGGCAAATCCCGACTTTCGCCGCGAATTAGCAGCTTGGATTCATCCAGGTAGCAGCTCCAGCCATGATGGTATACCTGGATATGCATATGGAGTGAATCAGTACTTAGATTTTGCTACACCTATTTTTGCTTGGGCAATGCGTACCCTCGATCTCGGAGATGCAATGGCTCATCATAACCGCCAACTCACAATCCAGTCTCCGGCAATTTTAGTGCTGGGTACAGAGCAAGATACTCCGAGAGATTGGCTGGCAGCGGGGCAAGCACTAGAGCGGGTATTGCTGCGAAGTCAAGCAGTAGGATTATCAGCATCCTTTTTAAATCAGCCGATTGAAGTGCCAACTTTGCGATCGCAACTGAGCAAATTAATCTACGCATCGGGCTATCCACAAATTCTGTTGCGTCTGGGTTTTGGTTCTGAGGTAAAACCAACAGCAAGGCGAAGAGTTGATGAAGTTTTGCTATAAGACAAAATGTCAATCCTAAAACAACGTTTACACGTAACTATTCGGGGTGCTGTACAGGGAGTAGGCTTCCGTCCGTTTATCTACCGACTGGCAACAGAATTAGGACTTGTAGGATGGGTGAATAATTCTGCCCAAGGGGTTTTGGTTGACGTAGAAGGCACTCAAGCGCAATTGCAGAATTTTTTATTACGCATCGAGCAACAAAAGCCACCCCAGTCGATCGTTCAAAGCTTAGAATCGAAATTTCTCGCTCCCATAGGCTACCAGCAGTTTGAGATTCGCACCAGTACGGGTGGTGAGAAATCAGCAACAATATTACCCGACCTTGCCACTTGCTCGGATTGTCTGCGCGAAATTTTCAATAAAAGCGATCGCCGTTACGGTTATCCTTTCACCAACTGTACTAACTGCGGTCCCCGCTTTAGCATTATTGAGGCTTTGCCCTACGATCGCACCAATACGACAATGAAAAAGTTTCAGATGTGCATTCATTGTCAGTCTGAGTATGAAAATCCATTAGATCGTCGCTTTCACGCCCAACCTAACGCCTGTCCTGAATGCGGACCCCAGCTGGAGTTATGGGAGCGAGATGGCAATGTTCTAGCATTACATCATCAAGCATTGATTCAAGCTGCTGCATCGATTTGTCAAGGAAAGATCGTTGCTATCAAGGGTTTGGGCGGGTTTCATCTGGTAGTAGACGCACGTAACGAAGCAGCCGTGCAAAAACTGCGCCGTTGCAAGCAGCGAGAGGCAAAACCCCTAGCCCTGATGTATCCATCGCTGGAATCGATTCAAGTACACTGTCAAGCTTCAGAATTGGAAGCAAAGCTGTTGCGATCGCCTCAAGCTCCAATTGTCCTGCTGCAACGGAAGCTAGCATCTCATGCGATCGCCCCCTCAGTTGTTCCTGGCAATCCCTACTTGGGCGTGATGTTGCCTTACACTCCTCTACATCACCTACTCATGGCTGAGTTGGGTTTTCCGATAGTTGCTACCAGTGGCAATTTAACAGATGAACCTATTTGTATTGATGAAAAAGAAGCACTGCAACGCCTGAGTAGCATTGCTGAAGTTTTCCTCGTCCATAACCGACCGATCGCCCGTCCTGTAGATGATTCTGTCGTGCGCGTGATGATGGGAAGAGAAATGGTTTTACGTCGCGCCCGTGGCTATGCACCTTTGTCGATTCAGGGAGCTGGGAGCTGGGAGCTGGGAGCAGAGGAGCAACTACCAACTACCACACCCGACTCCCAACTCCTTAGTACGGGCGCACAGCAGTGCGCCCCTAGCGACTCCCTTCTCGCAGTAGGGGCGCATCTCAAAAATACGATCGCGCTTTGTGTCAAAGAGCAAGTTTTTGTCAGTCAGCATATCGGAGATTTAGAAACAGTACCAGCAGTGAATGCTTTTGAACGGGCGATCGCGGATTTTCAACAACTTTATCAGACACAACCAGTGGCGATCGCCTGCGATCTTCATCCCGATTACCTCTCTACTCAATTTGCGCGTAATTCTGGGATGCCTGCGATTCCAGTACAACACCACTACGCTCACGTTCTCTCATGCATGGCTGAAAATAATTTAATTGGAATGCATGACTCTAAACCTGTCTTAGGTGTTGCTTGGGATGGCTCTGGTTATGGACTAGACGGTACAATTTGGGGCGGAGAATTTTTGCTCGTTACAGAAACATCATTTGAGCGAGTCGCCCATCTGCACACTTTTCGGCTGCCTGGGGGAGAAAAGGCGATTAAAGAGCCGAGACGAGTCGCAATTGGTTTGCTCTATGAGATTTTTGAAGACGAGGTGTTTGAGATGAAGCACCTAGTCCCAGTGCAAGCTTTTAACGATCGCGAGTTGGGAATTTTGCAGACAATGCTGCAAAGAAATTTCAATACGCCAGTAACTTCTAGTATGGGACGGCTATTTGATGCGATCGCCTCAATTGTAGGATTGCGTCAACAAAACCAGTTTGAAGGACAAGCAGCAATGGAACTAGAGTTTGCGATCGCCGGATTTGATCTTGACGAGTGCTATAGCTTTGAGATTTTGGCAACGTCATCGCCTGCGATCGTTGACTGGCTAACGATGGTGCGAGGAATTTTAGTAGATATAGAATTTGGTTTATCAATTGCACAAATATCAACCAAGTTTCACAATACGCTCGTTGAGATCGTAGTTGCCATAGCAAAGTCTGTGGGCGAAGAAAAAATTATACTTACAGGCGGTTGTTTTCAAAATAAGTATTTAACTGAAAGAGCTATTAAAAGATTGCAAGCAGAAAATTTTTACCCTTACTGGCATCAACGCATTCCACCTAATGATGGGGGAATCGCGCTAGGACAAATTGTGGCAGCAACTTTTCACTTAAGCAACAGGAAGCACCAGCCATGTGTTTAGCAGTTCCAGGGAAAATTATCAGTATTAATAACGAACAAGAACCATTGATGCAAACTGGAAAAGTTAGCTTTGGTGGAGTAATTAAAGAAGTCAGTCTTGCCTATGTTCCTGACGCAAAAGTAGATGACTACGTAATCGTTCATGTAGGTTTTGCTCTGAGCATTCTCGATTCGCAGGAAGCAGAAAGTACGTTGAATTATTTACAAGAAATGCAACATTGAGCGATCGTTGGTTCCCCTTCTATTCTCCTCACAGGTTCCTCAAGTTTTCCTTCTAACTTCAAGGTAGAGCCAAAACAGTCACTTGGTAATACTTTAGAAGCTTGCAAAGGTTGAAAAAATGAAAACAAAAACATTTGCAACCCTAGATGGTAATGAGGCAGTTGCTCAAGTTGCCTATCGCTTGAATGAAGTCATTGCCATTTACCCTATCACTCCCTCCTCGCCAATGGCTGAATGGGCTGATGCTTGGACAGCAGAAGGCAGGGCAAATATTTGGGGTAATGTTCCTGCCGTAGTCCAAATGCAGAGCGAGGGAGGAGTTGCTGGGGCGCTTCACGGTGCTTTACAGACAGGTTCGCTAACGACGACTTTCACAGCATCGCAGGGATTATTGTTGATGCTGCCAAATATGTACAAAATTGCCGGAGAACTGACACCGACAGTCTTTCACGTAGCAGCGCGATCGCTTGCTGCTCAAGCTTTATCTATTTTCGGCGATCATAGCGATGTGATGGCAGCACGGACAACCGGTTTTGCTTTGTTGTGTGCCGCATCAGTCCAAGAAGCTCACGATTTCGCCCTTATCGCCACAAGAGCAACATTAGAATCGCGAATTCCTTTCCTACATTTCTTCGATGGCTTCCGCACCTCGCATGAAATTACCAAAGTGGGACTGTTGCCAGAAGATGACATGCGATCGCTCATCCCCGACGAGCTAGTCTTTGCCCATCGCGATCGCGCTTTAACTCCCGATCGCCCAGTGATTCGGGGTACAGCCCAAAATCCCGACGTTTACTTTCAAGCTAGGGAAACTGTCAATCCTTACTATCTAGCTTGCCCAGACATTACCCAAAAGGTGATGGACGAGTTTGCTCAAATGACGGGCAGACAATATCAATTATTTGAATACCACGGCGATCCAGCAGCAGAGAGAGTTATTGTCTTAATGGGTTCAGGTTGCGAAGCCGTCCACGAAACTGTAGATTACCTCAATGCTAGTGACGAAAAAGTAGGAGTCGTCAAAGTCCGACTCTATCGCCCCTTTGATGCCAAAAGATTTGTCGAAGCGTTACCTGCAACAGTCAAAGCGATCGCAGTTTTAGATCGCACCAAAGAACCAGGCGCAGCAGGTGAGCCGTTGTATCAGGATGTTGTTACCGCTGTGTGCGAATATGCAGAGCAGAGGAGACTAGGAGCAGACAAGGGAGACAAGGGAGACAAGGGAGACAAGGAAGCAATTCTAGCCACTAGTCACCAGCCACTAGCCACTTCCCCGACTCCCCAGATTATCGGTGGACGCTACGGCTTATCATCCAAAGAATTTACCCCAGCGATGGTTAAAGCAGTTTTCGATAACCTCGCGCTAGATCGACCTAAAAATCACTTTACCGTGGGCATCAACGATGATGTGACTCACACTAGTCTGCCATACGATCCTGAGTTTTCGATTGAATCAGAGCATGTAGTGCGAGCCATCTTTTATGGATTGGGTGCGGATGGCACTGTAGGAGCCAATAAGAATTCCATCAAAATTATTGGCGAACAGACAGAAAACTACGCTCAAGGCTATTTTGTCTACGATTCCAAAAAATCGGGTTCTGTGACAGTTTCTCATTTACGATTTGGAACGCAGCCGATTCGCTCCACGTATTTAGTCAATCGGGCTAACTTTGTTGCCTGTCATCAGTGGGAGTTTATCGAGAAATTTCCATTACTCAAAGAGATCGTCCCTGGTGGTACTTTCTTGCTCAACAGTCCCTACTCCGCAGATGAAGTTTGGAATTATTTACCGCGATCGCTCCAAGCTCAAATTATTCAAAAACATCTGAAATTTTATGTCATTAATGGCTACCAAGTTGCCCGCAACGCAGGGATGGGTGGCAGAATTAACACCGTTATGCAAGTTTGCTTCTTTGCTCTTTCTGGCGTGCTACCAAAAGATGAAGCGATCGCCCAAATTAAGCAATCCATCCGCAAAACCTACGGCAAGAAAGGTGATGAAATTGTCCAGATGAATATCCATGCAGTGGATGAAACCCTAGCACATCTCTATGAAGTTGATTATGGAGCGATGGTAAGAAGCAGTCAAGAAAACCAACTGCCAACTACCAACTACCAACTACCAATTCCCAATTCAGCCCCAGCTTTTGTCCGAGATGTTTTAGGAAAAATGATGGCGCGGGAGGGTGATGAGCTACCAGTGAGTGCCATGCCCGCAGACGGAACTTATCCCAGTGGAACATCGAAGTGGGAAAAACGCAATATTGCCCAGGAAATCCCAGTCTGGGATTCAGATGTATGCGTCCAGTGTGGTAAGTGCGTCATGGTGTGTCCCCACAGCGTGATTCGCAGTAAAGTTTACGAACCGCAGCAACTAGAAACTGCTCCAGCCACTTTTAAGAGTAGCAATGCTAGAGAGCATGATTGGCAAGGTTTGAAATTTACCATCCAAGTTGCACCGGAAGACTGTACGGGCTGTGGCATCTGCGTCGATGTTTGCCCAGCCAAAAACAAGTCACAACCAAAACTGAAAGCAATTAATATGCAACCGCAGCAACCATTGCGGGAAAAGGAAAGGGAAAACTGGAATTTCTTTTTAAATCTTCCCAGTCCCGATCGCACTCAATTGAAACTGCATAAGATTAATCAGCAGCAAATGCAAGAGCCGTTATTTGAATTTTCTGGTGCTTGTGCGGGTTGTGGAGAAACACCCTATTTAAAACTAGTTAGTCAATTATTTGGCGATCGCGCCGTCATTGCCAACGCCACTGGTTGTTCTTCGATCTACGGTGGTAACTTACCCACTACACCTTGGACGCACAACGCCGAGGGGCAGGGTCCTGCTTGGTCTAATTCCTTATTTGAGGATAATGCCGAGTTTGGCTTGGGTTTTCGCGTTGCGATCGACAAACACACAGAAATTGCTAGCGAATTACTGCGCCTGCTAGCACCAGCAGTAGGTGAAGAACTAGCAACAAGCGTCCTCACTGCCGAACAACAGGATGAAGCAGATATCTACGAACAGCGCCAAAGAGTTGAATTACTCAAACAAAAATTGGACGAATTATCAAATAGTCAGGGAGCCCAGGAAGCTGAGGAAGCCCAGGGAGCTGAGGGAGCTGAGGGAGCTGAGGGAGCTGAGGGAGCTGAGGGAGCTGAGGGAGCTGAGGAGGATGGGGGAGAAAATACCAATTACCAATTACCAACTACTAATTACCAATCTAAAATCCAAAATCTAAAATCACTTGCTGACTACTTAGTGAAAAAGAGCGTCTGGATTATTGGCGGTGATGGTTGGGCTTATGATATTGGCTTTGGTGGACTCGATCACGTCCTGGCAAGCGGACGTAATGTGAATATCCTCGTTCTCGATACAGAGGTTTATTCCAACACTGGCGGGCAAATGTCTAAAGCTACCCCCAAGGGAGCAGTAGCTAAATTTGCTGCTGGTGGTAAACCCGCACCCAAAAAAGACTTGGGTTTAATCGCCATGACTTACGGAAATGTCTACGTGGCAAGTGTAGCAATGGGCGCAAGAGACGAGCATACACTTAGAGCCTTTTTAGAAGCTGAAGCTTACGAAGGTCCATCGTTGATTATTGCCTACAGCCATTGCATCGCCCACGGCATCAATATGGCAACAGCGATGCAAAATCAAAAGGCTGCGGTAGATTCAGGGCGCTGGCTGTTGTATCGTTTTAACCCTGACCGGATTCAGCAGGGAGAAAACCCGCTCCAACTTGATTCCCACGCTCCGAAACTCCCAGTAGAGCAATATATGTATCTGGAAAACCGCTTCAAGATGTTGACCAAGAGCAAGCCAGAAGCAGCTAAGCAGTTATTAGCAGAGGCACAGCAAGATGTCAAGGCTCGTTGGCGCTTGTATGAATATCTAGCTGCGCGATCGCCTGAAACTATTCATTAGATCTCAAGTTCTTTTCCTAACTTCAAGGTTTTAGGAGGGAGACAAATGGACTTAACTACAACTTACATGGGGTTACAATTGCGATCGCCCCTAGTACCTTCAGCCTCACCCCTTTCCGAAGACATCGATAATATCAAGCGAATGGAAGATGCGGGGGCAGCGGCTGTTGTGATGCATTCCCTATTTGAAGAACAATTACGCCAAGAGCGCTACGAACTGCACCATCACCTGACGCACGGAACGGAAAGCTATCCCGAAGCCCTGACCTATTTTCCAGAACCGCACAGCTTTCGAGTCGGAGCGGAAGAATATCTAAATCACATCCAAAGGGCAAAGGAGAAAATCAATATTCCTCTCATTGCTAGCCTTAACGGTTCATCTGTTGGCGGTTGGACTAACTATGCCAGACAACTCCAACAAGCAGGCGCAGACGGACTGGAATTGAATGTGTATTACGTCCCTACAGACATGGACTTGACAGGCGAACAGATCGAGCAAACCTACATTGAGATTTTGCAATCGGTCAAAGCCGCCGTGACAATTCCTGTAGCGATCAAACTCAGCCCCTATTTTACCAACATGGCAAATATGGCTCGACGTTTGGACAACGCAGGGGCAAATGCTCTCGTTTTGTTCAATCGCTTCTACCAGCCAGACATCAACCTCAAAACCCTAGAGGTTGAACCAAACGTGCTTTTAAGTACTCCGCAGTCCATGCGTTTACCGATGCGTTGGATTGCAATTCTCTACGATCGCATCAATGCTAGTTTGGCTGCAACGAGCGGTATCCACAAAGGGCAGGATGCCATCAAGTTGTTGATGGCAGGGGCTAACATCACGATGCTATGTTCGGTGCTGCTAAGGCACGGCATCGACCAGATCCGCGCGATCGAGCAGGAAATGCGTGAATGGATGGTAGAACACGAGTATGAATCCGTGCGGCAACTACAAGGAAGCATGAGTCAGAAAAATTGCCCCGACAAGAGTGCCTTTGAACGCGCCCAATACATGCGATCGCTCCAAACCTACAAACCAGAATGGGAGCGAGTTTTCGATACATCTCATTATTTTGGATAAAGTCAAAAGTCAAAAGTCAAAACTAATAACAACTATCCATCAATTACTACAAATGACAAATGACAAATGACGACCAACTACCAATTACCAACTACCAATTACCAACTACCAAAACCCTATGCAAAAACGAATTGGTATTTTGACCAGTGGCGGTGACTGCCCCGGGTTGAACTGTGCGATTCGGGCTGTTGTCAGTCATGCCAAGCTACAACACGATTGGGAAGTGCTAGGGATTCCTTACGCTACCCAAGGGTTATTGGAGCGCAAGACGACGTTACTCAATTTGCATGGCTTAGATTTACGCGGAATCGATCCTTTACTCAGTATGGGTGGCACGATTTTAGGATCGATTAATAAAGGAGACACGCTAGCTCATGCGAGTGAAATTATTGCTAGTTATCGGGCGTTGGCGTTAGATGCCTTAATTGCGATCGGTGGCGATGGTAGTCTTGCCATTCTCCACCAACTAGCTTGTCAAGGAAACTGGAATCTCATCGCGATTCCCAAGACAATCGATAACGATGTAGCACTTACGGAACGAGCAATTGGGTTTGATACGGCTGTCAATACGATTGTTGATGCTTTGAATCGTCTGACTTTTACAGCTGCCAGTCACGATCGCGTCATGGTTGTGGAAGTTATGGGACGCACAGCAGGGCATCTAGCACTCCATGCTGGAATTGCAGGCGGAGCAGATTGTATTCTCATTCCTGAAATTCCTTACTCGATTGACGGAGTTTGCCATCAAATTAGCGAACTGCGCGATCGCTGGGGACGAAAATTTGCGATCGTTGTTGTTGCTGAAGGTGCTAAAACTGCTAACGATAGTTCTATTGCCGAAACACAAAATTTTGCCTCTCTAGAGTGCGGTATGGGACAGTACATTGCCAATCAAATCAAATCCCACAACACCCTTACCGATCGCCTTGACGTTCGGGTTTCGATCTTAGGGCATATTCAGCGCGGTGGTATACCATCGGCTTTAGACCGCTTGAGTGCAACAGCTTTTGGTAAGGCAGCAGTAGATTTAATCGCGCGGGAACAATACGGTCAAATGGTAGCTTGGCAAAATGGACGAGTTGTAGATGTGCCGATCGTCGATGTTGTCGCTCGAAGTCCTTTGCCTGTAGCACCTGATAACTATCTCGTCCAAACCGCTCGCTGTATGGGGATTTACGTGGGGGATGGATAACAATGAAGTTCGTTGACGAATACCGAGATGCTGATGCTGCTGGACAATACGCGCGGGCGATCGCTGCCATTACTACCCAAGCTTGGACAATTATGGAAATCTGCGGCGGTCAGACCCATTCTATTGTCAAATTTGGCATAGATGAACTTTTACCCCCAGAAATTACCTTAATTCACGGACCTGGTTGTCCCGTCTGCGTCACGCCTGTGGAATTAATCGATCGGGCGATCGCGATCGCAACGCAACCCGAAGTTATTTTCTGTTCGTTTGGAGATATGTTGCGTGTTCCAGGGAGCAGGGGAGTAGAGGAGAGGGAGAAAGATTTGCTGGCGGTTAAGGCAATGGGGGGAGATATTCGCATTGTCTATTCTCCGCTTGATGCGCTCAAAATCGCTCAAGCTCATCCTCACAAACAAGTTGTTTTCTTTGCTGTGGGGTTTGAAACGACTGCACCCGCTACAGCGATGGCGGTTTACCAAGCTGCGCGACAGGAAGTTAAAAATTTCTCCTTACTGGTTTCTCACGTATTAGTTCCGCCAGCAATGGAGGCGATTCTTGCCTCACCTCATCATCGAGTTCAGGGATTTTTAGCAGCCGGTCATGTCTGCACGGTAATGGGATACACCCAGTACGAACCGCTCGTACAGAAATATCGCATTCCGATTGTCGTCACGGGGTTTGAACCGCTAGACATCCTCCAAGGGGTGTATATGTGCATTCAGCAATTGGAATCGGGGCGATCGCAACTAGAAAATCAATACGCTCGTTCGGTGCGGCACAGTGGAAATGAAACCGCTCAACGATTAATGCGTGAAGTATTTGAGGTCGTACCGAGGCAATGGCGCGGAATTGGTCGTATTCCTCAAAGTGGGTTGGGCTTACGCGATCGATATGCTGAATTTGATGCTCAAAAGCGCTTTGATATTTTTAACTACGCAATTGCAGAATCTACCGAATGTCTGAGCGGACAGATCTTACAAGGCATCAAAAAACCTCACGAATGTCCTGTCTTTGGCGATCGCTGTACGCCAGAACATCCCCTGGGTGCGCCGATGGTTTCCTCAGAAGGGGCTTGTGCGGCATATTATCGTTATCGGCATCGGGTGTAAGAAGGCAACAGGCAGAGGAGCAGAGGAGTTGTCAGTGAGCGAACCCGAAGACTTTATCCTGTCTTGTCCCATCCCAATTGACAAGTATCCCCGCGTTCTACTGGCGCATGGGGGTGGTGGAAGGTTAATGCATCAGTTGATTTCACAAATGTTTTTGGCGACATTTAGCCATAGCGATCGCGCGCCACATGACGCTGCCGAAATTCACCTCAAAAGCGGCAGAATTGCTTTTACCACTGATTCTTATGTAGTTCAACCCCTGTTTTTTCCAGGCGGCGATATCGGAATGCTGGCAGTTAACGGCACTGTCAACGATCTGGCGATGAGCGGAGCGCGTCCGCTGTATTTAAGTGCTGGGTTTATTTTGGAAGAAGGGCTACCGATGGAAACGCTCTGGCGGGTGGTGCGATCGATGCAACAAGCAGCTCAAACAGCCAACGTGCAGATCGTGACTGGCGATACAAAGGTTGTGGATAAAGGGAAGGGAGACGGCATTTTTATCAATACTGCTGGTGTTGGAATTATCGAGCATGACCAGGCGATCGCCCCCCAATCAATTCAGCCTGGGGATGTGTTGCTCCTCAATGGCGATCTCGGTCGTCACGGCATTGCTATTATGACCGAGAGGGAGGGTTTAGCCTTTGAAACTACCATAGAGAGCGACGCTGCACCGTTAGCGAGTCTGATTCTAGAACTGCTTGCGGCTGAAATTGAAATTCACTGTTTGCGCGATTTGACTCGTGGCGGTTTATCGAGCGCTCTAAATGAAATTGCCCAAGCTGCCTGCGTCAAAACTGAAATTGATGAAAGTGCCATCCCCATAAGTGAAGAAGTGCAAGGAGCGTGTGAAATCCTCGGTTTCGATCCGCTTTATGTCGCTAATGAAGGAAGATTTGTCGCTTTTGTGCCACCAGAATTTGCCCAAACAGCAATAAAAATTATGCGATCGCATCCTTTAGGAAAATCTGCTCAAATTATTGGCAGTGTTACCGAACGCAAAACATCTGGTTTTGTCACGATGAAGAGTAAAATTGGCGCTCAACGCATTGTCGATATGTTAAGCGGAGAACAACTACCGCGAATCTGCTAATCCGAATTTGCTCATCCCATCACTTGTGGTAGCGTGGCATAGAGAAAAAAGCCGACTGCCACAATTGCCAATAACCCCTGAATCAAATTTCCCACCAGAGAACCGACTACAATTCCGATTCCAGCTTTCAAGGCTCGTTTAAGATCGCGTTGATAAATATACTCGCCAATAATTGCTCCTAACAAAGGTCCGAGCAAAATTCCTAACAAGGGACCACCAAACGGCAAAGCAGGCAATAAACCAAAAATACCCAATAGCAAACCAACAACCGCACCAATCTGTCCCCATTTACTGGCTCCAGCGCGTTTCGCTCCCCAGAAGGTAGCCAGCAGATCGATGCCGACGCTAAGCGCCAACACCACCACCGTCACAATTAGAGGTACGGCAATGCTACCAAAAGAACCTTGCACCACACCCCAAATTGCGATCGCGACTAAAATCAAACTCGTCCCAGGAATCCCTGGAACCACTGCCCCAATCACACCGACAACCATGAGGGCAACTAATAACCAATAGAGAGTTAGCATAATTTTTCATTTGTCATTTGTCGTTCGTCATTTGTCATTAGTGAATCGTTAATTTTGACTTTTAACTTTTGACTTTTGACTTTTTCCCTACTCCCTGCTCCCTGCTCCCTGCTCCCTAAAAAGGGTAACGTCTAACTTGTCAGCAATACCAGCGATCCAGGTTTCGTCTTGCTTGGTATAGCTGCGGGGAGCATTTGCACCCAAAATCATTACGCCTTGCTGACCGATGGGCTGACAAATAACTCCTTGGGTGTTTTCTGGCAAGTAGTCAAATTCAAATCGTCCTGGGTAAACGCTCAAAGCCACTAAGTAAACTGGTTTATGTTTTTCCAGCACCCGTTGGACGATCGCCCCTGGAGTCACTTCGGCTTTCTCTGGTAAGATGCCGCGCCGCAGCAACACTTTTCCCTGATAAAACACGATCAGCGATCGCGTGACGGTATTTGTCAACAACAAATAAGATGCCCATGCTAGTTCTGTCCTAACTGTTTCGGGCAAGTCTGGAGCCAACTCGAACCTTTGCTCGCCCACGAGTTCTACTGCATCCGGCAGGCGCGGTGCGACTTGCTGCCAAAGCAAGCCAGTCAAAATTAGCACCGCACTGACAATTGCCCCCAAAACATCCGACCGTGCCTGAGTCACTGTCAGTTCCGGTGTCAGCAACCGATTGACCAACAGCAACACAGCAGCTAACCCCCCTACCACTAGAGGTATTAGCCTTACAACTCGATTTGGATCTGGTTTAGCCATGTTGGAGTGAGTAGTGAGTAACGAGCAGTGAGTAGTGAACAAAGAAGGATGTAGAGTGTTGGGTGTAGTGAAATTTCGATCTCTCCCTTGTCCCCCTTGTCCCCCTTGTCCCCCTAATCCCCACTCCCTTCGGTCGTGGGGAAGAGCGAGTTCCCCCTTGTCCCCCTTGTCCCCCTTGTCCGTCTCTTTTCCCAAATTAGCCACTATCCACCAGTATTCACTCCTCTCCCGGTTCGATAATCCGTTGGAATAGATAACCCGTGCCTCTAGCGGTAAGGATTAATTCTGGGTTACTAGGGTCGTCTTCTAACTTCGCCCGCAGTCGCGAGATATGCACGTCTACTACGCGAGTGTCTACATGTCGTTCGGGCGTATAGCCCCAAACTTCCTGCAAGATTTCCGATCGCGAAAAGGCTTCCCCCGAACGGCTGACTAACAGCTCTAGCAAGCTAAATTCCATTCCAGTTAATCGAATCCGCTCGTCTCCTTTGTAAACCTGTCGCTTATTCGTGTCAATTTTGATACTTCCTACTTGGATCACGCCAGAGCTAGGAATTCCCGAAGCACCTGTTTTATCTACCCGTCGCAATACAGAGCGAATGCGTGCTTCCAGTTCTTTCGGGGAAAATGGCTTGACTACGTAATCATCCGCACCTAATTCCAGTCCGGTGATCCGATCGGCGACATCGCCCAGGGCTGTTAGCATAATAATTGGTACATCTGATTCCTTGCGTAGCTCTTGACACACGCCGTAGCCATCTAACTTCGGCATCATCACGTCCAAGACAACCAAATCTGGATCGGCTTTGCGAAATGTATCCAAAGCTTCCTCGCCGTCTGCTGCTGTCACGACATCGTAACCAATCATCGACAGCCGCGTTTCTAAGATCCGCCGAATGCTGGCTTCGTCGTCCACGACTAGGATTTTTTCTTTATGACTTTCCAAATTGACCAACGCTCCTTAAAACCAACATTTTTGAATTTTAATTTTTAGTACTATTACATGAAGATCTTATCCCATTCAATCCATGTAAATTAGCCGAAATTCTCGCACTCACTTACTTTCAAGGTTTTTTAATATTTGCGGTTTTACCAACAAAATTTAACTTAACGCAACAAAAGCACTAAACGAATGCCCAAACCCCGTACCTATTTCGTTTGCAATGAATGTGGCGCAGAGTCGCCTCAGTGGTTTGGTAAGTGTCCTGCCTGCGGGACTTACAATTCCTTAGAAGAACAAATTACGAGTACAACTCTCGGGACGCTACCAACTCGTGGGGTTAGCTGGCAGCAAACGCCGCAAAGCAATGGTAAGTCGATCGCTAAAGCCGCAAAACCCCGCGCTTCTCTAACCTTCGACCAAATTAGCGATCGCCAAGTGAGCCGCTGGTGTTCTGGCTATGACGAACTCGACCGAGTACTCGGTGGTGGTATTGTACCAGGTTCTATGGTTTTGATCGGCGGCGATCCGGGGATTGGCAAATCGACTTTGTTACTACAGGTTTCTAACCAACTCGCCCAAAACTATCGCATTCTCTACGTTTGCGGTGAAGAGTCAGGACAGCAAGTGAAGTTACGCGCTTCTCGTTTGGGTGTATCTAAATTTCAAAACCCTATAGAGGAATCAGATCCCCAGCTTCAAAACCAATCGCCTAACGGTCATTTAGTTAACAATGGTAGTGCAAGAGCCGATTTATACGTTTTGCCAGAAACAGATCTCGAAGAAATACTGAGGGAAGTCGATTCGCTCAAACCCAATGTAGCTGTCATCGATAGTATCCAAACCGTCTATTTTCCCGCCTTAACTTCCGCCCCTGGTTCGGTAGCACAGGTGCGAGAATGTACCTCAGCCCTGATGCAAGTCGCAAAACGGGAAGATATTACGATGTTAATTGTGGGACACGTTACCAAAGAAGGTGCGATTGCGGGTCCCAAAGTTTTAGAACATTTGGTAGATACAGTACTTTATTTTGAAGGCGATCGCTTCGCCTCCCATCGGTTGTTACGCACAGTCAAGAATCGCTTTGGCGCTACTCATGAAATTGGCATCTTTGAAATGATCGATCGCGGGTTGCGGGAAGTCGCCAACCCTTCAGAATTATTTCTCGGTAGCCGCGACGATCCTTCACCAGGAACGGCGATAGTGGTTGCTTGCGAAGGCACGCGCCCGATTGTGGTAGAGTTACAAGCCTTGGTTAGTCCCACCAGCTATGCTTCACCCCGTCGTTCTACCACGGGGATAGACTACAGCCGTTTACTGCAAATTTTGGCAGTGTTAGAAAAACGAGTTGGCATTCCTTTGTCTAAACTGGATGCCTATGTCGCCTCTGCTGGTGGCTTAAGCGTGGAAGAACCAGCTGTAGATCTGGGAGTCGCGATCGCCGTAGTCGCTTCTTTCCGCGATCGCATTGTCGATCAGCGCACTGTTTTAATTGGAGAAGTCGGGTTAGGCGGACAAGTACGCCCCGTCTCTCAAATGGAACTGCGTCTGAAAGAAGCTGCTAAACTAGGATTTAAGCGGGCAATTGTACCCAAAGGGCAACCCTATCCTGACGTAGATTTGGAAATTATTCCTGTCGCCAAAGTACTCGATGCGATTATCGCTGCAATCCCCCCACAATCGTTCCCAGATTTAGATTTAGAAGAGGAATAGTATTTGGGTTAGCAGTAGGGCATTCGTTCCCCTCTTTTTAAGGGGGGTTAGGGGGGATCGAAATCTGAAACTTCAAATGCTTCACTCCCGCTAGTATTGCCGATCGCGATCCAACGTTGAACTTGTGGTAGATCGCAAAGTCGGGTTGAATGTGAAAAAATATAAATCAGCGCTCCATCGAGCGATCGCCACACAACTAAATCCTTAACTTAATTCGGTCAAAACTCCAGAGATTAATAGAACTGCAAACCAAGTTTCCGTAATATTGCTGTAGTTGACGCTCGGTTTTCGTGATACACAGAATGAGTTATGTAAATTTCTATGGAGAGTTCTTGTCATTATGGTAAATAGTTCTGACTTTCTGCATCCTCGCAGTCGTTACTATGGCAAAGTACAGCCTGAAAATTTAGTCTTTAACGCCAATCTCCAAGAATTCGCCCAGCATGTCAGTTACATCTGTAACTTAGAAACTGCCGGAAAAATTTCTCCGGATGAAGCATACAAAAAAATTCGCGACTTGTGGAAACAACTCAAACGCTCGAAAAAAGAGTTGGGAATCGGTGAAAACCCATTTCAGAATGACGACGAGCAAAAAGATAGCTAACGTTCTATTGTCATAGCACGATGTTTACATCCGCGTTAAAAATTTCTCTTTTGTAGAGACGTTACATGTAACGTCTCTACATTTTGTCTCTACATTTTTTATTAACCTACCAAAACATTCTCTGCCAAACGCTTTGACTCTACCATCTGATAATATCCCTGTAACTGACGAGTAGCCGCCGCCCATCCCCAGCGTTCTGCCTCCAAACGGGCATTTTGACGAATGGTTTCTCGCTCCTGTTTTTGCTCTAACAGATGTAAAGTTGCAGCGATCGCTCCTTGTTCGTCTTTAGGATCGAATAAATAACCATTGACTCCAGACGTGACAATATCGACAATTCCGCCTGAATTTGCTGCAACTACAGGACAGCCAGCCGCCATTGCCTCAAGTAAAACTAGTCCCAGCGTCTCAGTCCGCGAAGGAAACAGAAACGCATCAGCAGAAGCAAACGCTGCACCAAGGTCTCTACCCGTGAGATAGCCGACAAAGTGAGTATTCGTTCCCGCAAAATGTTTCTCTAAAGCTAAACGATGAGGTCCATCTCCTACCAAAGCTAAGCGCGCCTCTGGAATTGCCTCTAATACGGGTTTAATCCGTTCGATTTCTTTTTCCGCTGACAGACGACCGACGTAGAGTAACAAGGGACTATCGGGATGACCTTGAGATAGCCGCGATCGCATTTGTTCGCAAGTTAAATCGGGATGAAACAACTCCGTATCAACTCCCCGCTGCCACAAGTCTACTCGTTGGATTCCGTGGCTAGATAGCTCTTCTACCATTGCCGTTGAAGTACACAAATTTAATTCTGCTTGATTGTGAGCAGTTTTGAGCAATTCCCACAGCAAGCCTTCCAACATTCCTAGTCCGTAATGCTGTAAATACTGCGGTAAGTGAGTGTGATACGAGGCAACTAAGGGAATTTTTAACACTTTCGCATAAAATAACCCCGATAGTCCTAACACTGCGGGGTTGACTACATGGACGATATCGGGTTGGAATCTCTCCAGTTCGTGACCGATCGCGGGGCGTGGTAATGCCATTTTTAACTCTGGATACAATGGTAAAGGGAAACCCGAAACACCGTAAACTTTCGCCCCTTGATACTCTGTAATCCCCCCTTCGGGTGCAACAACTAAAACGCGATCGCCGTTACGTTGTAAATGTTCGACCGTGTGACGCAACCGCGTGACAATACCGTCAACCTTGGGTAGGAAGGTTTCTGTAAATAAGGCAATTTTCATACTTATTGAGGGGCGCTGAGGCTGGGGAAAGTTACCAGCAAGTATTTTCCGATAATCCCAACTTCTTCGCAATATTGGGATCTCTCACGGGATAGACAGTTGCTCGAATTTAAATTCTCCGCCAAAATAGCCATCTTCGGCAGCAAAACGACCGATCGCTGAGCGATAAGCTTGGTATACCATA
This sequence comes from Chroococcidiopsis thermalis PCC 7203, assembly GCF_000317125.1. Taxonomy (GTDB): domain Bacteria; phylum Cyanobacteriota; class Cyanobacteriia; order Cyanobacteriales; family Chroococcidiopsidaceae; genus Chroococcidiopsis; species Chroococcidiopsis thermalis. The sequence goes on from NC_019695.1 coordinate 4,974,870, forward strand.
ATGGAGCGGTCATCATATTGCGCCACAATATGATTTCCCGACTTAGGCAATCGGTCGATCTGCAATCGGTAAAGTTTCGTCACCAGTGACATTACAACGACCCTCTCCCTCAACTACGTATTATGAGGGACAAGCGGATTCTCCAACTAACTACCAACTACCAACTACCAGTAACTATCTTCTCCAAGTCACTTTGGGTAGAATGTGTTTTTTATCGACGCGATCTTGGTACTTGACTGCAAAATTAAGCAGAGAATCAAGCAATGCTTCTGAGAGGAAATGCGGTTGCAATCCGAGACTCAGTAAACTCGTATTTTTGGCATTGAAATAGTGTTCTTCCCGCTCAATTCTGGGATTATCGAGATTGTTGACTTCGACTTTCAGTCCCAGCGCGTTGCCAGCTTTTTGCACCATGACAGCCAAGTCGCCGACGCTAAATAGTTCGGTAAATTGGTTAAAGACGCGGAATTCACCAGGATTAGCAGGATTTGCGATCGCTAGTTCGACACAGCGCACCGTATCCCGAATATCTAAAAAGCCACGGGTCTGCCCGCCCTTACCATATACTGTCAGCGGATGTCCGATCGCTGCTTGAATACAGAAACGGTTCAGCGCCGTACCAAACACCCCATCGTAGTCGAGGCGATTGATCAACATCTCGTCCATGCCAGTTTCCTCTGTCAGGACTCCATAAACCACACCCTGGTTCAAATCTGTAGCGCGTAAGCCCCAAATCTTACAAGCAAAGTGAATGTTGTGGCTGTCGTGGACTTTGCTCAGGTGGTACATACTACCTGGCTGCTTTGGATAGGGTAAGGTATCCTTGCGCCCGTTGTGTTCGATTGTAATGTACCCTTCTTCAATATCAATATTAGGCGTGCCGTATTCGCCCATTGTCCCCAGCTTGACCAAGTGACAGTCGGGGAAACTATCGCGCATGGCATAGAGAATATTCAGCGTTCCAACGACATTATTCACCTGCGTCAGTACGGCGTGTTCGCGATCGATCATGGAAAAAGGTGCGGAACGCTGTTCGCCAAAGTGGACGATCGCTTCCGGTTCAAATTGGTGCAGCGTTTTGCTCAAAAACTCGTAGTTGGTAATATCGCCGACAAACAAATCGATCTTTTTGCCTGTGAGGTCTTGCCACCTTTGAATCCGATGCTGAATCGTTGCGATCGGTGTCAGGGTATCTACTCCAAGTTCGAGATCCCAGTGCCTCCGTACCATGCTGTCTAGAATCCCAACCTCGTAACCTCGATTGGATAAGTAGAGCGCGGTTGCCCAACCGCAATAGCCATCGCCACCAATAACCAATACTTTCATCGTCTGTGCGTGTTACTCGCTGATATTCGCTAAATCTACCAGGTTTATGTCCCCCTTTTGCGTCCTAAATTAGGAGTATATTTTCTGTACAATTGCCTAACCAATCAAAGCCTCTTGCCTCTTGCCTCTTACCTCCTATTTGAATTTTCGGATTTTTGTTAAAAAATGTTACATTTATGCCGTCAAAACGCTACGCTGTCTTGACACTATGCGAGTAAGCCGATAACGTGATATACATACCCGGGTAAGACGATTGAAAAAAATATGCAAGCTAAGCAAAAAGTTACGCTGTATTTAACGCCTGAACTGCATCGGCGGCTCAAAATCAGAGCCGCGATCGACTCGGAACCAATGTCAGAACTCGCTGCCCGCGCGCTCGCTTTTTATTTATCTCACCAAGAGTTAATAGACGAAGCAGAGTCATACGGCAACACGCACAGAGTTTATGCATGTCCTGAATGTGCAACAACGGTGGCATTGAACGAAGGCGAACTAGTATCCCTCAAGGATCAGCCGGGGGTAATAGAGCAGTCCAAGCCGGCAAGAGTTGCGGCTGAAGCAGCAATACAAGAAGGGCAACTAGCCCTCGCCAGCCACTAATTTCATTGAAACTAATTTCATTGAAGCTGATTCATCAAAGCTGAATCCGAAGCGCTGTCCGTACTATCTTTAGGGTCAAAAGTAAGGTCAAAGGCAATGAAAGAAGAGCTAAATATTCTCATACAAGCTCAATACCCGCTGATATACCTTGTGACCTCTGAGGAAGAGCGGGCTGAACAAGCAATAGCAACGATCGCCCAGTTAAGACCGCAGCGCCGAATATTCATCTGGACGGTGACGCACGGAATCGTAGAACACGGTCAGCCACGCCACGTCACGCAGCATAATACCGTATCTCCAGAAGCAGCGATCGAGTGGGTGATCCGCCAACGAGAGCCGAGCATATTCATATTTAAGGATTTACACCCCTTTATTGACGCACCAGTAACGACGAGATGGCTGCGAGATGCGATCGCCAGCTTTAAAGGCACGCAGAAAACGATCGTTCTGATGTCACCGATGCAGCAGGTTCCAATCGAATTAGAGAAAGAAGTTGTCGTACTAGACTTCCCGCTCCCCGATTTGGCAGAATTGAACCAAGTATTAGAGCGGCAGTTAGAGCAGAATCGCGGACGGCGGCTGACAACAGATGCCAGAGAGAAATTATTAAAAGCAGCTTTGGGCTTAACGCGAGATGAGTCAGAAAAAGTCTACCGCAAGGCTCAGGTAACAGCGGGACAGCTATCAGAAAATGAAGTAGAAGTCGTCTTATCCGAGAAAAAGCAATTAATCCGGCGCAACGGCATTTTAGAATACATTGAAGAGGATGCCACAATCGATGCCGTTGGTGGTTTAGAAGAGCTGAAACGCTGGCTCAAACAACGTTCTAATGCTTTTACAGAAAGAGCGAGAGAATACGGTCTGCCTCAGCCGAAGGGAATGCTGATTTTAGGGGTTCCTGGGTGTGGTAAATCTTTGATCGCCAAAACGACATCTCGCTTGTGGGGTCTGCCCCTACTTAGGCTAGACATGGGGCGAGTATATGATGGTTCGATGGTAGGGCGTTCTGAAGCTAACCTACGCAATGCCCTCAAAACCGCAGAATCAATCTCGCCGACAATCCTATTTATTGACGAGTTAGATAAAGCCTTTGCAGGTACGGCAGGCTCGGCTGACTCTGACGGTGGTACGTCTAGCCGCATCTTCGGCTCTTTCCTGACCTGGATGCAAGAGAAAACTTCTCCCGTATTCGTGATGGCAACAGCTAACCGCGTGGAAAGATTACCAGGGGAGTTTTTACGTAAAGGGAGATTCGACGAAATCTTCTTTGTGGATCTGCCAACCGCGGAAGAACGCAAAGATATATTTAGCATTCACCTGCTCAAGCGCAAACGGGATCTGTCCCGCTTCGACCTCGATCAATTAGCAAAAATTGCCGATGGGTTCTCTGGTGCAGAGATCGAGCAAGCCTTAATCGCTGCGATGTACGATGCTTTTGCTCAAGATCGAGAGTTTACCCAACTAGATATTATTGCTGCAATTAAAGCCACGCTACCCCTCTCTCGGACAATGACCGAGCAAGTAACGGCTCTGAGAGAATGGGCGAGACAGCGTGCTAGACCAGCAGCATCCTCCGTGGCTGAGTATCAGCGCATGGAGTTTTAAAAAGCTTTCTCCTACGTTCACAGGGGGAAAGGCTAGCCGCCCAGCTAGCAGATTACCTAAGCCGCATATCCCATCCCAAGACTGCGGCGACATTAACTAAGCTAAACCGTTGTCGTTTATCGTTACTATCCTTCAGGAGGAATCCCAAATGTCTCACTTTAGCACTCTGCGTACAAAAATCACCGATGCAGAAATCCTCAAGACTTCTCTGCGCGACTTAGGAATTAATGTTAAGACCGAAGCTGATGTCCGTGGTTACAACGGTCAGCGCGTTCGCTCTGACATCGTAGCAGTTCTAGAAGGCGAATACGATCTGGGTTGGTCTCGCAACAGCGATGGTTCTTTCGATCTAATCGCTGACCTGTGGGGTGTTGCTAAGAAGCACAACCAAACCGAGTTAATTAACTCCATCAACCAAAAGTATGCAGTAAATAAGACTTTGGCAGAAGTCAAGCAGCGCGGTCTGCAAAATGCCAATGTCAAATTGGTCGTGCAAAAATAAGTTCTCTGCGCGTTCCCAAGCTTGCGGGTTAACCAGATTTAGAAGGGGTTAACCCCTTTTTTTTGCCATTGGTCATTTGTCATTAGTCATTTGTGAAATGCGCTCTTGTTGCAAGCACTCTACGGTAGGGTGGGTATTGCCCACCACAGGCGTGAATTTCACTCCTCAAATGAGACTGTTATTGACTAGTCAATAATTACTAATAAACAATACCAATAGAATTAATATCATTCAGGATATAACGTTTCCCATGCAGGTGAAATACATTCGTAGAGGCGCACGGCTGTGCGCCTCTACGAATTTTTAATTTTTATTTTTGATTTATTCATTGAGCCATAGCTGAGCTATGGCTATGCTGAAATCAAATCTTAAATTATTGTTGCTGGCTGTACTATCTATAATATTTTCGTATTTTAATAGTATTTTGAAGCTTAAATTTCAGTATATCTACTGAGTTTTATAAATGTCAGGAAAATCGTATACATCATAACTGAATACAATCAAATACAACCGATACAACCGAATAAATCAGTAAGGCAATGAACGATCGCATTGAGAGAAAATTTTTAGACTCATGCGACAGTTTTTGTATGGGTATCAAGATTTCACTCAAGGCGCAGCAACTCTCAACGAGTTTTTTTGTTGAATTACGGAATCTGCTGTCACAGATGTGGATCGCTATAAAGCGTTATTACTGACACACCTATCAACATTTGCTACTGGCGAACAGCGATCGCGATCGCTGTTAAATTTTAGTGCTGAAAATTACATAAACAAATCGCTCGATCGAAAATTCACGTCAACCCAAGGCTTGAGCAAAAATGGCAGACAACATTAACGACTTATTAGATCAGTGCGAACAAAGATCGCAAGTGCTAACTCAATCGGCAGAACAAGCTAACGAGCAAGTCACTCAAATTTTAGAATTTGCCACCAATTTAGCAGCTAATCTCGCTTCCATCGCTGAGGAAGCATTTACTAAGTTTGATGCTCTCAGTGACGAACTAGAAGCTGCCGAACAAAACTTAGAAAGCGAAATGGAAGCTGCTAAGCAGGGCTTCAGCGATTTACAGCAAAAGGTAGGCGAATTGCAATCTCAAACAGAAGCAAAGATCGAGCAGATTGGCGAACAACTAGAAGAGTTAAAGAACCGGAAGGAAGAAATGCTTTCGGAAGTGGAGCAGGAAACCGAAACAACCAAATCGGGTTTTGAGGAGCTATCGAAGCTCGTGGAGGAAGTCGAGCAAGAAGCAGAGAAGCATTTAGAAAAAGCAAAAGAGCAGATCGAGCAGTTTCATGGCAAAGTTGAGGATGCAGAAAGTCGTTTTGGCGATCGCAAATCCTCTGTTTTAGAAGACTTTGCAGCTTTGACAGAAGAACTACAAAATCAGCTCGAATCACTAACAAATGACTTCTCCGACGTAGCTAACGAGAAAAAAGACAAAATCAGTGCAGTTGAGAGTAGCTTAGATTCAACTTCTCAGGACATATTATCAGCACTGACGCAAAAGTTTGTCGAAGAAGTTATGGGTGAACTAACGAGTTCAGCCGAAAAAATCACCGAAGCCACATCGCATTTACAAGATGCAGGAGATGAGGTAAACGATGCATTAGACAGCAAAATAGGTGAGATTTTGGACAAGGTTGGTGAAGTCACTGATATTGTCGAAAAAATCGAACCAGTACTAGACATGGTTGATAAAATCTTAGGCTAATCGATAACTTTTATTTTTGCTAAATTCAAAATAAGGATAATACAGCATGGCACAAGTTCTAGATTTTGGGCGTGACGTTGATGAAGCTAGTGAGAAGCTGAACGAACTATTAGGTATTCTCGAAACTGCTTGTACGCAAATGGAAGAAGTGTGTACCGATCTAGAATCTGAAACTGAAACTTTAGATGAATCTGCCGAGAGCGTTAGTACAAATATTGAAACTTTAGCAGAATCTTTGCAGACAGCTTTAGAAGAGTTTAGCAGTAATGAAGAAGAAACGAGAGCCGAACTCGATGCTTTGCAACAAGCAATGACAGACATTGAAGGAAAATTAGATGAAGTTGCTCAATCTGTAGAAGCAGCTCAGGCTAATTTTGAATCAGAGATTAACGAGAGTAAATCAGAGCTAGAATCAAGCTTAGAAGAATTAAAAGAAGCATTTAAGAGTTTAGAAGATACAATTTCTAATACTGAAAACTCTGTAGGCGAAGGTCAAACAGAAGCTCAGGAAAAATTTGACGATTTAACTGAGGCGATCGAAGAACTTCAGGAACAGATTGAAGCATTCCAAAGTGAGTTGGAATCAAAATTTGAAGAAGTAGCAAACGAAATTAGCGATACTCAAAATTCTAATCTTGAAAAAGCTTTTAGCGAATACAGCGATAAACTCACCGGAGAGCAGTTAGACAAAATCACCTCTGGTTTTGAGGAATTAGAAAATAATTTCAGCGAATCTTTTGGAGATTTTAACGAACAAGTTACTGAATTTGCTGACGAACTCAAAGAACGATTGACCGAAATTCTAGAAAATACTAGCGAACACGTAGAAGATAACCTCAAGAACGAGCTACAAGAATCTTTTGAGAATGCGATTCAGGAAGTTGTAGAAGGAATGATTGAAGAAGTAGCGGAAAACATCATGATGATGACAACAGGTTCGTCTGTAACAGGTGCGCTGAGTCCTATCTTACCAGCGTTAGCTGCTGCCAAGGTTGCTACCGGAGCGATTAAAGCAGTTTTGGATTGTGTCGATATATTCTAAATATTTTAACGCTGTTTTCAACTCATCGATCGCGTCTCAACTATTGGAAGTCTAAAATATGAACGAGCAATTAGGACAAACCCTGACATCGTTATCTCAAATGGCGAGTGTATTTCCTGAAAAACTAGATGGTTTAGTACAACTATCATCGGAAGTCCAAGCAGAAGCCGATCGCCTGGTTAGCAATATTGAAGAAAAGCAAGAGCAGATTGCAGAAATTCTCGAACAAATTCAAACTGCACTAACCGAATTAAAAGAGGAAGCTACAGAGCATCAATCTCAACTTGAAAGTGAAATTGCCGAACTTGAAAGTGGAGTTGAATCTTTAACAGAATTTATCTCTGAAGCTCAAGGACAACTCAGTAGCGAAATTGAAACGACTCAAGGCAAAATTTCAGAACTCAAAGAACATTTGGATGAAAGTAGTTCTAAAACTGAAAGGACGGGTGAAGAAACTCAAAGCACGCTAACACAAGCTCAAGAAAAAATTCAATCCGGTCAAGACAAATTAACTTCTGCTGTAGAAGCAACCAATAAAGAGGTAGAAGCTTTCCAAGAAAAGCTAGACGAATTAAAATCTGCTCTTAGCGAACAGATCGAGCAATTTACTGAAGATATGGAGAAGTCACAAGGAGAAGTTGGTGAAAAGATTCAAGCTATGGCAGATACTTTTCTTGACTTACATCAAGAATTTACTACCAATTTAAATAAATTAAGTACGCAAACCGTCAAAGGCGAAACGGACGAGCTGTTAAATCAAGCTCAAGAAAAAATTCAAGCAGAACTGAAAGAATTAATTACAGAAGCCGTTAAAAACGTGACAGATTCCGTAGAAGAGATGAGTCAGAAAATTTCGGGTTCTAGCGAAGATGCTTCTATTGCTCGTAAAGCATTAGAGCCATTATTCGACCAGCTTGATGAATTTATCGATCCGCTTAAAGATGGAGTTGAAGCTGTGAAAGATGTAGCCGAAAGCGTGGGAATAGATTTTGGCTAAAGCAATTAAGTGAAACTATATTAGAACTATAATCGAGGTAAATCGTGGCTGATTTTGAAACAACTGCAACAGAAACAGTAACTAAACTGACAGAATTATTAGGTGAAGCCGAGCAAGCACAGTCAGAATTAACAGGCTTGCGAGAACAAATTGCTCAGGTTTCCGAGCAAATGGATAGTCACTGGCAGACATTAAGCGATCGCGCTCAATCTTTGTTAGAACGAATTAATAGCGCTAAGGAAGATTTGAGTGAAGAAGCTGAATCGCTCAGTCAAGAAGTCACTCAGCTCAAGGAAAATGTAGAAACTTGGCAGAATGAAACTAACGAAGAAAACGAAGCTACCAAAACAGAAATCAGTTCGTTTGGTGAAGACTTAGACTCGACTAAATCCGAGCTAGAATCGACTTTAGAGGCAGTAGAAGAAGTTTTTAAATCTCTTCAAGAAAAACTAGAGGAAGTTGCCACAGAGTTAGAGGAACAGTTTTCAGAGCAGGAAGATTTTCTCCAAAATGATGTATCCGATCGGCTAGAGAGTCACCAATCCGATTTAGAAGAACGAGCTTCAGAGTTTGAATCGCACATTAAAGATGAATCTGCTCCAGCAATTGCCGAATTAGTTAGCGAATTTGCAACTCAGGTTGAGGATGTAATAGAGCAACTAACTGAGAAAACCAAAGATTTGCAAGAATCGACATCAGATACAACTGAAGATGCCATCTCTAAATATAAAGAAACTCAAGAAGAAGTCTTCGATCGGCTGATGGATACGGCAAAAGATCTCGAAAAAATGATGGATAAACTGAGCGGCTTTGTTGATAAAAGTGGTAATACAGCTGAGACTGCTAAAGATACCATGACTGAGGGCGTAGAAGCTACTAATGTAGGTTTAAATGCAGCTCTGGGAATAATTGAAGATACTTATGAGATCTTAAAGAAGTTTATTCCTTAGAAAAAATCCAAGTGTAGGGGGGCAATGTCAACCCTGCTAAGGTGAGATTTTTCTTTGTCTAATAAACGAGCAGTAGAAACGCCGCTTTTGGATAAGCCAAGGATAGTATTTCGCAAAATACGTTTTGTTCGCATGTATACGACTCCAACCCCTGCATAAATTTTCCAATCGCTCGCTATTTAAGAAGATAGTTCAACACACGGCAGGGTGATATGCAAACTATACAAGTAAACGTGGCGGAGCGCGATCGCCATCTAGCGACAGCGACGGAAATTTCCCAAGAATGGCGTTTGCGTCTCACTCAAGAATGTCCGGCGCAAAGCGATACTGCCCGAGAAAGCATAGTCCGTTGGCTGATTGGTGAAGATACAGAACGCTATCAAACGTGCAATTCTCTTCAGTTATCTATAGCACAGCAAGCTATGGAATACCGCTTTCGCATCCTCAAACAGCGTTATTTAGGGGTTTCACCTCAGCAGGCATATCACCGCTTGACAATACGTTTGTGCAGTTTAGTACTACTGCGAAATAAAATTCACGCCCTCGTTGCTTTGGGTGGCGATCGCCGTCGGGCAGTCGTTGACGTTTTGCAAGAAATTATCCAAGATTTGTTGCAGCGCGATCGCTATTTGCAACAACAAACAGCTTGGATTGCGGCGTGTACTGACGATATGAGGCTGCGAACTGCCTTGCTATTAACTACTGTAGAAGAATATTGTTTGCGCCCGATTCACAATCGACCTTTAATCGTGCATCGCTTTGTCAATTTTCTTCGCCGGACGCAGATGGGAGGAGTCACACAAGTTCCAGAACGCAGAATTCTCAAACTATTGTCTGACGAATTCCTTTCTGATGATGGCGATCGCACTTGGAGCGCGATCGACGTGCGATCGGTCAGCGTGTATCAAGACAGCCAAACCCAAGCAGACCAGTACGCAGCAAGACATCTCGTGCAATCGAAATTTAGCAACTATTTAACTAACAATTTGGGAGAAACTGCCGCGCAATGGTTAGAACTATACTTACAAGGTAGGTCTCAAGAAGCGATCGCCCAACAGTTAAATTTATCAGTCAAAGAAGTCTATCGACTGCGAGAAAAAATTGTCTACCATGCCGTGAAAGTATTTGGATTAAAACATCATCCAGAACTAGTGAGTCATTGGCTGGGCACGAGTTTAGAAGAACACAGTTTCGGCTTGACACCTAAGCAATGGCAGGAATTTTGGGAGCAACTAACCCCAAGGCAGCGCCAAGTTGTAGAGTTAAGAAAGTCTGGCAAAAATTTAGATGCGATCGCCTACACTCTCAACCGCAAGTTAAATCAAATTACTAGCGAATGGAATAAACTTTGCTTAGTAGCCCAAGTCGTGCGAAGTGGGATGAACTAAAATACTAATTTTTTTAGATAACAAGTTTTCGAGGCAATAACTTTTTACTTACTCGATTCCTCAACAGTTTCAATCGCTGCTAAACAAAACTGAGAAACAGCCATAATCGCAAACACAGAACCAAAATAGATAGCAGTGAGGAATTCAACCGTGTTATCGAAAGGAATGAAGGCAGTCATGGTCATCGTCTCCTGAGAGGGAGCAGGGAGCAGGGAGCAGGGAGCAGATGGGCTTCAGGAGAAATCCAAAATTCATCGCAGTGCGAATTGTTTTCCTTTCTTAGCCTTCTTTTCGCCTACTCTCTCGAAACAGTAGACCACCCTTTTGTGTTGTAGTCAAGCAAAAATTTTGCTTTTTTTTGCTGTCTGGCAACCGCTGCTATACGTTTACAGTAGCGATCGCTCGTTCGACAATTTGTAAGGCTGCGTCCACTTCTGCGGCTGTCACAATCAAGGGTGGTACGAAGCGCAGCACTTTTGCTCCGGCTGGCACGAGTAATAAACCTTCGGCGATCGCCGCTTTAACTACATCCGCTGCGGTAATTTCGCTGTCGGCAGCTAACTCCATCCCATGAATTAAACCCCAACCGCGCACGTCAGTGATGAGGGCGGGATATTTGGCTGCCAGCGCCCGCAAGCCCGTTCTGAGCTGTTCGCCGCGTGCTTGCACGTTTTCTAACAAATTCTCCCGTTCAATTGTTTGGCACACCGTCAAGGCGACTGCACAGGCAAATGGATTGCCCCCAAACGTACTGGCGTGATCTCCTGGTGCAAACACATCGCAATGCTGCTTGCACATCATCGCGCCGATGGGGATACCACCACCTAAACCCTTGGCAGAAGTGAAAATATCTGGTTCGATGCCTAAATTCTCGTAGCCCCACAATTTCCCAGTTCGTCCCATTCCCGCTTGCACTTCGTCCAGAATTAGTAAAATTCCGGTTTCGTCACAAATCCGCCGAATTGCTTGGAAGTATGCCACTTCTCCGGGGCGCACCCCGCCTTCTCCTTGCAGCGGTTCGAGCAGAATTGCACTCACTGCCCGATCGCCTTCATCTAGTTCTGAGATGGCGGCTTCGATCGCCTGAATCTCGTTATAGGGGACGTAATGGAACCCTGGGACTAAGGGGGCAAAGTTTTTCTGATATTTCGGTTGTCCGGTAGCGGTGATCGTGGCTAGGGTTCTGCCGTGGAAGCTGGCGTTGGCCGTGAGCATGACTGGATGCTCGATCTTCTGTACGGTGTGGGCGTATTTGCGCGCCAGTTTAATTGCCGCTTCGTTAGCCTCCGCTCCAGAATTGCACAAAAAGACTTTCTCGGCACATGAATGCTGAACTAGCCATTGTGCTAGTTGCCCTTGCACGGGGATGTAAAACAGGTTGGAGACGTGGTGTAGCGTCTGAATTTGGCGCGTCACTGTTTCCACCATCGCTGGGTGTGCGTGTCCCAGGGTACATGTTGCAATTCCGGCGACCAAATCGAGATATTCTTTTCCTGTGCTGTCCCAGACCCGACAACCCGCACCCCGTTCTAAGGCAATCGGGAAACGGGCATATGTGTCCATGACTGACTCTTTGAAGCGATCGAAGTCATATTCACCAGTTTGTTGCAGATTGGATTCTACGACTGATGTAGGCTGAGAAACAGTGTCTAAGCTCATGGATGATTCCTTGATTGTGGGTGGTAGAATTCTAGGGACGTTATATGTAAGTCTCTATAAAATATTCAATTACCTACTTGTAAAATCTCTTCTAAAATCAACTTTTCAGCAGTAGAGTTACCCGCACTCAGCTTTACTTTAGCGCGATCGCAGGCATGTAACTTACCATTCGGCTCGAACTGAAAATCTTGCTCCCGTACAAACCCTTGTGCTTGGAGTTTCTTCAGGGCAAACTGGGTTGCCCACTCTACCAAATCTAGTTCGGGTTCGAGATATTGAGGATGACGTAAAAGCCAACGACAAGCATCGGGATCGGTATCGGCAAGCTGATAAAGTGCCGTAGCTAAGATCTCCTCGACACATTTAGGGCTAGGTAAAGCGGTAAAAAAGTCTTTAAGCGAGCTAATTAGCGTAGGTGTCTGAGTTTTAAACACATCTACAGCTAATTCAACATGTGGCTTACAGGTACTATTAGATATACACATAATGGCTGCCTTCCACTTCACTCACCCATCGGCAGACAAGACAACACAGAGTGGTTGACAGTGCGTTGACAGTTTACCGTTGACCAGCGATCGGCGATCGATCTCCGGCTAAGTTGTCTGACTTTAAATCTGAAGTTAAAAGAAAAATGTGAATAATTTGTGAACCGTAGTAGCACCATTTCTGGCGATCGTATATAAACTTAAAGCGAGGGGCGAGAGCGTGGTGTGTGGAAGGAGGCGAGAGGCAAGAGGTTTTTGACTTACGACTTACGGCTTACGACTTACGACTTCTCTCCTTATTCCTTATCTCTACCAAAACATGAACGAACAATCCTATTCCTACGAGGCACTCCAAGATCAAAAACAGTTTTACAATTCTCGGTTTCAAGCAGGTTATATGCAGGACTTTTCAGGATTATTTGAGTCCTGTAGATTTTATGCAATGCAAGATATATTGAAGCAAATAAAATCGAGCGGTTTCAATCCAGCATCGATTTTAGATTATGGTTGTGGCGAAGGACGATATCTCAATTTGTTAAAAGATTTCTTTCCTACATCTGCTCTCCACGGCTGTGATATATCAGACGAAGCATTAACAATTGCTAAAAATCTATATTCATCAGCTCAATATACTCCCATGAGTGATGAAACAGTTAATTTACCTGACAATTCTTTCGATCTCATCATCTCCATAGAAGTTCTAGAACATGTAGGTGATGTTGCTCAGTCTATAAGAGAGATCGGTCGATTGCTCAAACCGCAAGGAATGACAATATTATCCACGCCTTGCGCTAATAAATTTTCTTTTGAATGGTGGCAAAATCGCTTGACGGGAGGCTTGCAGCCATCATTTGATGGTTATGGCAGATTTAAAACCGATGAACCAGGACATCTACGCCGACTTTGCGATCGCCACCTGAAATCTCTATGCTCTGATGTCGGGATAGATATTTATAAAATCTACCATCGCGCCCATTTATTTGAAACCCTTGCCCCTAAAGGTAGGCTGTTTAAGCGCATACCTCAAGCTTGCGTTGGTTTTGGCATGTTAGATTGGTATTTATTCAAAAACTTCCCCAACGGTTCAACTATGATTGCTTTAGGAAAGAAAAGATAGCGTTCTTGTTGATAGTTATCAGTTATCAGTGACCAGTGAAGAATGGGGTGTGGGGTGTGGGGTGTAGGGTGTGGGGTGTGGGGTGTAGGGTGTAGGGTGTAGGGTGTGGGGTGTGGGGTGTGGAGATTTTAAATTTCTTTCTCCCTCAGCCTCCTCAGTTTCCTCAGCTTCCTCAGCTCCCTCAGCTTCCTCAGCTCCGCGACTCTCTCTTCCCCTCTCAGCTCTCTTCCGCTGCCTGGGGTTGAATTTGACAAACCACTTCATAAAGAGTAGTTGTAGGAGCGCGATCGAATAAAGGGGACATCTTTTTTAGTATGCTCCTGTAGTTTTCCTCATGCTCATTAGCTTCCATCTCATCTACACTTTCCCAGAAAATCACAGAAACGCCTCGATCTGTACCTGGTTCTTGCAGGAGATATGCACCTTTAAACCCATGTCTATAAGTTGAAACTGCCTGTTCGTAAATTCTTCTTGCTTCTTCAAACTTGCCCGGTTTGAATTCTCCAACTGTAACTTGAGTATATTGCCGTTTGAGAAAATCTTGAAAATCCATCGTTTATCACCTCAATGATTTATTTGTCATTAGTCATTTGTCATTTGTCATCAGTAAGTGGTTTATGACTTACGACTTACGATTTACGACTTATTGTTTGACTTCTTGTGGATTCACATCCATTTTGAATTTTGATAAATGTAGATTTAATCATTAAAAATGATTTTATAGTCTTTTGCTCTCACAATTGACTAAAACTATAGATTTTGTTGCGATGTGGCGATCGCAGCTTGGGGGCTAGGAATGCAGCAAACGTTACGAGCTGTGTTAGATGCCCGATTGCCGCACTCTACCTTCTGCTATTTTGCCATAGCGATCGAATCCAAATCTAAAATCTAAATCTGGCAGTTCTACTAAATTAAACCTCGAACAACGAATAAAACTGCAAACAGGCTAGATACTAAGGCAAGAAATCTAAACACGGGGGCAACTTCTTCTATATGGCGATTTGGTTTGAGAAAGAAACTTTGTACGAAGCGCGATCGCTGTACTGAAATAGACACGAACAAAACAAACCAAAAGGGTAAACTTAAAGTAGAAACTGATAAATTTAGATAGGAATAATTAGCACAAACTAATAAAAAAATATTCCATAACACAAGCGCTGAAACGACAACTTGCCAGTAAATAGGACTACCGTTTCGACGAGGAAATTCCTCAACACGCGCTGCTGGTAGAAAACCAGCTTGTTTAATGCAATCAAAAAAGCTCTGAGTACTTTGAGTCAAAAAAACAATATTGGCAGGATATTCAGCAACGGTGTGTCTAATTCTAACTCCACCCCACGTTTTTTCTAAAGAAACAATTTGCTGTGGGTAAAATTTATAGTCAGCCAACAAAAAAACATTGAGTTTTAGTTGGTTATAATCTGCTGACAAATTCGCTAAAGGTTGAGGCAGTTTCATCTCCCCAATAGAAACACCTCCAATCAAATTTGCTGAATGCGGCATTTGAAATTTATCCTACTAATTGTTCAATTGACATGCGATTTCATGAATCTAGCTGTATTCTTCCCCTTCAAAACAGCAACTATATCAATAGGTAGGTCAAGGTAACACAAAGTTACATAAGCTATTCTTATAAATTACTGTCATTTTCTAGCTACAGTCGCTCTATGAGATCTCATGGCAAAGTCACAAGCCTTATTCTGCCTAGCAAGGGAGCAATCGATGCTCAGTTAAGGAAATGTTCAAATTCCTGCAAGAAATTGCAGCAAACAGAGCATAACGCAGGAATTGCGATTTCAATCGCTCTTATTGCCTGCAACCCTGCTCTATAATCTATGAAGATAGTGTAAAACTTGAATGAGTCTCGTTACAGTCCACCAACCAAGCTAAATGAAACCGTGCAGCATATACAGACAACTATAACTGGATAACAGATTATTAGAAATAGATCGAGTTAACTTTACAAATTGTACGAATGCGATCGATTGAGCAACCAATAGTGGGCTGCCGTCCATAAAAATTTGGATCGAGAAATTTGGGTCAAAAACTTTCGGTCAACTACAATGTTAGGCAAGTTACTAGAGGGACGTTATCAAGTCATGCAAGTTCTGAGTGCAGGGGGTTTTTGTCAGACCTACCTCGCTCAAGACACCCATATTTCCAATCGCCCTACATGCGTAGTCAAGCATCTCAAACCTGCCAATAGTTCTCCTAATGCCCTACAAACGTTGAGATGGTTGTTTACAGGTGAAGCCCAAGCTTTAGAAAAATTAGGATGTCACAATCAAATTCCTCGGCTGCTAGACCACTTTGAGGAAAACCAAGAATTTTATCTCATTCAAGAATTCGTACAAGGGCATACCTTAAGTGCAGAACTACAACCAGGTAAGCCTTGGAGTGAAAGCCAAGTGTTTTACATGTTGCAAGAAGTACTGCAAATCTTAGAGTTTATTCACTCGCACGGCTTAATTCATCGCGATATCAAGCCAAATAACTTGCTCAGGCGCAAGCACGATCGCCGTCTGGTGCTAATTGATTTTGGTTCGGTCAAACAAGCATGGACGCAGGTTGTGACGCTGCAAGGGCAGAAGATCAATACGTTTTCCATTGGCTTACCAGCAACAATTACAATCGGCACTCCTGGCTACATGCCTACAGAACAAGAACGAGGCAAGCCTCGTCCTAACAGCGATATCTATGCTTTGGGAATGGTGGCAATTCAAGGTTTGACAGGCATCCATCCGACTCAGCTAGATACCGATCCAGATACCTGTGAAATTCTATGGCGACACTATCGTAAAATCAGCCCCGAACTAGCGCAAATTATAGATAACATGGTGCGCTACGGCTTTAAAGATCGCTACCAATCTGCAACAGAAGTCTTAGCAGCCCTAGAACCTCTAGCAAATCGGTATCAACCCGTGCTGCATTATGGTTTTCACGAATTACATGGTACTCAGGTTCAGATACCCACAGTAGCGCAAGATTCGCACTCTTTACTGGGTGAAGAAGAGACTGTTTCTTATAGCTGGGGCGATCGCCCGCAATTACAAATACCAAATACAATTAGCAAAGCTACAGCTGCAATTTCAGCCAAAAGATCGACTTCCTTAATCGATTTAGGAATTGGCGCGATCGCTTTAGCGACTTTACTCGTAGGTATCTATTTCGCCTCCCACTCCCCCACACCAGCCTTCAAACCAGAAAAGTATCCTGTATCAATTCCCTTGAAAAGTAAATAGCACGCGAAGTTAAAAGTTCGTAGGGGCGGGTTTGGCGAGAATCCCTCATCATGAACGAAGATCGTTTGCCAAAACCCGCCCGTACAAAAGTTACAGCGTCATCAATCTGGTGCTATGAGCTTTTGACGCTATAACTTATGTAGTGGTTTATTTGACTGATCGGTGATTTATTTTCGCTATGCTGCGCTACCCGTTTTTCTCTGACAAGGTTAGTAAAAAAGCTAAGTTTTCCTGGGCTTTTAAAGCGTGAGGAGCATTTGCAGGCATGAAGATGAATACTCCTGGTTCTAGAACAATGTCTTGTCCTTCTAGGGTGAGAATTCCCTTGCCATCCAACACGTTGACGGTAGCGTTGCGAGTAGATGTATGTTCGGAAATTTCAGTTCCAGCCGCGAGACAAAACAGAGTGTATTGACAGCAACTATCTTTAACCAGCACTTTACTCAATACCCCAGCTTGGGGATATTCAATATTTGCCCGTAACTGCGTGGATGAAGATCGTAAGGGTAATAGGGTGGTACTCATGAATTCCTCGGTTAAAAGTTAAAAGTTAAAAGTTAAAAGTCAAAATGCTCAGAGCTATTGTTGATAGGTGTGAGCTTAAGAGCGAACAGCAGACAAAATAATGTAACCTAAGTCCTGCCGATACTTTTGGAAAACTTGGCGCATTGTTAAAACTCGTTGCCGAATTTGCGATCGCGTCAGTATATTCCACCAAATGTGAATTGTGTTAAAAATACCTTCGTCTGCAAGCATTTGCTGCGGTTTGAGCAATCCCATTTCTCCGGTTTGATGTTGCTGTACTGTTAATCCAGCCGCTTCACAAGCTGCAATCCAATTAGACTCTGATAAAGGCGTAGAATTGACTCGGATCGCTTGTGCTAAAGCGCGGTGAATCTCTTCTTCTCGATTTTGTGCTAAAAGTTCGTGAGATAAAAACTTACCACCAGGCTTGAGGCGATCGCGAATTCCTGCTAAGATTTTCGCTTTTCCTGGCGGAGATTGCATGGTCAGGATCGCTTCTGCCAATACATAATCAAACTTTTCTGTCAAGCGATCGAGATGAAAGATATCGCCTTCAATAATTTCAACTCGATCGCTCAAACCTGCTGCGGCAACATTAGCACGAGCGCGAACCACAGAATCGGGATTTTTCTCAATTCCCACAACCCGCACGCCATAGCGCTGAGCAATTGCGATCGCGCTTAAACCGAAACTCGCTGCTAATTCTAAAACCGTTTCCCCTGGTTGAAAATTCGCCCATTGAAATAGTTGCTCTGTCGCTAAACGTCCGCCTGGACGGAGATATTTTTTGCCTGCTGCTGCTAAAACTTCATGTCCTGGGGCAGTTTCGTAGTTAAGGGTAGCGTGGGTCATACATTTGACCTCTAAGTTAATTCTTGGCTACCTTTACTGTGACAAAATAGCTTTGAGTTATCTATGAGCTAGCTCAGTTGTCAGGGAGTAGGGAGTAGCGACTTGCGACTTACCAACTACCAACTATCATTCAACAATTAACTTCTTCAACCACTTGACTAAATGCTTCCACTATGGGTGATGCATCTTCGCGTCGCCATGCAAAAGCATACTCCCGCAGGCTTCAGCGGAAGAATTTGCTATCAATTAATTTTTGTAAAAGCGATCGCCACGATCTCCTTACTCGCATGGACGGGGATCGTTATCTGCGGTCGCTTGATTGCCTATACTTGAGCTTTTCAGGTAATTTAGTCAAACTGTCAATTCTTTTTGCTCAAGTTAAGTACAAATTCATGCTTGAGTATAGGTAGTACTTTCCTGTATATTCTAAAAGCTAATCAGTTTGATGCATTTTCCACATCATAACTGTTTATTATTTATGACTAATTTTGTATAGATATTACTAACCACAAAATTTCTCAATCTATTACTCAGAGGCACAATGGATAAAAAAGCACAACTTCAAAAAACTCAACCCGTGACAAATAACGCGATCGCCGATAGCAAAGATTTTAACTTCGATCTTTGGGCGAATGCAGTCAGAAAACAAATGCTTTCTGTACTACAAGAAAAAACACAACATTAACAGTTATCAGTGACCAGTGACCAGTGACCAGTGACCAGTGACCAGTGACCAACTCGGCAGCGGTTAGCAACCTAATCCCGAATTTTGCATTCGCGATTGCAGGTTGTCGGAGATGGGTTGCTGATGTTTTACGCTGGAAGTATGGGCGATGCTTTATATCCAATGCCGTTCTCGCATCGCGAATCATGATATGACACGATTTTTTCAATTTGAAGCTGACTTTGTAGACTCCCTGCGCTGTATTCCCATGCAGGTACGTTACAAGTTAGATACTTGTGGAATTAAACTGAAATTACCTGAATGGAACCAATTCAGTCAGGAAGATCGACAAGCACTAATCGATCGCCCCTGTAATACGCCAGCAGAAATTCAAGCATATCGTCAGTGGTTGCAAGACTTAGTTTTTCAATATACTGGTAAATCGGCTAGCGAACTGCCAGTAGAAGAGAATCCCGATTGGATGAATGCAGCAACTGTTCCTGCTAGCATTGGGGAGAAAGCTGGCGAGTTTGGCGTGACGCTTAGTTCAGAGCAATGGGCAAATTTACCACCCGTAGAAAGATTTGCATTAATTAAACTCAGCCGTTCGAGCCACGAAAACCGAAATTTTCTACCCGCACTCAAAGAATTTCACCTGATCGATTAGAGTAAGCTCTCTACTGTTAACTAGTTAATAAAATAGCCGTTCATGGGCATTGCTCATCGATCGCCGATCGGTAGTATTTTCCCGCACCACGCACCACTATTAACTGTTAACTGTCTCTACCAGTTGACACGCCTGTACTCTTTCCCGCGAGACAATCTGCAATTCGTGGGGATAGCGGGGGCGCGGATCTTTCTCTAACCAAATGGGGGGAACCATAGTTAGATCGTAAGCCGCGATCGTATCAATTACGCCGGGACGAGACTTCAGCTCAACTACGAGTCCTGGCAAATATTCAAAAGCTTCTTCCCAATCGATTTGTGACACGGTTATAAGTAAAACTGTATTTATTGATACGATTTTATAATAACTCGGCGGATAAATAAATACGTCTGTAGCTAGAAATACATTTTTTTACATTTGTGGAGATGCGATCGCAATATCTCCTAACACAAATCGCTGTTTTCAGTTACGTAGGGTACACAATGTGTAGGGGGGCACAGCTAACTGTGCCCCCCTACGAATGTAATGCCAAGTATTTCCCGCAAAGGCGCTAAATCAGCTCTGCATCTTTGCGCCATATTTTCATCCTTTGCTAAACCCTTTACCACGACTGGTAGAAGGCAGACAAATGCAGTTTTGTAGTTGTTGAAGCAAAGCCTCTCGATCTAGATTTTGTCCGATCAGTACCAGTTGATTCTTTTTGGGTTTGCCGTTCCATTCCTCGTCTTCTAGAGTAAAGCGCTTACCACAGAGGTGAAAAATATGGCGTTTTGGACTTTCCTCAAACCACATAATCCCCTTGGCGCGGAAGATATTTTCAGGAAGTTGGTTGTCTAGAAAATACTGAAACTTTCTAATTGCCAGTGGCTTATCGCTTTGGAAAGATATTGAGGTAAAACCATCGTTCTCTAAGTGATCGGAGTGATGATGGTGATGGTCGTGATGGTCGTGATGGTCGTGATGGTCGTGGTCGCAGTCTGAATGGTCGTGATGGTCGTGATGGTCGTGATGGTCGTGATGGTCGTGACCAGCGGGAGTATCGAAATACTTATCCGACTCGAACAGACCGACGCTAAGAATCAATGGGAGAGGAACTTGCGATCGCGTTGTCCGCAAAATTCTTGCCCCATCTTTAATATCCCGAATCTTGACTTCTAAAAGATCGAGATCTGCTTCCTCGACTAAATCCGCCTTGTTAAGAATGATGACATCCCCATAGGCAATTTGACTGTAAGCTGCTTGAGAGTTAAACAGATCCAAACTGTAATTTGCCGCATCTACGACCGTGATGATTGAATCTAGGCGTGTCATGTCGCGTAACTCCGTGCCTAGAAAAGTCAGCGCCACAGGGAGAGGATCGGCAACTCCTGTTGTTTCTACGACGAGATAATCAACTTTTTCTGGACGTTCCAACACTTTGTAAACGGCTTCTACCAAATCATTATTAATCGTGCAGCAGATACAGCCGTTACTCAACTCCACCATGTCATCACCTGTGGTGACGATCAACTCGTTATCAATCCCAATTTCGCCGAATTCATTCACTAAAACGGCTGTTTTGAGACCTTGCTGGTTAGTCAGGATGTGATTGAGCAGAGTTGTTTTACCGCTACCGAGAAAGCCTGTAATGATAGTGACTGGTAGCCCCTGTTTCGGTGCATCCATTGCGGGAGATTGGTCAGAACCTACTGCTGATTGCATAGCGCTGCTGATTTAAATCTTGAAAGTCTTATCTTACAATCTGCTAGGGCAAGAAGTATGACTTACACTCTTGCCCCATCTTTATTCATTATGTCGCGTTCGATGAATTCAGGAGGCGCTTAGCAAAATTCGCGATCGATACACCGACTCAATCTCCGCTGGAAACCGATCGCCTCGAATGAGCGATCGCCTGAAGTGACGTAGCTGCGATCCAAAAAGGCAAGTCAAGCTTTAAGTTGAATAGTTAAACATCTTGACTATCGTAGTCATAGGCAAAAATAGTCGATTTGGACGATCTGGAAACGGAATAAAGTCATAATATTCGTAAAAAGAACGAGCCTTTTCATCTTTGGCATCAACCACTACAGCCATTGAAGCGACACTATTTGCATGTGACTGACTGCGGTACAAGGCATCCATCAATAACTCTTCGCCTAATCCCTTGCCTCGGTAATTTTCATCAACTGCTAATCGTCCGAGCAAAGTTGCTGGTAAACTTGGAGATCTCGGCAGCTTTTTAACTATCTGGGCTGGTAGTTCTCCTGCAATAATACTCGTTCCGCTCAACGTGTAATACCCAATAACGACATTAGAGGTTTTGTCAAACAAGACGTAAGGAATAGCAACATAATTACGAGCATCTTGTCCTGCCTGCTTCTGAAGATAACGATCTAGTTTTTCAACGCCGCAACAAAAAACCGCTCGGTTATGCTCTGAACCCAGCGGCTCTATTAAATAATCAAAATCCATTGAGCGATTTCACCTACAATTCCATTTTTTGCTGATAACGTCTAGCGGCAGCTCGTAGTTTATTGCTTGGCTCTGGGGGATTAAGCAGTGCTTCAACAAAAACTGCTCGATCGCGCGCGCTTAAAATCATCAGCTCCTGTTCCTGAATCGCCTGTTTTGCTGCCTCAGCTACACTGCTAATCACAAAATCTGTCAGCGAACGTCCTTGGAGATCGGCAGCTCGCTGAAACAACTCTTTTTGCTCTTTAGTAACGCGAGCCTCTAACCGTTCACCCTTAGCACGTTCTCTTGTAGGCTTACGGCTTTTATTTGCCGTGTTATGCATAATAATTGTGTCCAAATACGTCCAAATATGTCTAATTATGTTCAACTATACTGAGTATTGTACGGCAATTGATCGTACCTGTCAAAAAATGAGTTCGTTCCCTATCCAAGTCAATAAACTTTAGTTGTCGGTTATCAGTTATCAGTGACCAGTTATCAGTCAACCAACAACTAACAACTGACAACCAATCCCACGTAGAATTACGCGATCGATTTAGTATATTGTTCTACTAAGAGATCGCAAGTTTGGGGCGATCGCTTCTCTTGAATGCAAGACCGATTGGTGTTTGTATAACAGGTAAGAGGTCGTATCTCTACACTGATAACCGCTCGCAGAGAACTGATAACTGATAACTGACAATGCAATCTTCTGCTACACTGACGCTTTGCGAATCTTCCGAGCCAGCGGGAGCGCGAGAACAACCGCGTTATTTTCTCTCTCCCAATGAAGAAATTGTCATTGGGCGATCGCCTGATTGTCAAATTGCTCTCGATCCTAAGCGTTACACGACGGTTTCGCGCTATCACGCCAAGTTACGCTGGCAAAAAAGTTCCGAGCCTGTTTGGGAAGTTTGTAACCTCAGCTCGACCAACGGCACGTATATTAACGGTAAGCAAATTGGCGAAGAATGGCGGAGGTTAAAATCGGGCGATCGCATTACCCTTAGTTGGGAAGGTGCAGAGTTTCTGTTTGAATGCCAAGCTTTGCCTGCGACTGTACTCGTTAAAGCTCCGACGAGCGCCCAAAAACCGATAACGGAAGCTCATGCAAATGCAGTTGTCCCTGTAGCAGAATCAGCAGTTGAGCCTGAACCAATCGTTGCTACACCAGAACCACCGCAACCTGAAGTAGTACAGCCACCCGCTCCTGAAATCGAGCCAGCCAAGCCAGCACCACAGACTGATGCGGTGGAACAACCTGCGGCGATCGCCCAACCAGAAGCAGCAGCGATCGCTCCAATCCCCGAACCTATATCTGCTGTCATTTCTGCAAGTCCTGCGATTCCAGCACTACCCGATACTGGTAAAAGCTTATGGGAGCTTGGTTTAAATCCAACAATTCTGACATTAACCGGACATTCAGATTTGGTACGTACAGTTGCGTTTAGTCCTGACGGTCAAGTTCTTGCTAGCGGTAGCGCTGATAAAACCATCAAATTGTGGCAACTCAATACTGGGCAAGTTGTCAATACCTTTAACGGACATAAATCGGCGATTAATGCCGTTGCGTTTAGTCCTGACAGTCAAGTTCTTGCCAGTGGTAGCGCCGATAAGACAATCAAACTCTGGAACCTCAGCACGGCTGAAGAAATCTCTACTTTTATCGGTCATAGTTCGGCTGTAAATAGCGTTGCGTTTAGCTCTGATTGTCAGATGCTAGTGAGTGGCAGCGCGGATAAAACCGTGAGACTATGGGATCTCGGCACGGGTGCAGAAATCCACAAACTGGAAGGATACAAATTAGGGGTGAATGCGGTGGCTATTAGCCCTGACGGTCAAATTATCGCTAGTGGCGGTGCAGATAAGATTATTAAACTGTGGCATATCGATACGGGTGAAGAATCTGCTTTGCCAGCTTTGCGGGCTGCGGTAAACGCGATCGCCTTTAGTCCTGATGGTAAACTACTAGCGATCGCGACTGAAGATAAATTACTCAAAGTCTGGGATCTAAGTGCAGCAGAGGAAGTGTATGCTATCTGCGGCTATGCATGGCAAGTTGGGGCGATCGCGATTAGTCCGAACGGGCAATTCCTCGCTAGTGGCGATCGCGACAAGGCGATCGCGCTGTGGCAGTTATAGCAATTCTCGATTGCGTACGCGATCTTTGTAGGGGCTCTTTCTCTGTGCGCCCCTACTACTTTATAGTAATTGTACTGCGTAATTAGAATAGTAAATATTTTTAGCAAAGCTTATGATTTCATAATCCATAAATCTGTCATAGTTAGGTTTTAGAATTACTTGTCTGATTGCGGATTATCTTACTAACCAATTTTTTAACAAAAAGTAAATAAAAAACAGATAATATCCGAAATCATCTACTTTTCAATTGAATGCATCTTTAACTCGCAAAATATCACATCAATGCTAGGTCAATTATTAGATGGGCGTTATCGAGTCCTGAAAGTCTTGGGTGCAGGTGGATTTAGCCAAACTTACATCGCTGAAGATACCCGTCGTCCTGGTAATCCTTGCTGTGTAGTCAAACATTTGAAGCCAGCAAATAGCAATACCAACTTTTTAATAGCAGCTAGACGATTATTTGATAAAGAAGCCAAAATTTTAGAAAAGCTAGGAATTCACGACCAAATTCCCAGATTACTAGCCTATTTCGAGCAAGACCAAGAATTTTATTTGGTGCAAGAGTTAATCGAAGGACATTTGCTAAGTGCAGAATTGTTCGGTGGTCGTCGTTGGCACGAAGATCGAGTAATCCAAATGCTCTTAGACGTGTTAGGGATTCTTAACTTCGTGCATCAGCAGGGAGCAATCCATCGCGATGTCAAACCAAATAACATAATTCGTCGCCAACAAGATAATAAATTAGTCCTCGTAGATTTTGGTATTGTTAAAGAGATTAACGTCCAACTGCTGACAGCTCAAAGCCAAGTTAGCGCCTCGATCGCCGTGGGTACTGTTGGATATATGCCACCGGAACAAGCGCGAGGTAGACCGCAATTCAATAGCGATATCTACGCGCTGGGAGTCATTGCGATTCAGGCACTCACCGGACTCACGACGCAAGATTTAAGAGAAAATTTTCAGGGAGAAATTGACTGGCAAGGTCAGGCACAAGTTAGCGATCGCCTCGCAGCAACGATCGACAAAATGGTACGCTACGACTTTAGAGAGCGCTATCAGTCAGCAGCTGAAGTTATAGAGGCATTGCGATCGCCATCTTCAATCAACGCTGGTTATGCCACGACAGAGTTAGACCAACGCCCCAAATACTCGCAGACGCAACAAGCAAGTCAATACGCCGTCTTACCAGCGACAGCTCCCAGCAGTCAGTTTTCGGCTCCGTCAATTCCTCAGACTCCAGTTAACTTCACTCAGCCAGCGACGAACCAAAACATCACGACAAATTCACCCAGCACTCAACCTAGCAAGCGATCGGGTGGTTTAGCTAATTTTGCGGCTAAACTCAAATCTCCTTTGGGAATGACTATGGGTGCTGCTGCTGTCGTTAGTGTCGCGGCTGCTTTCGGACTGGTCGTGATGAATAAAGAAAGCATCAAATCTGGCTTAGCACAAGTTGAAGTGTTGAAAAAAACAAAACAATACGAAGAATGCATCAAGCATGGCGCAACTATTAACATTCCTAGCAGCAATACCATAGAAGATAAACAAGCACAAACAAATTTAACGAAATCGGTTAATGAGTGTCGCATCGCTCAAGCTAAAGCTTTAGCAGAGGAATTCAAAATTGCTGAGGCGCTAGCAGTCGTGTCTACAGTGCCAGCGGAGCAACCTTTGTTTGAAGAAGCTCAACTACTCACTAGTCAGTGGTCTAAGAGAATTTTTCAAGAAGCGAAAGACGCTTATGAAAGAGATGGTGATTTTGAAAAAGCTGTTTTATTAACCAGAGCAATTCCTCCAAAAAGCTCTATTTTTAAAGACGTAAGACAAACAGTCGCTACTTGGGAAAGAGAATCAAAAACGAATCAAGACTACTTAAAACTAGCAGAACAAGCCCTCAGCCAAAGTCGATGGCAGGATGCAGTTAACACAGCTAAAAAAATTCCATCCAGCACGCTATTTTGGAATACAAAACGTAACGAAATTGTCGAGCAAGCTAATGCTCGACTGGCGCAAAAACCAAATCCACCAACTCCATCTCCCGCTGCTGCTAAACCAGCTCAAGTCCTGCCTCAACAGCCACAGCCAGTTATCAAAGCTGTAAATCCTCCTATACAGCAGAAGATTCCAGGATCTAGTAAAGCTGCTAAATCGACTCCTGAAGCATCAATCCCAGAGTTGAAACAAACTTCTACATTTGTCGAGCCAGATGCGTCAGATCCTTGTCCCAACGGCGATCCAGCATTTGGATGCGTGGATGACAATAATAGCGCCACCGAGGAAGCACCTAATAGTGCGATCGAACAAGAACCAAATGGTAACAGCACCGAGGATAATAATCCAGGTTGGTAGTGTGTTTATTTAATAGTGGCTAGTGGCTAGTGGCTAGTGGCTAGTAGCGGTATTCTTCATCTAGTCACCAGTCACTAGTCACCAGTCACTAGATTCTTCATCTAGTCACCAGTCACTAGTCACCAGTCACTAGATTCTTCATCTAGTCACCAGTCACTAGTCACCAGTCACTAGATTCTTCATCTAGTCACCGAGCGCCGATAACTGATAACTGATAACTGACAACTGACAACTTATGTCACCCAAATATGAAAAGCTACAAGCACGAATTCAGGAAATTCAAAAATTTGTCAGCACTAACTTTGAGCGAGATCGAAAATTTAGAACGGTTTTTCAAGAATTAGAAAAAATTGCCGCTTGTCTCAAAACAGAAAAAATAAAATTACAAATTGTCAGCAATAACTCGATCGCAGCGCGATCGCTTCAAATTTATTTCGAGCGGCATAGATTATCGCAATTTTATCAGGTTGGAGTCAGCGCTTTACCAAAGCAGGTCGAACCCGTGCGATCGGCAGGAAGTGCCATACTAGTATTATCGACATCTAGCAGCGAAAAAATATACCCGCTTTCTACTACTGAAACAACTAGTATCGGACGTAATCCTGATAGCAAAATAGCAATCGATTCAAGTTTGTACAAAAAAGTTTCTTGGAATCACGCTCAAATTAGTCCTTGTGGAAATTTAGCTTGGGAAATTTGCGATCGCAACAGCACTAATGGGACTTATATTAATGGAGTTCGATTACAAGGATGCCAAAAATTACAGACAGGCGATCGCATTACTCTCGCCGCATCAGCAAGTTCGGCTTATCCAGAATTTGTGTTTGAGTACAGTTTAACGACTGAATACCCAGAATCTTTAGTAGAAATGCTCGATTGCGATATTCTTTGTTTGGTGTGCGATCTCGCCACACTTACAAACGCTTGGCAGGGATTAATAACGATCGCTAATGCAGCACCGATCGCTAAGTGCGTTGTTATTGGTAGTATTCCCAGTTTAACTCAAGTTGAAACCTGGCTGCGCAGTCAAGATCTAAGTGATGTTTTTGAATTAGTAGTTCTATCTCTCAGTTCGTTCTCTCTCCAAACTCAAACCTCAGAAATTAATTCAGTAGCGCAACAAGAACTAGAAAAATTTTGTCAATCTTTAGAAACATTTATTAAAGGTAAGCCAGAAGATATTTTAGCTCAACGATTGACTGCACGAGTGATAAAAGAACTTAGCGTCATCGAGCAAGTTCTCGATCGCGAAGCTGAGGCGATCGCTCAACAACTTCAGCAAGAAGAAGCGCGAATTCAAGGTTTAGCAACTGACGATGTAAAAGAGCAGGCAAAGAAAGCTTTACGAAAAGCTAGTGATGACAAGGATAAGTTTTTTAAGCAAGTTAAGCTCGAACTCAATCAATCGAAAGCTGCTTTATTAGATATGTATAGTAAAAAAAGTATTACGTACAAAGTTGAAGAGTTTATCGAGCGACTAAAACCGCAACTTTTGAAAAAAGGTGGATTTCAATATATTCAACTAAGAGCAGAAAATCCAGTCACTGCGAATGGTAACGTTAACGCCGACTTAACGTATTTTTGCAGCCATGAATTGAAAAAGTGGGCAGATAAAGAATGGCAATTAGTGACTACGACTTATGGTGAAGGTGGATTAAATACCATAGTTGAAACTGTATATAAAACACTCAATTTCTTACCATCGATAAACCTAGAAAAATCCCTTTTTTATTCTGACCGACGCATAGACCTTCAAAAAAGCTTAATGAATTCGTTCATTGAAGCTCCTTATGAAGGTCGCTATCAGGGGGTTTCTCCACTAACATATGTCCTGAAGCAAATCCGAGCCAACATGATGCAATTTACTTTTCTAGTTGGCTTTGGTGCTATGTTTATTGGGATAAGAGTCAGTGGTGGTGGCAAGCAAGTTATTTCCAGTATTACCCAACCTCTAAGAGAAAATCCTATTCTGTTTGGTATTGTGATATTTTTATTAATTTGTTTGCTGACCTACACTTATCAGAAAGATACCACGCTTCAGCTAGAGGCGATCGCCGATAAATTAAGAAAAGAATTATCCAATCACTATCAGTCTTTGAGTAAAAATTTAGTCGAGAAATTAGTTTTGGAAATTGCGACAGTTTTAGAGACGGAAGAGAAGCGATTGAAAGATGCTCTAGAAATTGCCAACGATCGATTTACTACTTATATTATCGATATTGAAAAGAATCAGTTGTTACTTAAAAGTAATTTAGAACAGCAAAAAATCCAACTTAGAAATTTGGACAAAGAAAAAGCCGATCTGCAAAAGCTAAAAAGATTTTAGTCTGAATTTTCACAGGAGATACTCGCTCGATTCCCTAACTGAATTGAAAAGAGGGCTTTAATTCCCCCTGTTTAAGGGTGTAGGGGCGCACGGCTGTGCGCCCTAACAGCCGTGCGCCTCTACAAACATCACGCACGCAATCGAGAATTGCGATAAATTTGTAGCAAAGCGATCGCCTAACTCTGAAAATAAGTCTTAGGATAGTTGGAACTGTTCTTAAAATCTCTCAAATATAGCTTAGCAACAGTTCAACACCATAGATAAAAACAAAAGTTGATTGCTATGCCCAGAAAAAAAAGGCTTTTGTTTGCACTTTTATTGAGTACGGCATTATTTGTTAGTCTCTGCTTTGGCTGGGTAAATGAACTAGTCGCCCAACAGCCATATGCAGGCAAAAAACTGGTAATGGTAACATCAGCGGACTATCCACCTTACGAATTTCGCGATACGGCAAAAGGTAAAGGCGAAATCATCGGCTTTGACGTTGATATTGCAAAATACATCGCCAAAGAGTTAGGCTTTGAGCTAGAAATTCGCGATACTGACTTTAGCGGTATTATTCCGGCTCTGCAATCTCGACGAGCTGATTTTGCGATGGCGGGAATGACACCTACCCCCGAACGCAGAAAAAATGTCGATTTTTCTGACATTTATTACGAAGCTAAAAATACAATTATTGCCCAGAAAGGTAGTAACCTAACTAAATCAACAGACTTAGCAGGCAAAAAAGTCGGCGTTCAACTCGGTTCTCTGCAAGAGAAAGCCGCGAAAAAATTTAAAGGAGTAAACTTAGTTCCTTTAAACAGAATTGGTGAAATTATCCAAGAAGTTAAATCTGGTAGAATTCAAGCAGCAATTATTGAAGATACAATTGCCAAAGGTTTTGTTGCTAACAATCCAGATTTAGAATTTCATACTCTTGCTAATACAGAAGAAGCTGGATCTGCGATCGCTTTTCCCAAAGGCTCAAATTTAGTTGGCGATTTTAACCGCGTCCTTAAACAATTACAGGACAGCGGTGAAATGAAAAATCTGATTAATAAATGGTTTGGGAATAACGAACAACCAGCTACCAACGCAGCAACATCGGGTTCGGGTAATATTTCTGCCAGTATTCCTTTCATTATTGAAGGCGTAGGAACTACACTACTTTTTAGTGCCTTGTCTGTCTTTTTCGGCTTCATTTGGGGAACAATTCTTTCATTGTTAAAAATTTCTACATTTAAGCCGTTGGTGTGGCTTGCTAATGCCTATACCTCTATATTTCGCGGTACGCCATTACTACTACAAATTGCTTTAGTCTACTATGCTACACCACAACTCACGGGCTTTGATATTCCCGCTTTATTAGCAGGGGTCATCACCTTCACCCTCAACTCAGGAGCGTACATTTCTGAGACAATTCGCGGGGGCATTTTGGCAGTCGATAAGGGACAAAGGGAAGCAGCTTTGTCATTAGGAATTGCCTACCAGCCGATGATGTTAGATATTATTTTGCCTCAAGCAATCAAAAATATTTTACCAGCTTTGGTGAATGAAAGTATTACTTTACTTAAGGATTCGGCATTAGTTTCTACAATAGGTGTAGCCGATCTTTTGCGTCGCGCTCAAATCGTTGGAGCAGAAAAATATATCTATTTTGAACCGCTGCTGTTTGCGGGTTTAATTTACTACTTATTAGTCATGAGTTTGACTTGGGGGGGATATGTACTTGAAAGAAGATTACAGCGTAGCACTTGAGCAAGATGTTGCTGTTCATGTTGAAAATTTAGAGAAATCTTTTGGCAGTCTCAAAGTTTTGCAAGGGATTTCGACCCAAATTAGAAAAGGAGAAGTTGTTGCAGTTATTGGACCTTCTGGTTCGGGAAAATCTACATTCTTGCGATGTATAAACTTACTAGAAGTACCAACTGCGGGTAAAATTTATATTAATGGTACTGATATTACTTCCCGCCACACTGATATTATAAAAATCCGTCAAAATGTCGGTATGGTATTTCAGCATTTCAATTTATTTCCGCACATGACAGTATTAGATAATGTCACCTATGCTCCGATTAAAGTCAAGCACGTACCGAAAGATACAGCCCGTGAAGCAGGAATGGAACTGCTAGAAAAAGTTGGTTTAGCAGAAAAAGCTAAGGTATATCCATCAAAATTATCTGGAGGACAAAAGCAACGAGTGGCAATCGCTCGTGCTTTGGCTATGAAACCAGAAGTTATGTTGTTTGATGAGCCAACTTCAGCCCTCGATCCAGAAATGGTTAAGGAGGTGTTGGAAGTTATGAAAGATCTTGCTAGAACTAAGATTACAATGGCGATCGTCACTCATGAAATGGGATTTGCGCGAGAAGTTGCCGATCGCATTTTGTTTTTAGATGGAGGACGGTTAGCGGAGGATGCATCGCCTCAGCAGTTTTTTACTCATCCTCAGTGCGATCGCGCTAAGCAATTTTTGGAGAAGATATTGTAGTTGAGGAGATTTAGTTTTTTATCCTCTCTATATAGCTGGGTGGAGGATATTTTTTTCTTTGTTTCGCGCAGAGACGCAAAGACGCAAAGAAGGACACAAAGAGTATTTAAGCTGTGTTTGTGAAACATTATAATATATACTCAGATAAAAAGTTCTGTCAAAATAGTTGATTTAATGAAAATATCAACGTTAATCTTAGCTGCGCTTGGATTAGGAATTGCTTTTGGAATCTTGTTAATTTATGGCTTTCCAGAGGCGATCGCGTTTCTCGACTACTACCTTCTTTCCCCTCTTGGTGAGGCTTTCTTACGTCTGATTCAATTTGTAGTTGTGCCGATTGTTTTCTCTTCGCTGATTCTCGGCTTAACTCGGATTCAAAATGCAACTCAAGTCGGTAGATACACGCTAAAGTTAATTTCTAGTTATGTAGTTACTAGTGCGATCGCGGTTGGTTTGGGTATCTTTCTGGCGATTGTCTTGAAACCTGGAGTTGGAGTTACTGGCTTTCAGATCGCGGAAGTTACGCAAATGACTCAAAAGCAATCTTTGATTGATTGGTTGGTGAGTCTAATTCCGGTTAATCCTTTAGAAGCATTAAGCACGGGAAATTTGCTTCAGACGATTTTTTCTGCTGCTTTAATTGGTGTTGCCATTCAATTAGTCGGAGATAGAGCAACAAACTTTGTTAGCCTAATAGAAAGTGTTTATTTTATTTTTGAGAAGATCTTATCGTTGATTTTATATACAGCTCCAATTGGAGTTTTTGCTTTAATTAGTTCGGCGATCGCCACTCAGGGATTAGAATTAATTGTTAAACTTTTTGTCTATGTTATCGGTTTATGTATTGGCTCGATAATTATGATTGGTTTTTATGCTCTTGTTCTATTCATTCTTAAAGCCAAGCCGATACACTTTTTTCAATGTTTTTTCCCAACTTTATCTTTAGCATTTGGTACGGCAAGCTCGAATGCAGCGCTACCAATTGCTTTACAGAATGCCCAAGAAAACTATGGAATGCGCGAAGATATTGCTAGTTTTGCTATTCCTTTGGGTACGGCTTTAAAACGCGACGGTTCGGCAATTTTACAAGGGTTTAACGCTCTATTTATCGCCCAACTCTATCAGATTCCGCTGACTCCATCACTAATGCTGGCGATCGCTCTCAGTACTTTTTTGGTTTCATTTAGTACCGCAGGCGTACCAGGCGCAGGAATTATTATGATGACAACTGTACTCTCAGCCGCCGGACTGCCCGTAGAGGGTGTAGCCCTTGTTGCAGGTGTCGATCGCCTCACGGATGGCTTGAAAACTGTTTTAAATGTCGTCAGTAATACGGTTAACGCTGTCATCTTAAGCCATTGGGAAAGCTCCTCTGTGGAACCCACTACCGAACATTGATATTACAGCGATCTCCAACAGCGTCTTGAGACATCAGCACTAATTTTATATTATTAGTACATTTGTTCGCTACTTGACCTTGCAATGTACCTCACTTGTGTCAGAATAATAGACTACAAGAATATATCGTATGCTTAACATACCTGACCAGATACGTAGAATGCTTACCCTATAAGAGGTGTAAATTTTGCCTTGAAAGGAAAAGCGCGATCGCCCCAAAGTTATTTGCCAATTGTGTAGTATGTGTATTACACTGCGATCTAGCAATTCGTCCATTCACAAACTCTTGTATCCGGAACTGTCGCGAGCGATCGCTCATCCGAGTTTATACTCAAGTTGTTTTATCTGCTCCCTGCTTTCTGTTTTCTGTTTTCTGATTCATAACCAAATCATCTTGCTTTTGTAGGCTTTGCCTCCTTGCCTGAATTGAGAGAAAAATGGGTACTTTACCAATTAGCCTGCGCACATCGCTAACTTCAGCTATGGAGAGAAGCAAAAATGCTACCGATCGGGATTTCAAGCGTGTCAGACCTCTAGTCGGGTGAATAACTTCCGACTGCCGACTTCCGACTTCGTAATAATACTTTATGATTTTCTCGATTTCCGATACTTTCATCAAACGCCCCGTCTTTGCAGCGGTGTGTTCGATTATCATTGCCCTGCTGGGAATTGCATTTATCCCTACATTACCAGTCGCGCAGTATCCTGAAATTGCTCCGCCGCAAGTCAGCGTCACTTCAAACTATGTCGGAGCAAATGCCTCAGTTGTTGAATCGACCGTTACCAACGTCTTAGAGCAAGAACTCAACGGTATCCAAGGCTTACGCTACATCAAATCGACCAGCGCTAACGATGGAACCAGTAGCATCAATCTGACATTTGAATTAGGACGCAACCAAGACTTAGCAGCGGTAGACGTGCAAAATCGGGTATCGACGGTACTATCGCGGTTGCCTGGACCCGTGACGCAGACAGGCGTGCAAGTCACGAAAGCTAACAACAACTTTTTGCTAGCATTTGGAGTTTATTCCGATCGCGATGAAAACAAAAAACAAGACATCTATGACGAAACTTATTTAAGCAACTATGCCGATCTCTACATTGCCGATGCCCTCAAACGGATTAAAGGAGTTGGTGGTGTAGAAATCTTTGGCGAACGCAAATATGCAATGCGCTTGTGGCTCGACCCCAATCGTCTCGCCAGTCGTAACTTGACTCCCCAAGATGCGATCGCGGCATTGCAACAGCAAAACCTGCAAGTTGGGGCAGGACAGATCGGACAACCACCGAATAAATCCGAGCAACTGTACCAGTATGCCGTTAATGCCCAAGGTAGATTGCAGAACGAAGAGGAATTTAACAATCTCGTCATTAGAACCGCTGAGGATGGCACATTAATCAGGCTGAGGGATATCGGTCGAGCGGAGTTGGGTGCGGAAAATTACAGTTCTCTGTTGCGGTTTACTGCGAGCGATCGCATCACGCACCGGGGTGTAGGCTTAGGCATCAATCAGCAATTTGGCAGTAACGCCCTCGATACGGCGGCGGCTGTGAAGCAGGAAATGGAACGATTAAAAGAAACTTTTCCGCCTGGGATGCACTACGAAATTGCTTTCGATACCACGACATTTATCCAAGCTGGAACGGAAGAGGTGATCGTCTCGCTGCTGCAAGCGGTGGGATTGGTCGTCATTATCGTTTACATCTTCTTGCAAAATTGGCGATCGGCATTGGTGATTTCAATTGCCATGCCTGTAGCTTTAATCGGGACGTTTATTTTTGTTAAAATCTTCGGTTTTTCAATTAATACCCTGACTCTCTTCGGCTTGACCTTGGCAACGGGTTTAGTTGTAGATGATGCGGTGGTGATTGTCGAAGATATCACGCGCCGGATTCAGGATGATGGGATGCGACCTGTAGATGCAGCGATCGCCTCGATGAATTCGTTGTTTAGTGCCGTCATTGCCACTTCTCTCGTCTTGATTACCGTATTCGTCCCAGTGGCGTTTTTTCCTGGGACAACCGGACAGTTATACAGACAGTTTGCACTGACGATCGCCTTTTCGATTACCGTATCGACGTTTAATGCCGTAACATTTACGCCGATGCTGTCTGCGGTGTTACTCAGACGCGGGCAAGTCCCGAATAACTGGTTTTTTAATGGGATTAACTGGGCGATCGACAAAACCCGAATAATTTACAGTCGTAGTATTTCTAAGCTGACTAACGCTAAGGGAATTATTCTCGCCCTATTTGCAGTCGCGTTAGGGTTTACTTATTGGCTCTACAATTTCATTCCCGCAGGCTTTATTCCTGATGAAGACCAAGGGGTGTTTATTACTATCGTCCAAGCACCAGAAGGGGTATCGCTTAACTACACCGAAAAAGTTTTAGAAAAAGCCGAGGCAATACTCAAGGAAGTGCCAGAAGTGCAACAAGTTTTTGCTGTCGGTGGTTTTAGCTTCAGCGGTTCGACACCTAATAACGGCTTGATTTTTACCACTCTTAAACCGTGGGCAGAGAGACGAGGCGCAAACCAATCGTTACAAGCAATTATTGGCGGCTTTTTCCCCCAGCCTTCGGGTTTATTCCCGAAAATGCTGAGTATTCAAGAAGCTACCGTCATTCCGTTTAACTTTCCCGCGATCAATGGTGTGGGTAATTTTGGCGGTTTTGAGTTTCACCTACAAGATAGGGCAAATTTAGGCTTTGACGCGATGGGTACAGCCTTGGGTCAATTTATGGGTCGCGCCAACACTTACCCATCTCCCGAACGACCGCAACTGACGGGTTTACGTCCTAATTTCAGTGCAAATACACCGCAAATTTCTGTAGAAGTCGATCGCGATAAGGCTAACGCGCTTGGGGTTCCGGTGGAAGATATTTTCAACACCCTACAAGCCTTTCTCGGTTCTACATACGTGAATGACTTCAACCAGTTCAATCGGGCGTATCGAGTTTACGTACAAGCTGATACTCAGTTTCGTTCCAACCCAGAAGATATTAAGAAATTGTACGTGCGTTCGCGCAGCGTCTCCGAAGGAGAATCGCGTAACATCCCTGAAGGAGCGCAAACGGGTGAAATGATTTCGCTAGGTAACTTAGTTACCGTGAAAGAAATTATCGCACCCTCAATTATCAACCACTACAACTTGTCCCGCTCGGTGGAAATCAACGGTTCCCCTGTCCCAGGGGTGAGTTCGGGACAAGCTATTAAAGCGATGGATGCAGTGGCAAAAGAAACACTACCAAGAGGATTTGGCTATGAGTGGTCTGGACTTTCTTTAGAAGAAGTCGAGTCTGGCGGACAGGCAATTTTTATCTTTGGTTTGGGCGTAATCTTCGTGTTTCTGACACTAGCAGCCCAGTACGAAAGCTTTGTCGATCCGTTTATTATTCTGCTGACAGTACCATTAGCAATTCTTGGCGCTTTACTTGCCGTTCTCGTTCGAGGTGCAGCCAACGATATTTACACTCAAGTTGGATTTGTGATGCTAATTGGGATGGCAAGTAAAAACTCAATTCTGATTGTCGAGTTTGCCAACCAACTGCACGATGAGGGATTGAGTATTACCAAGTCAGCCGTTGAGGCGGCGAAAGAACGCTTGCGACCGATTTTGATGACAGCCTTTTCCACGGTTGCGGGTGGTATTCCCCTGATGATAGCTACGGGTCCCGGTGCGGCGGCGCGTCAATCACTGGGAACGGCAACTTTCGGCGGGATGTGCGTTGCAACTGTGTTGAGTCTATTCGTCATCCCCGTGCTGTATATCATTATCAAGTCAATCGAAACTCGCTTCTCTAGGAAAGCGCCCGTCGATCGCAGTTTCTAGCTATTAACTTTTATTAAGATAGTTAGTAAGTCAAAAGGCAAAAGTCAAAAGTCAAAACGGGAAAATGTAGTTTTCCTAAGACCCTTGGCTGCTATCTTTAGGCAAATTAAATGTGGCACAACTGACTCGAACTATCAAGCGATCGCTATATGTCGTTATCAAACACCCAGCCTCACGCAACTCAAACAGCTATACAGTCTCCGACCTGGCAAATTAAGCTGTTGTATGACAGCGAGTGTCCCTTGTGTATGCGTGAGGTCAATTTTTTGCGCAAACGAGATGCCAATCGGGGACTAGTCGAGTTTGTAGACATTGCAGACGAGAATTACAACCCCGCAGCTAATAGTGGAGTTGACTTTGAAACGGCAATGGGACGCATCCACGCTATTCTTCCTGACGGCACGATTGTCAAAAACGTAGAAGTTTTTCGCCGAGTTTACGAAATCCTGGGTATGGGTTGGGTCTATGCTGCAACCAAATTGCCTATAGTTGGTTCTATAGTCGATCGCCTCTACGGAATTTGGGCTGACTGGCGCTTAGCGCTAACGGGACGACCGGATCTGAAAACAATTATCGCCCAACGCCAACAAAAGACTGAGTGCAATACCGAAGGGCGTTGTCAACTTTGACAGTGTAGAGACGTTACATGTAACGTCTCTACAATTTCCCACGTATCACTCACCACGCACCACTCACCACTTATTATGGCAATAGCAACTTTTGGAGCCGGATGCTTTTGGGGTGTAGAAGCTGCTTTTCGCACCTGTAAAGGTGTTGTCTCCACTTCTGTTGGTTACATGGGTGGACATTTCGAGCATCCAAGCTATTTGGACGTACTCTCTCGGATTACGGGACACGCTGAGGTGTGTCAGGTAGAGTACGAGCCTGCGGTAGTCAGCTATGAGACGCTACTCGACTTATTCTGGAGTATCCACGATCCGACAAGTTTAAATCGACAAGGTGCAGACCGAGGAGAACAATATCGCTCGGTCATTTTCTATCACACACCCGCACAAGAACAAGCAGCTAGACAGTCTAAAGAGCAGTTGGAGCGATCGCATAAGTACAATAAGGCGATCGTCACTCAAATTCAACCTGCTTCAACTTATTGGCTGGCGGAAGACTATCATCAACAATATTTGGAGAAGAAAGGGCAACACAATTTAAAATACTCAAGCGACTCCTGAGTTCTTGGCGCTGTTGTCTGCCCAATGATTCAATCTCATCAATTAAATTGGGCAGGTCAAAGTGATGCCACTGCTGATGGCGAAGTAACTCAGCGTGGGCTTGCGTCCAAGCAAAGAAATCTGTTTCATAGAGATTAGGCATAGTGCGATCGCTGTCATCCTCTAAATCAATATGACACATGACACAATTCACTTTAGTTATTGGCAATAAGAATTACTCTTCTTGGTCGCTACGCCCTTGGCTAGTTTTAACACAAATTGGCGTAGATTTTAACGAAATCAGAATTCCGCTCGACACACCACAATTTCGCCAAGAAATTTTTCGCTACAGCCCGACTGGAAAAGTGCCAGTATTGCAGCATGGAGATATTACAATTTGGGAATCTTTGGCAATTTGCGAATATTTAATCGAACAATTTCCCGCTGCTAAATTATTACCAACTCAACTAGCTGCCCGTGCCTTAGCACGATCGATTAGTGCCGAAATGCACGCAGGTTTTCAAAATTTGCGTCAAAATATGCCCATGAATTGCCGCAGTCACTTTCCTGGTAAAGGGATGAAACCAGGAGTACAAGAAGATATAGATCGCATCACCACAATTTGGCGCGAATGCCGCGAAAAATTTGGCAATAATAACGGCGATCTGCTATTCGGTCACTTTACAATTGCCGATGCCATGTTTGCCCCAGTTGTCTCCAGATTTATCACTTACGGAGTCAAATTAGATCCGATTTGCCAAGACTACGCCGAAGCAATTCGGCATCTTCCTGCCATGCAAGCCTGGATAACTGCGGCACAAGTCGAACCAGAACATTTAGAGCAGTACGATAATTTGTGATGAATGGTGCGTGGTGCGTGACCAATTACCAATTACCAATTACCAATTACCAAATCTATTGTCCAATCGCAGGTTGAATCGATAACTTGTATTTTAACTCTGACTGTGCTTTTCCTTTGTATCCACCTTTGACTGGTGCGGCACTTTGAGGAATGGCACTAGCAGCTACAGCAATGTGACCGTCAGCCACAGCTAACCCGTGTGTAGGGTCGAAACCCCGCCAGCCCCCGCCTGGTAAGAACACCTCAGCCCAAGCGTGAAGATGGCGATCGTTTGCATCGGGGTCGCCTTCTTGGTAGCCACTGACAAAACGTGCTGCTAGACCTATAGCACGACAAACTTCCATAAATAAGATTGCCGAATCGCGACAAGAACCAGATTTTTCTGTCCAAGTAATACTAGGAGGTAAAGGTGCGCCTGTCTCGCGAATAACTTGCTGACAATTTTGATAAATTCGTTCGTTGAGTGCTGTTAAAAATCCTACCGTTTCCCCATTTTGGGCGTGATGAATTTCTTGTGCCAGTTGAATAGCAATTGGATCTATTCCTGCTGTATTCCAATATCCTTGTAGATATGGTTGGAGTTGCGATCGCAACGAAGTTGGATAATCAATTGGTAGTTTATTCGCCCACGGTTCTAACAGAAAACCAAACGGATTGGTGCAGTGAGTTTCTACTTGCGATCGCGTTTGAATTTCTAATAATTCTGTAGTTTGCGAACCAAACCAAACTTTAATTGCCGCATTGCCATCCAAATCAATAATTTGAGACTGACTCACGGGAGTTGGCAACATCTCTAGTTCAAAGTTCTGCAACGTTTGCCATCCATCCGACCGAGGACGCAATCGAATTGTGTGCGGCTCTAAAGTTATTGGTTGGCTGTAGGTGTAGATTGTTTTGTGTCTGATTTGATATTGCATTAAGGCAGTGAGTCGTGAGTCTTAAATGGGAACATGAGGAGCGATTCTTATCGAAGATTTGAAAGTTGAGCAGGCTCGTCTATCTTTAACAAAGCCTAGCGCAAACGCCCCGATCGCAGGATACTAAAAATCAGCCACAATCCCAACAAACTTGCTACTGCAAATAGGACGCTACTGAGCCACGATAGCTGTGCTGTCTGGGCTTTGGAAGAAATAATCGCTGCGCCCATAATTAACGAACCAACTAATACGCTAAACGAGAGGCGGTTAGCAGAGTCATCAAGGGTACGACGTATGCTATCTAATCCCCGTACCGATAAATTCCATTGCAGTGTCTCTGAGGTCACGCGGTCTAATAACAGTTCGATCTGGCGGGGGGATTGCAGCGAAAGACTTTTGATATCGAGGGCTGTTCGTAATAAAGATTCTACAGGACGATTGCCTAATAACTGGCGACGAAACAAGTCTGTTAACAAAGGTTTGACTTCATCGAGAAAATTAATTTCTGGATTAAATTGACGTGCTAATCCTTCCAAATTGGCAAGGGTTTTCGCATACAAACCCATATTACTCGGCAAGCGGATTTTATTGTTACGAGCAACTTGCAACAATTCGTAAATAATTTGACTGAAATTGATTTGAGACAGGTCTAAGTTATAGTACTTCCGTAACATGCGATCGTAATCGTTTTCCAATCGCGATAAAATTACGGGTTGAGCTGAATCTGACAATTGTAATGTCAACTGACTGCATCGTTGAGCGTCAATATCGACAATTGCCAACAACATTTCTACTAAAATTTGCTGAGTCCGAGGATCGAGTTTGCCTACCATCCCGCAATCTAACAGCGCAACGCGCCCATCTTTGAGATAGAAAATATTGCCGGGATGCGGGTCGGCATGGAAGAATCCATCAATATAAAGCTGCTGGAAAAAAGCCCGAAATAGCAAAGTTGTAATTTCTTGCCGCTTGATTTCTGAAGTTACACCATTACCATTACTTTCGGCAAAATTTGCCGATAATAAAGGAACTCCATCCAACCATTCCATCACCAACAATTTTTCTGTGGTCAAATCCCAGAAAATTTCTGCTATGACTAATTGCTGCGGATCGAACCACCGACTAGCAGATAAATTGCGCCGCAACTGTTCGGCAAAATGAGCTTCTCGCGTGAAGTCTAGTTCTGCTTCTAGTGCAGTTGTAAATTCGGTGGCTATGGATTTAATTTCGTAATTCTGACCGAACTCAGTTCGCGCTACTAAATCAGCTACTCCTTGAATCAAGGAGATATCTTGAGCGACGATCGCATTAATTCCAGGACGCTGCACTTTAACGGCGACTTCTCTACCGTCTGTTAACGTAGCGTGATGAATTTGACCGATCGATCCAGCGGCGACTGGTTGAAAATTAATTTTACTAAAAGTTTCTTCCAAAGGCTTTTTGAGCTGTTGGCGGATCGCCACTTCAATTTCCGACCAAGGAACAGGTGGAACGTCATCCTGTAAAGTTGACAGTTCCTCAATATAGGAAGCAGGTAGTATATCTGGGCGGGTAGACATGAGCTGCCCGAATTTGACATACACTGGTCCCAAGTCCACCAGAATTTTGCGTAATACGGCTGGTGTCGGTAACTGAGGCTCGTCTGTTTTACCCCCAGTTAGCAGCCGTCGCATATAGTCCCAGCCATTGCGGAATAGAATTTCAGCGATTTCTCGTTGACGAGAAGTATTTTGAGTTAAGAACACAGTTTAGGTAGTTGGTAATGGGTAATGGGTAATTGGTTGTTAGTCATTAGTCATTAGTCGTTGGTAAGTTCTTCACGCACTAGTCACCAGCCACTAGCCACGAGTCACTGACAACTAATAACTGACTACTCATAATGGTATGCAGCAAGGAATTACGATGCAGCGGAAGCCAGCAGACGTTTTTTGAGATTTGAGAATTTGCCTGGCACGGGAACAAGCCTGAAATCGTTGAGTTGAGAATTTTATAGCTGATGATAGACTCCGATTAGTCAGTAGATGTTTGACATAACTAGAGCAAGATTGGCTCCCATACAAAATTCTGTGCGGGTAATCGAAGCCTTTACGAGGAGAAATAGATCTCTGATAAAACTCAATCAAGTTTAACGCTACTGTTCTGGCGGCTTCATCCCACTGGCTTGTCAGCATAAATATTCATCTCGCTACCAACAGTCAATTTCTATCCTAAATAGCAACTT
Source organism: Chroococcidiopsis thermalis PCC 7203 (assembly GCF_000317125.1). Lineage (GTDB taxonomy): Bacteria > Cyanobacteriota > Cyanobacteriia > Cyanobacteriales > Chroococcidiopsidaceae > Chroococcidiopsis > Chroococcidiopsis thermalis. The sequence continues at coordinate 5,016,326 of NC_019695.1, forward strand.
AACTCATCTGCCACAAGGGGAGTGGTCAGTTGTCAGGGAGTAGGGAGCACAGGGAGCAGGGAGCAGGGGAGAAGGGGAGCTTTGTGTGCAGGTGGGCTTCAGGTGCAGCAACCACCCATTACCCATTACCCATTACCAACTACCCCTTACAATAAATGACTAAATTTAGGATTATCCTGCAATAACTTCAAAACTTGTTTGATTTCTTGAGTGCGGTCTTTCTTGACGATGAGAGTAACGTTACGATCGCGCACGATGACGACATCTTCTAAGCCAATAGTCACAACGACATCTTCGTCGTTTTCAGCATAAACTAAGCTGCCTGCGGTATCTAGTCCGACATGATGACCGACTTCGACGTTGGGGGTTGCTCCTTGGAGCAAACGGGCGATCGCATTCCAGTCGCCTAAATCGTCCCAACCAAAGTCGGCTGGTAGCACGTAGGCAAGTTTGGTTTTCTCCATCAGAGCATAATCGATGCTAATTTTGGGCAACTGCGAGTAAGCCGCTCTGCCTTGCTGTTTGAGGGGGATGAGGATGTCTGGAGCGTGGGTATGCAGTTCTTTGAGTACCACCCCGGCTCGAAAGATAAACATGCCGCTATTCCAGCAAAACCGCCCCGTAGAGAGAAATTCTTCGGCTGTATGTAGGTCTGGTTTTTCGGTAAAGCGGTTGACGCGATAGACAGGTAAGTTACCATAAATTCCAGTCCGATCGCCTTGCTCAATGTAGCCGTAGCCAGTTGCCGGGTAGCTAGGCTTAACTCCCAGTGTGGCGATCGCATCTGTGGTGGCAGCTAATTGAGCAGCAGCTTGTAGAGTGTGTTGAAACCCTGGCAAATCTCCAATCCAAGGATCGGCAGGAAAAAAACCTATAACAGCGTCTTCCCCGTAGCGTTGCGCTATTTCCAGCGTACTCCAAGCTACGGCTGGGGCTGTATCTCGCCCTTCTGGTTCTGCCAAAATGTTGTGAGCTGGCATCTGGGGGAGTTGTGCGGCTACTCCCTCGGCAAGTTGGCTTGATGTCACCACCCAGAGATTTTCCCAATTCCCTGCTAGAGGTAAGAGGCGATCGGCTGTCGCTTGCAGTAAACTTTTACCGCTACCATCTAAACTTAAAAACTGTTTGGGGCGATGCCTGCGGCTGAGGGGCCAAAAACGTTCGCCTTTACCTCCAGCCAAAATCACAGGGATGAGAGAACCATTCATAAGCGTTCGCGTCAAAAATTGTTAAATCTGCTTTCGAGTTTACTTTGCTTTTGCTAAAGGCAATCGTAACTTATTGGATTACTATTTCTGTAGGGTTTGGCTTGGGGGAATAAATTGCTGTGATTGGGGTACTAAAACGAGTCGATCGGCGGTTGAAACGACAACTGCAAGAAGTGGAGGTGAGGCGATCGCTGTCTGTCACTCGCCACAATTTCTTGACTTTTCGCCGTTGGTTGTGGTTTCAGATGACAAGAAACCGTCTCCTATTTTGGATTGGCGTAGTCAATCTGTCGATCTTGCTAGGGGCAATGGTGGCACTGCTACTACCAATTTGGGGCAGTCGCACTTCTTCTGACTTGCTATCTAGAGACTCTCCGCAACCGCGTAGTACTTTCCTCCGCAATGGCTTGCCCTACAATCTCTCCCGTCCGGTAAATATTCTCGTTCTGGGTATCGAACCTCCTCCTAGCACCATCGGGTATAATCCTAAATCTGCGTCGGCAACTGGGACTAGCGATACAATGCTGTTAATCCGCTTCAACCCCGCTCGCCCAGCCATCAGGGTACTTTCAATTCCTAAAGATAGTCAAGTTGTCTTACCCAAGCTCGGTCTAGATAAAATTTCTCGCGCTTATGCCTTGGGAGGCGCACCTTTAACAGCGCGGGTTGTCAGCCGCACGTTAAATAATGTTCCGATCGATCGCTACCTCAGCATTAACGCAGATGCTTTGCGGCAATTGGTAGATCGAATCGGAGGGATTGAGGTATTTGTTCCCGAACGCATGGCATACCAAGACCGGACGCAACGGTTGCAGATCGATCTAGAACAAGGCTGGCAAACTTTAAGTGGGGAACAAGCAGAACAGTTTGCTCGTTTCCGCGCCTCAAACCAAGGAGATCTCGATCGCGTCCAGCGCCAGCAGATGTTGATTGCAGCTTTGCGCGATCGCCTTACCAGTCCGGCAATACTACCCCAACTGCCAGAAATTACCAAAATTATGCAAACTGCGGTTGAAACCAATCTCAGCCCAGAAGAACTGCGGGCGATCGTGCGTTTTAGCGTCCAAATGAAGCCGGAACACTGGCAAATGCTTCTATTACCAGGAGATCTCAGCCCTTACAGTCAAGACCCCAGCAGCTATTGGCTCTATACTTCAGGTCAAGACCAGATTATGAGTCAGTACTTTGGTACTTCTACGATTGGGGCTGCACCCAAACCCAAACCGCTGACAAGTCTGAAAATTGCCGTGCAAAATGCTTCGGGCAAACCCCAATTGAGTCAAAAAGTCGTCCGCTATCTCAAGCAAAAAGGCTTTACCAACGTCTATGCAGTCTCCGATTGGTCGGATATTCAGCGCCAGACAAATATCATTGCTCAAAAAGGCGATACCGCAGCAGCAGCTAAAATTCAGCAAATCTTAGGTGTCGGCAATATTGAAGCCGCCGCGATCGGCGATTTAGATTCTTCGCTCACAATCCGTGTTGGTAAAGACTGGCGGTGAGAAAAAGTCAAAAGTCAAAAGTCAGAAGTCAAAATTTGCCTCTCGCCACTTTCGATCTCGCACCACACCGCACCGCAACACACAACGCAACTACCAACTACCAACTACCAACTACCAATTACCAATTATTAAATGTCTTACCCATCTCTTGAATTAAATCTGTAACCACGGCAATCAGCGTGTCTGGATCGATGGGTTTAGGTAAATGACGTTGAAAGCCAGCCGCGATCGCCTGAGTTCGATCCTCAAGTCTGGCAAATCCTGTCATTGCGATCGCCGGAATCTGCCGATGTGCTGTTGTTTTCGTTCTGAGCTGACGGATCAATGCATATCCATCTTCTCCCGGCATTCCTATGTCACTGACTAGCAAATCTGGCTGGAAAGCTTCTAGGGCTTGCAAAGCTGCTTGTACTGAGCCAGCAGTATACGTCTTTGCACCTCTCGTTTGCAAAATCATTGCAATCACTTCACAGCTATCTGGTTCGTCATCGACGACCAACACGCGCAAGTTGTTGAGTGGTAATGGAGTGAGGGGTAAGGGGTGTGGGAAGAATTCGGAATTCGGAATTTGGAATTCGGAATTAAGCGTGACTTGTAACTTGTGACTTGTGACTTGATAGCTGCTCCTCTGCTCCTCTGCTTGCTTATTCCCCAACTCCCGACTTTCCATCCCCATCAAAGGCAATAATACTGTAAACGTGGCTCCCTGTCCTTCTCCCAGGCTCTCGACGGCTACCGAGCCACCGTGCATTTCCACTAGATAGCGCACGATCGCCAAGCCAAGTCCTAGCCCCTTGTAGTTGCGGGTAGTCGAAGCATCCGCTTGCCGAAATAACTCGAATACATATGGTAAAAACTCAGGCTCGATACCTTTACCAGTGTCGCTAACTGTAATTTGAGCGTAAGTTGGATTGGTGGTGAGTGGGGGTAAGCCGTTCGCCCGTACAAGAAAGTCAGGGGACGCTGTACCTCCTGCGGTTGACTTCTCGCTCTCTGGAGCTACTGATAAACGCACTTCAACCCGCCCACCAAATGGGGTGAATTTAATCGCATTTGTGAGTAAATTCCAGACAACTTGTTGTAACCGATTGGGATCGCCATAAACAAATCCTGGATCGCAATCGAGGAAGATCTGTAAATCGATTGATTTGGCTTGAGCGCTCAACTCAACTGTTTCGATCGCGGCTTGAATTGGGGTAGCTAAATTGAGTGGAATAAACTGTAACTTCAATTTACCCTGAACGATGCGAGACACGTCGAGCAGGTCTTCAATCAATTGAGTTTGTACTTGAGCGTTGCGCAAGATCGTACTAATTGCCCGCTGTAGTGTTGTTTCATCTCGTCGTCCCGATTCGAGAATTGTCGCCCAACCTAAGATTGCATTCAGTGGCGATCGCAATTCATGCGAAAGCATTGCTAAAAACTCGTCTTTAATCCGGTTAGCAGATTCAGCAGCGTTACGGGCAACTTGCTCTAACTCGAATAGCCGCGCTTGTTCTTGTTCGAGTTGTTTGCGTTGCGTGATCTCCCAGGCAATGCCAAACAATCCTACTGGGTTTCCCGAGCGATCGTAAATTGCCCGTCCTTTATCTAAAACCCATGCAATTGAGCCATCTGGTTTGAGAATGCGAAATTCGCAGCTATAGGTTCCTATTTTCAAGGCAGTTTGAATCTCAGTTTGAAATAGCTCTCGATCGTCGGGATGAACGAGATTCAACACTTGCTCGAATGTCCCCACGATCTCGCCATCACCAATTCCCGATATGTTACCCGCATTCTCCAAACGGCGAACTTCTCCGGTTTGCAAATTCCAAGTATAAGCAGTAAGGTCGGCTGCTTCAAGCGCAAATCGTAAATTCGCTTCTGAAAGCTGCATTTGCTCGATCGCTTTGGCGCGTTCCTGCCGCAGGTTTTGCTTTTCTAGAGCTTCGCGCACGGCGAGCGCGAGGCGATAAGGTTTTCCCTTACGGACGTAATCTGTCGCTCCCCGCTTCATGGCTGTCACGGCAACTTCTTCCGTACCGCTATCCGTAAACAAAATCACCGGACAATCGGGATACTTAGTTTTGACTGCATCTAAAATAGCTAGTCCATCGCTCCAATGCAATTGATGATCTGTGATGACGAGATCGAATCCGCCTGCTGCTAAAGCGCGTTCAAACTCAGCCGCATCGATCGCCGTTTGAATTTCTATTTCAGCAAACTCGCGTTGAAGTTCGCGACTTTCGAGCTTGCGATCGCTGGGATTATCGTCTATCAACAGAATACGTAACATTCGATTTTTTATTTTTTTCCTTTAGCATTTTTAGTAATATGGCATTATCCAAATCTTATTAAAAGAAGATTAATTTAAGGTATGTCGTTAAGAAAGTTTTAGCAATCGATTGTCCGCAACAAATTATACAATTTTTAGCAATTGGTAGTGCTCTTTTAATAATTCCGCTTGCATTATATCGCAAGAAAATAATAACATCGGCTTATTATTAAAAAACTGAAAAAGAACTAAAAAAGTAGCAATAACTCGTCTATATACTATCGCAATGCAATTTTGGGATGCGACGGGGCAAGAAAGCTAAAATCGGTCTAAATCAACATAAAATCACTCACTAAAATAGTTTGGACTAGAAAATACGCCGATGGCATTTCATCAAGTTTTGGCTTCAGAAAAACTGCTCGATCGCGTTGCTAAGCGGTTCGATCCGCGTCAAAGCTTGAGGGCGCGGCTAGGCTTAACAATATGTAGTATTGCGCTAGTCATGGCAATCATGGCGAGTATTACGGTCAGTGCCACGGCGAGCGATCGCGTCAAAACTGATGCTGGCATTGCGTTAGAGCAGTTAGCATACCAAGTATCTGACAAACTCGATCGCGGTATGTTCGAGCGCTATCGCGAGATCCAAAACCTGACAGAGCTAGATTTACTCAGCAATCCCAATTCTCCTCGATCCCAAAAGCGATCGCTGCTCGACAGGCTACAAAGCACTTATCCCACTTATAGCTGGATTGGCTTGACAGATGCCACAGGTAAGGTTCTCGTCAGTACGGGTAAACTGTTAGAAAATCTCAGCGTCGCTCGACGACCGTGGTTTCAAAACGCCCGTACTCAAGCAGCGGTGGGCGACGTTCACGAAGCCATGCTCTTAGCCAAGCTGCTGCCAAATCCAACCAACGAACCCTTACGATTTATTGACATCTCAGCTCCCGTGACTGACTCGGCGGGTCAGTATGCAGGTGTGCTAGGCGCTCATCTCAGTTGGACGTGGGCAAAAGAAATTCGAGACTCATTACTGCAACCGCTACAAAATCGATCGCAGGTGGAAGTTTTTATTTTTAGTGCCTCTGGCAAAGTGCTACTCGCACCTATCGAGTTGCAAGAACGAGTTCCCTCGCTGCCTAATTTACAGACATTGCAACAGCAAGGCAACGGCTACGCGCTCGAAACATGGTCGGATGGCGATCTCTATCTCACGGGTTTTGCCCGCAGTACAGGGTATCGCAATTACCCAGGACTCGGTTGGACGGTTGTGGTGAGGCAACAAGCCGATCTCGCACTTGCACCCGTGCGGACATTACAACGCCAGATTTTTACTCAAGATCTGACATTAGGGATATTATTCGCCATTGCTGGATGGTTTATCATGCGTCGCCTCACCTATCCCTTACTCGCGATCGCAACAGCAGCAGATCGTCTGCGTCAAGGGAACGCAAATACAGAACTACCTTTAATTACCAGCAGCGATGAAATTGGGCGACTATCTCGTTCGTTAAAGCATCTCGTCCGCACTTTATTCGAGCAACAGCAGCAACTCAATCTCAGTAACGAACAATTGCAAATTCAATTAACCGAACGTCAACACGCCGCCGCCGAAATTCAGCAACTCAACGCCACCTTAGAACAAAAAGTAAGCGATCGCACGGCACAACTTCAGGAGATCAATCGAGAATTAGAAGCTTTTGCTTATTCGGTTTCCCACGATTTACGCGCACCACTACGGACGATCCGAGGATTTGCCCAAGCATTGCAAGAAGATTATAGCGATCGCCTTGATGACCTGGGTAACGAATATCTTCAGTCAATTACCGCAGACGCAGTGCAGATGGATCGGCTGATTACCGAGTTACTAGCCTACAGCCAGCTGACGCGCACGAAAATTACCTTACAACCCGTCGCATTAATGGCAACGATCGAATCTGCCTGCAAACAATTAGAAATGAATTTACAAGAAAAGCAGGCAGAAATTACAGTCACAACACCTCTACCAACCGTTTTGGCACATAGCCCCACCCTAACCCAAGCGATCGCCAATTTGCTCAGTAATGCCCTCAAGTTTATCAAACCAGAAAGCCGTCCGCAGGTTGAAATCAAATACCAGCTCGCCCAACGCGATCGACAGCAATGGGTGCGCCTGTGGATTATCGATAACGGCATCGGAATTGCATCAAGCGATACCGAACGAATCTTCCGCATTTTCGAGCGCCTGCACGGAATTGAAACCTATCCAGGTACGGGCATCGGCTTAGCGATCGTGCGTAAAAGCATCGAACGCATGGGCGGCTGCGTCGGCGTAGAATCTCAACTAGGGCAAGGAAGCCGCTTTTGGATTGAATTACCTCTTTATGAGGGAGCAGGGAGCAGGGAGTAGGGAGCAGGGAGACAAGGGAGAGCGGGGAGAAGATTCTTCGAGTGTCCTCCCACACTTCCCACACTTTATTTACTACCAGCCACTAGCCACCAGCCGCTAGTCACTGACCAATGACAACTAACACCCAAAACAATAAATCTTCTGGGTTTCTAGTCGATCGAAGATGGCAGAAGGTAAGATGTCAGTACCAATATTGTGTCGGTTTAGTTGGACTTGCAGACCCGTGAGTGGATCGTGACCGGGGGCAACGAGAAATTCTAGTCGCTGGACGTAGGGTAAGGTTGATATGCTGTCGAGAATTTGCGCGATCGCCTTTAGATAAGGATGATTTGGTTGCTGATACCAGTCTGGTGTAGCTAGTTCGGGTTGATCTAAGCCAACGTGAAATGTTAGGGAAGGTTGACCGAACAGTGCTACTGCTAACGGTCGTGCCTCTTCCTGCAATAGCAAATCATGCGTCCTGACTATGTGTCGTAGCTTTTCTAACCGTTCGTAACGTTGCGTGACGGATAAAGATTCTTCTTGCCAGTGAATTGCCACAGCAACCAAGTATGTTTGTAAGAGCATATGCCCTAGCTTGCTGGCTTTAGTGGCAAGGTAGTTAGAGTTGTAATCGTTAGCTTCAATCAGCAGCGGCACGCGATCGACGACTTCTAAACCGTACCCCTTCAACCCAGCAATTTTGCGGGGGTTGTTGGTAATTAACCGAATTTGTTTCACGCCCAGATCGTTGAGAATTTGCGCCCCTACCCCGTAGTTGCGCAAGTCGGCGGGAAAGCCGAGGCGTTCGTTGGCTTCTACGGTGTCTAGTCCCATGTCTTGTAGGGAATACGCCTTCAATTTGTTAATTAAGCCAATGCCTCTTCCCTCTTGACGTAGGTAAACGACAACTCCCGCGCCTGCATGTTCGATCGTTTTCAAAGCTGCTTGTAGTTGCATCCGACAGTCGCAGCGCAGCGAACCCAAAGCATCGCCCGTGAGACATTCTGAATGCATCCGCACCATCACGGGGCGATCGCGAAATTGAGCCGGATCGCCTTTAACAATTGCTACGTGTTCGGAGTTATCTACGCTGTTGCGATAAGCATAGATCTGAAATTCACCGAAGGAAGTCGGTAATTGAGCAATAGTCTCGCGAGTCACAAATCGCTCGTTTTGCAAGCGATAGCTAATCAGATCGGCAATACTAATAATTTTCAGTTGGTGATGTTTGGCGTATTCCATCAACTGATTCAACCGTGCCATTGAACCATTGGGGTTTTGAATTTCACAGATCACTCCCGCCGGATACAGCCCTGCTAATTGGGCTAAATCGATCGCTGCTTCTGTATGTCCAGCACGTTTGAGTACTCCACCCGTCCTGGCGCGAATGGGAAAAATATGACCGGGACGGCGCAGATCTGAGGGCTTCGTGGCGGGGTTAATCGCTACTTGAATCGTGCGGGCGCGATCCTCAGCAGAAATACCCGTCGTCACGCCTAAATGTGTCGCAGCATCGATACTTACTGTAAAAGCAGTTTGGTTACTGTCGGTGTTATTGGTTACCATCAACGGTAAATCGAGTTCGTCCAAGCGCTCGCCCGTCATTGCCAAACAGATTAATCCCCTCGCCTCCACTGCCATGAAATTGATCGTGTCTGGGGTCGCAAACTGAGCGGCACAAATGAGGTCGCCCTCATTCTCGCGATTTTCGTCATCTACTACAACAATAGAGCGTCCAGCTTTAAGGTCGGCGAGAGCGGCATCGATCGAGTCAAACACAAAAGATTGATTAGAAGCGTTCTGAGGCTGCACAAAAATACATCACAAACAAAATCTATCTCTGATTTTAGCCGCTTTAACTGGACTAGGGATAAAAGGAGATCTAACCATTTTCAATTAAATGAGCTCCGCGATTTGTAGGAACGCATAGCCGTGCGCCCTTACTCACGTAGCTATTATTTCACCCCGACTCGCCGATTCCAGGCTCGATATCCCAAGGCAAAGATACCTAAAACAGTGCCAACAGCAATCGAAGGTTCCGGTACAGCAACAGTAGATCGATTTTCCTTGACTTCTACTAAGGTTAAGTTTGTCACGCGATCGAAAGTACGAGAAAAGAGACCTTCAGTTGAAGCTGATGCAGATTCTCGATCGCCACCAAAATTTGTCGTCAAACTAATATTACTCAGATTTAATTGAGTCCCATCACTGGAATTAAAATTGAGAAAATCGTTGTTTCCAGAAGTCACATTTCCTGAAATTGTAAATGAGTCTAGAAGCGTCCAACTATCTAAATTACTAGTATCATATAGGGCAAAAGAAACCGTACCGTCAGCGATGGCAGTTTCAGTTTGTGGATTGTCTATGGATGTTGTTAAATTTAAATCGGCATCGAAATTAAAAGAAAAAGTTCCGCCACTATTGACGCTAAAGTTACCTAAAACTCCAGCAAAACTGTCTGCCGTACCGGAGTAGTTGTTACCAGTACCATCAGCACTACTAAATGATGAGTTAAAAGCAGATGGTGGTTCCGTAATAAAGTTTGCTATTGCATCTGTACTAGCATTCACATTGCCATCTGTGGCAAAAGTATTCGTAAAAGTGTCAGTAATTACCTCGCTCTCGAAGGGGTTATGGCTAAAATTGTCAATTATAACTGTAGATTCAGAACTAGCAAAAGTGGCAGCAATACTAGGGATTGCCTCTAAAACAATTAATGGTATGGCTAATGGCAAGGCTGGTGCGAGCGATCGCACAATTCTTGAATTCAGTTTTAGTTTTGGCACGAAAATCCTCTTCACATCAATCTCACTCAAAAGGCTAGTTCTATATCCAGAGCTATTTTTCTCGCTGACAGCACACCAGTACCGATGGTTCCGTTACTGGCAGTAGTGACAGCAAACTCTATGTGATTTAGCTATTGGCAGTATAAATTATTTCGTGAAACTTACGTAATTCAATCTTGCGAATTGAGGTTTAAGGAAAATTTAATAAATGTGTCATATTGATGTCACATTTATCCATCAAACTTCATGCTACTGACCAACCTTTGCCATGCTGCATAGATAGTTAACAAAAACAGCTTGACAAAAACAGCATTACGAGTGTCAACGGTCAACAATTAAACGTTAACTCTTGAGATAGGAGTATCGAGCGTGCCAACCTCTGATTCCCAAGTTTCCGTTTCAAACCGAGAAGAATTGCAGACTCCGCCGCCGTCACCCCGCTCCCAGAAACGGTGGTGGCTGCTACTCATGCTTCTAGTCGGAGTTGGAGGAGTTGGACTGGGGCGGGGATTAACTCCCGCCAGCCAAGCCACTGCACCAGCGGCAGCAAAACCGCAACCACCGCGCCCCATAGAGACAATCGCTTTAACTTCAGGCACGGCAACTCGAAGCACTAGTATGTTAGGGCAAGTCGAGGCAAGCGAGAGCGCTACAGTCCGCACCAGAACATCAGGAGTCGTGCAACAAGTGTTAGTCCAACCAGGCGATCGCATTACCCCTGGTATGGTTGTAGCCATCCTTGACGATACAGATCAGCGTTTAGCCGTAGCCGAAGCGAGAGCAAGACTGGCTCAAGCTCGGAGCGAATTAGCACGCTTAGAAGTCGGTACGCGGCAGGAAATCATCGCCCAAAGGCAAGCCGAAGTCCGAGCAGCCCAAGCGCGGGAACAGGAAGCTCAAGACAATTCAGACCGAACCAGAAGTCTAGTTAATACTGGCGCACTCTCGCGCCGGGAATTAGTCGAAGCAGAATCGCGGACAGATGCTGCTAGAGGGGAACGAATGCAAGCCCAGGCAGAGTTAGCAGAAGCCACCGCCGGTCCCACTCGCGAAGAAATTGACGCGCAACGAGCTAATGTAGCCGCCGCCGAATCTGCATTAAACCAAGCAGAATTAGCCTTGCAACGCACGCGCATCAGGGCAGTATCAAGCGGTGTTATCCAGACACGACAAGTCAGCAGTGGCGATTTAGTAGAAAGCGGTGATGAGATTGCCACCAAGGTCAATGGCACTCAGTTAGACGTATTTCTGGAAGTGCCAGAATCACTTAGCGGAAGTGTGAGAGCGGGTATGCCCGTCGAGTTGACTGCTAGGGCGCTACCCAACTGGCGCGATCGCACTACATTAACGGGTATCGTACCATCTGCTGATACAGCTTCCCGACGGCAGCGAGTGCGGGTGAGACTATCAAATCCCCCCGCCAACCTGTTGCCAGGAATGGCAGTACAGGCACAGTTACAGTTGCCCAGCAATACCCCTAGTTTCGTCGTCCCCCGCGATGCATTGACTCGGCGGGAAAATCGCTGGCTCGTATTTACTGTTGCTGATGGCAAAGCCAGACAACTAGAAGTCGAACTCGTAGCAGACATGGGCGAAAAAATGGCGATCGCCAACCCACAACTGAGCCAAGGACAGGCGATCGTCGTACGGGGTGGAGATGGATTACAAGATGGAGCGGTAGTAAAGGTTGACAGTTAACTGCTATCAACTACCAACTATCAACTACCAACTACCAACTACCAATTACCATGAACTTGATTGAAACAGCCGTTCGCTGGCGGCACGGTACTTTCGTGTTGTTTTGCTTGCTTGCCGTATTTGGCATCTTTTCACTACTAAGTTTGCCTTTAGAACTGCAACCAGGAGGCGATCGCCCCGAAATCACAATTACCACTACCTATCCTGGTGCGGCTCCCACAGAAGTAGAAGATCTCGTCACCCGTCCGATTGAGGAACGGATGGAGGAAGTCTTAGGGGTACAGGAAATTACCAGCAGTTCTCGTCCTGGAACCAGTGCCATTACGCTTGAGTTTACTTGGAATAGCGATGTAAACGAGCGGATGGTGGACGTGTTAAATAAATTGCAACAAGTTGAGGAACTCCCCGCAGAAGTTAATGAGTCTGATGTCGAGATGGTTGGGGGCAATAATTCGCCGATGATGTGGGTCGTCCTCACACCGAGACAAGGGTTTCAAGGTAATCCCGATCGCTACCGCGATTTAGCAGAAGAAGTTATCGTACCGAGATTGCGCCGAGTCGAAGGCGTAGGGCAGTTTATCATTCCTGGGGGTAGGGAACGAGAAGTTGAGGTGAGGGTTGACCCCAAAGCTTTATTCGATCGCAATCTAACCATAGGCGATGTCGTGCGGGTGTTACGGGAGAACAATCGCGACATTCGTGGTGGTCCCCTAACGTTAGGTAGACGAGAATACCGCGTGCGGACTCTCAGCCGATCGCAAGACATACAACAAATCGCTGAATTTGTGCTGCGGCGCGACCAGTCGGGTACAGTCTACATGCGGGATGTGGCAACCGTACAAATGGGGCGTAAACCTCTAGAGAGTGCTTTAGTTTTTAACAATACTCCTGCCGTGGCAATTGGAATTATTCGGCGCGTTGGGGCAAACGTACCGGAGACATCTAGGGGAGTGAGGGCAACTCTAGCAGAATTGGAAACCCAGTTTGCTCGCCAAGGAGAAGGTATTCGCTTCGTCTACAACTACGATGAGAATGACTACATCGGACAGTCGATCGCCTTGGTACAAGGGAACTTAGTTAGTGGAGCGCTGCTAGCAACAGCCGTATTAATTCTATTTTTGGGTTCGATGCGGACGGTGGCAGTCATTGCCCTCACTATTCCTACAACCTTAATCACAGTATTCATCGTCATAGCATTTTTGGGGCGATCTCTCAACATTATTAGCTTGGCGGGATTGGCGTTTGCCGTGGGGATGGTTGTAGACAACGCGATCGTCGTGATTGAGAATGTCTTTACCCACATGCAGCAGGGAAAAGGAGCAGTTCGCGCCGCGATCGATGGAACTCAAGAAGTTTGGGGCGCAATGTTAGGTTCTACCCTGACTAACGTTGTGGTGTTCGTTCCCCTCGTCATGGTACAGGGGGAAGCCGGACAGTTATTTGCAGACATGGCGATCGCCCTTTCTTGTGCTTCCCTATTTTCTCTATTTGCTGCATTAACTTTAGTACCGATGCTCTCTGGTTTGTTTCTCAAACAGCACGAAGCAATGCAAATGCTGGGAGTCGGGAGTCGGGAACAAGGGGGACAAGGGGGACAAGGGGGACAAGGGGGAACTCGGGGACAAGGGGGACAAGGGGGACAAGGGAGAATAATTGCCAACAACCAACAACTAACAACCAATAACCGTCAACCATCAACCATCCTCCAAAAAATTGAATCAGCCGTTTTTCGCACTTCTGCTGTCTTTCGGCTATTTCAAAGCAAATTAGAATCATTTTTGGCATCTACTGTACTTTGGTCGCTGGGTGCAGGTCGGGTTGGACGTAGGCTAATTCTTGTCTCTATTCCCGTCATTCTGCTATTTACAAGTATCTTTCTACTGCCTCCTGCTGATTATCTGCCTGAAGGCAACCGCAACTTAGTGTTTTGGGTAGCAGAACCTTTACCAGGAACCAGCATTCCCGAAGCTATTCGCCTATCCCAACCTGCGAGAGATTTCTTGAGCCAGCAACCGGAAGTCGATCGCGTCATGTTTATTGAACGTCCTGGTAGGCGGGGGATTGCGGCAATTCTCAAGCCCGAATTTGCTACTACCAACGGACTTGCTGATATGGTCGATCGGATGCGACAGCAGAGTAACAACTTTCCTGGCTATCGCTTTCTGATTCCGACACGCTTCTCGATCTTCCAAGACCCAGGTAAGGAGTTTGAAATACAAATCGTGGGTGCAGATTTGCAGCAGTTGAGCCAGTTGGAAACGCAGATAACAGAACAACTACGAGCATTTCCTGGCGTGCGCAACGTCCGGTCTGATTATGTCTTTGGTGCAGGAGAATTGCAGGTGATTCCCAACCGCGAACGTTTAGCTGAAGTTGGGTTGTCGGAAGCTGAAGTCGGGGCAATGGTAGAAGCAGCACTAGGTGGTCGCATCGCTTCTGATTTTATCGATGGTAAAGAAGAATTGGATGTTTCAGTGGAATTGCAAAATCTTTTTGTCGAAACTCCAGAACAATTGCGCCAACTGCCTTTGTATACTGGTCGCGGACAGCAAGTGCAGCTAGCAGATGTTGCCGAGGTACGAGAGACAACAGGACCCGATGTCATTAACCACGTCAACCTAGAGCGATCGATTACTCTAACAACTTCCCTCGAAGCTACAGCACCTTTAGGAACATTAGTCAATCAGACAGAAACTCAAGTTTTGGCTCCACTCCGAGCAAATCTTCCCGCCGGATATCGGTTAGATTTATCTGGATCTGCCGATCGCTTGGCTGAAACCTTGTCTCAATTATCCTCTGCCTTTATCCTGTCCGTCTTAATTATTTACTTGCTATTGGTAGCGCTGTATCGCTCCTTTCTCTACCCAGTTGTCATTATGGCAACAGTACCGATGGGTATGAGTGGCGGGTTATTGAGTCTGGCTATCGCCAACCAAATTCCAGGTGTTATCATCCCCTTGGATATGATTACGGCGCTGGGATTTATCATTTTGACTGGGGTAGTGGTAAACAACGCGATCCTCTTAGTAGACCGCGCTTTACAACTCCAAGCAGAAGGCGAAGACTACGATAAGTCTCTTTACAATGCCACACGCGATCGCCTCCGGGCTATTTTCATGTCAGCTGGCACGAGCGTACTAGGAATGTTACCTTTAGCAGTCGTCCCAGGACAAGGAGCTGAATTATATCAAGGGTTGGGCATTGTCCTCACAGGTGGCTTAGCTTTCTCAACCATCCTCACGCCCACAGTCGTTCCCGCCATCATGGGACTGTTACGCGATCTGTCTGGACGCAAACAGCCATCAGTTGTCAGTTATCAGTTATCAGCTGTCAATAAAGAGGGATGAGTAACGAGTCTTCATTTTTAACTTTTGACTTTTAACTTTTGACTTGTTTGTCACCCTGACTTAGCATCGGGAATCGTAATATCAATCGGAATGACTTCTGAAGCGATCGCACTCAGTGGTGGTTGAATTGCAGTACCATTTCCAACAACTAGGGTGACGAGTTTTTCTGGCTGGAGGTATTTTTTAGCAACTCTTTGAACATCAGCCGCAGTCGTAATTTGTACGCCACGTTGGTAGCGAAACAAGAAATCAGCTGGATAACCAAAATATTCGTATCGCATTAAGCGAGACAGAGTTTGGCTAGGATTTTCAAAATTAAAGACAAACGAATTCAATACCGACTCTTTAGCACGTTGCAACTCATCTGGTTGAACTATATCAGTTTGGAGTTTTTCAATTTCAGTCCGAATCGCACGCAGAAAAGGGACAGTCGCAGCCGAACGAGTTTGTCCCCCCGCCACAAATAAGCCAGGATAATCAAAACGGGGACTCCAGACACCGTAGACAGAATAAGCCAAACCCTGACGCGATCGCACGGAGTTAAACAATCGCCCGCCAAATCCATTCAAAACTTGATTCATCACATCTAATGTTGGATAATCGGGACTATTAAACCGTCCGCCTAAATGCCCGACTTGGACGTAGCTTTGAGTTAATTGGGGGCGATCGACAAAATATAATCCGCCCAACTTAGACTGAGAGGCTGTGGGAATTTGGGGTTGGGATAGATTGGGTTGAGATTTCCACTTGCCAAAATATTTTTGAATCAGCGATCGCATGTTCTGCGAGTCAAAATCTCCGACAATGCCCAAAATCAGATTATTAGGATGAAAGTATTGACGGTAAAAATCAACTAAATCCTGGCGGGAAATATTATCTAAAGTCGCATATTCCACCGTTCGCGCATAAGGGCTATCACTGCCATAAACTAACTTTTGAAACTCCCGCCCGACAATACCATTCGGATCGTCATTACGACGAGCAATTCCGCCTCTAATTTGAGTTTTCGCCAAATCTAGCTTTTCTTGGGCGAATATTGGCTGTTGTAAAACTTCCGCAAATAGCCCAAATACCATTTCTAAATCTTCACTCAAGGCGCTAAAACTAGCGGAACCGAAAGCATCACTAATTCCAACTTCCACCGCCGCCGCCCGTTGTTCCAATAACTGATTTAACTCATCTGCGGAATGTTTTTGCGTTCCGCCAGTCCGCAATACAACTCCAGTTAAATTTGCCAATCCTACTCGATCTGGTGGTTCCCAGCGATCGCCTGTCCGAATTATTGCCGTTCCTCCCACTAAAGGTAAATCCCGATCCGGCATCAAATACACCACCATACCATTCGGCATTTCGTAGCGATCGTATTTGGGAATTTGTACTTGTTTGAGGGGGGGAAATTCTAATTCTGTATAGTGCTTGGCTGTGGCTGCTATAGCTGAGGGATGGTAGATAAGTACGAACAAAATCGCTATGACTATTAAACCAATTCTGTAAAAGTTACGGATAAGGTGCTTGTCCGAGATCATACAATTTAAAATTTCGTTGTCACACAGATTTTAGGGGCGCACAGCTGTGCGCCCCTACGATGATACGTTATTTAATCTAACAGGACAGGCAAGATGCCCATCATACAGCAGCCATACTGCCTCATCTGAAATTACACCAAAGAGCGATCGGTGAGGATTTCGTAACCGCTTTCTGTCACCAAGACGGTATGCTCGAACTGTGCTGACAGGGCATTATCTACCGTTACAGCCGTCCAGCGATCGGCAAGAATGCGCGTAAATCTCGATCCGGCATTCAAAATTGGCTCAATTGCTAGCGTCATTCCAGCACGGAGTTTAACGTTAGGCATTTCCCGAGTACGGAAGTTGAAAACCGAGGGTTCTTCGTGTAAGTTTCGACCAACACCATGTCCGGTGAAGTCTTCGACAATCGTAAAACCATTTGCCTCTACGTGGTCTTGAATTGCCCCTGCAATATCCATCAAATAATTTCCAGCCTTAACTTGCTCGATCCCTTTATAGAGAGATTCTTCAGCAATGCGGATCAGTTTAGTTGCTGTCGGACTAACTTCACCAATGGCGATCGTAATGCAGGAATCGCCGTGGAAACCTTGATGGAAAGCGCCTGTATCGACTTTTAAGACATCCCCCGTCTTCAAAACTTTTTTTGGATTGGGAATTCCATGTACGACTTCATTGTTAACACTGGCACAAATAGAAGCAGGAAAACCGTGATAACCCTTAAAGCTAGGAGTTGCATCCATTTCGCGGATGCGCTTTTCAGCATAGGCATCGAGATCGGCAGTCGTCATCCCAGGCTGCACCATCTCAGAAATCTCTTTTAATACCGTTGCCACAATCTTAGCTGACTGCCGCATGATTTCGATTTCACGGGGAGATTTGATTTCAATACCCCGCCGTTGCTTTTTTTGGCGCTGAGATTGAGCAGGTTGTTGAGGGAGGAGATTACTGAGAATATTCATGGAGTTTTATGGGAACAGATGGGGTGACTGTGTGAAACAACCGATCTAGGTTTGATGCGATCGCGCTTGTCTATAAATTTGTTATCTGAATTTGTTATCCAGGCTAACGATTCAAACACCTTCTCTATTTTAATTTACAGTCCTTCACTTTGAGCCGATTGTGGTTTTGATTGTAGTTTGACTTAGGCGGCGATCGCGATATTCCCCTTCATTCCTGCTTCTGTATGCCCGGGAATCGGACAGCGCAAAGCGTACTTACCCGATTTCAAAGGTACAAATACCCATTCTGCCTTGGCTCCCGGTTTGAGTTCCAATTCATGGATCGCCCCTTTAATCTCTACATTGCCAGCTTCTACTTTTTGCGTCCAAATTCCATCAGCAAAATCCTTCGCCGTGAAATAGTGTTTCTGCGGACTAGGATTTGTCAGCACGAGTTTGTAACGTTTGAAGGCAGATAATTCTAAAGAATCTGGCACAAACTTCAGCTCGTTACTAGCAGTCCCCAAGCTGACGGAAATTTCTGTCGCTGGCTGACGCAACAAGTCTACAGATGGAGCTGTACTCGTCGCCGCTTGAGCTAAATTTGGCATAGCGATCGCAGTACAGAGTATTAACCCTGCCACAAGAAAGAATTTTTTTAAATAGCGCATCATAAAATCTCCCTGTGATGGTAGATATCTAACTCGTTAAGGGCGGGAGTCGGGAGTCAAGAGGGGTGAGGAGCGAGGAGTTAGGAGTTAGGGAAATTTGGAATTCAGAATTTGGCAAAGCGCAGCAGTTTATCTCCTGCTTCCTTGTCTCCCTTGTCTCCCTTGTCTCCCTTGTCTCCCTTGTCTCCCTTGTCTCCCTTGTCTCCCTTGTCTCCCTTGTCCCCTCACTCCTCACGTCCCTTGTGCTGTAGCACTACCAGGACCAGCTGTAACGATCGCCAGCTTATCTGGTTGCAACAATTCTTTTGCTGCCAGATTGACTTTTTCTAAAGTGACAGCTTGAATTTTTTGTGGGAAGTCGCGTAATTCCGCTTCACCCAGCCCGAAAACAGCATTCATTAAGATCGTACTAGCAAGAGCGTCAGGACTAGCAAGGGAAACAGTATAACTACTGGTAAGAGAGCGCTTAGCTGCCTCTACTTCCTCTGCTTTTACGCCTTGAGTTTGAATTTGTTGCATTAATTTGCGGGCGCTGGCGATCGCTTTTTGAGCATCAGTTGGGTCGGTTTGCATTCTAATTGCGAATGGTCCGGCATGTCTGCCAGCTTGAAATGCACTATAAATGCCATATGTCAACCCTTGGCGATCGCGAATTTCCGTGCCTAAGCGACTAGAAAGCGTATCGCCACCCAAAATTTGATTCAATACCAAAGAGGTATAGTAACGCGGGTCTTTGCGGTCAATTCCCCGATATCCCAAAATCGTAATCGATTGCGTTTTCCCTGGCATAATCGGGTTAAACTGCTTGACCTTCGCTGGTAGAGATACATCTGGATAGGCGATCGTTGGCGGTTTACCCGTTCCTTGCCACTTGGCTAATTGTTGCGTCAACAGCGATCGCACGGCTTTTGGATCGAAGTCTCCTAATAAAGTCAAAATCGTTTGGTCGGGACGGTAATGAGTTTGATAAAACTCCACTACCTGCTGACGGTCAATACTCTGTAAGCTTTCCTTCGTTGGGAAGGTATGGAAAGGATGATTCGCAGGATAAATCGTCTGTTGAAACTTCCGTTGCGCTACCCGTCCGGGATTATCCAAGTCTATTTTGAGTTGAGTCAGGGCGCGTTGGCGCGATAGCTCTAATTCGCGATCGGGGAATGTGGCATTTTGTACCACATCTGCCATTGTTTGAATCACTACAGGCAAATCTGTTTTTAAGCTATAACCGCCAATTTCTACTCCTTCACGATTCGCAGAAAAACCTAGACTTGCGCCTCTATCCTCTAACACCTTGGCAAGTTGCAAAGCATTCTGATTCTTCGTCCCATTCATTAGGTTATCTGCGGTCATACTTGCCAAACCACCCGACTGATTCGGATCGAATTCCGTCCCTGCTTTGATATGACCGCTCAAGGTTACAGTTGGAGTGCTAGAGTCGGGCAGAAGCAACACCTGCAAGCCATTATCCAAAGTAAATTCTTCTGGTAGCCGCCGCGCTTTCGGTGTAGCCGCAACATCTACTGGTGGTAAGTATTTAGCCACTTCTGCCGGATCGACAGGGGAACCTAAGTTAAAGCTTTCCGCAGTTTGACCAGTTCCCGCCCCAGCACCACCAGGTTGTCCGGCGGCGATTTGGGTAGGTTCAAACTTCCCTACAGTGCGTTTCTCGGTAGCTAAGTAAGTATTTGCTACCCGCTTGACATCATCTACCGTTACCTTATCCAAAGCTGCCAGGTAGCGATCGATGTAGCGATAATCTCCAGCAGTGGTTTGGCTGTAACCCAGTTGTGTAGCCTGGGAACTGATATCGCGATTGCTCAAAATTATCGTTGCTTTGAGTTGGGCTTTGGCGCGGTTGAGTTCTTCCGGCGTGACTCCTTTATTTCGCAAATTCGCGATCGCCTGCTCTTGAACTGCTTCAATTTTATCTAACTGTTGCCCAGGAGCCGCCGTAGCCGAGAGTTCGTACCAACCCCCTGCCATCATATTCGCCGTGCCACCGCCTGCCGCACTCGCTAAACCCGATTCCACCAAAGCTTGATACAATCGAGAACTCCGCCCTTCTGTCAAGATATAATCCATCGCATCCAGTGCGGGAACATCAGGGTGATTCGCATCCGGCAAGGAATACACGACTTGCAACGTCGCCGCCGCCCCTGGTTCCTTGAGTACGATAGGCTTACTGTTAGAACGAGCTGAGGGAGCTGAGGAAGAGTTTATTCCCCCTTGTCCCCCTTGTCCCCCTTGTCCCCCTTGTCCCCCTTGTCCCCCTTGTCCCCCCTTGTCCCCCCTTGTCCCCCCTTGTCCCCCTTGTCCCCCCTTGTCCCCCGACTCCCGACTCCCGACTCCCGACTCCCGTTCCCTTCACCCGATCCGGTACTTTGCCAAAAACCTCCTTCACCGCTTTTAACGTTGGTGCAGTGTCAAAATCTCCTACTACAATCAATGTAGCGTTGTCGGGGCTGTAAAACCTGTTGTAATAATCTCTGACTTTTTCCGCAGTAAACTTTTCCACGTCAGCTTTCGTACCGCCTACAGGCAAACCATATGGAGAGTTAGGAAACGCCGCACGCCTCACGGCGCGATCGAGGCGATAAGTAGGACTATTCTCATAACCCTGTAGCTCAGAGATGACAACTCGCTTTTCACTTGCTAGTTGCTCGTCATTAATTAGCGCATTCTGCATCCGATCTGCTTCAAGTTCCAGCAGCGCCTTCAATTTATTTCGTTCTACCGTGCCAAAATATGCTGTTTGGTCGAAGCTGGTAAAAGCATTGGACTCGCTACCTAAAGCACTAAACAGGCGACCAAATTGAATTGGACGGGTCGTCGTACCTTTAAACAGCATATGCTCCAATTGGTGGGCAATACCGTTTACCCCTGGAGCTTCATTGCGCGATCCGACTTTGTACCATACCTGGACGCTAACGACTGGTGCAGTATGGACTTCTTTAGTTAAAATCGTTAGACCGTTTTCCAGTATTGTTTTACGGACATCTTCCGTGACGGATAGAGGCGATCGCGTGACTGTAGCAGCAGGACGCTGAGAGTCAGCAGCAGCGGGAAAACTCAGCGTTATTCCATTAGCCAAGAACAGCACTCCACTCAGACAAAGAGTGAATGGAATCACAAATAGCCGATGACGGCGTAAATAAGTAAAAATCCGCATGAATTGTTTCGATTGACAGTCAGTGGTTGCTAAGTTCAGTAGTCTTATTGACTCTACTGTAGTCCGCCGACCGCAACTTAGGGATTAGCATTTGTTTACCTAAGCATCGACTTTTGTTTAATTTTTTTATCTCAATCTATCTGCGATCGCCTTTCCTCCAACACTCACTTATTCAATCTCCATTCGCCGCAGACTTAAATAAGTGAGTTGAGAATCCTGGATATTCATCAACTCATCTAGTTGTGTACGTAGTCTGCGTAATACCGACGAGATCGCCCACAATCATGAATCAATTCGCAATTCAATATTCGCCCCATAATTTATATATTCTTAAAATAATTCAAATCCAATTTTCACCGTTGCTTTACAATTTGCTCTAGTCATTCTCTGTAGTTTCACGCAATAACTTTTAACCTACTTAAAGATTTAAATAATGCTTTATACAAAACATTAAATTTGAACTAACTGGGTTATAATAGCTGCATTCTAATCGGGTAACCTGAAAAGGGTATGAATGAATTTATCTAAATATTTTTTTATCTAAAATAGAGACAGAAAGCTTAATTTTCGTATTATCGCTGCGTCCATAAACCTAACAGTTTGTAGCATTGTTAAACATGGATTATGTGCATTAGCTTTGTAATGCATAAATAGATACGATTGCTGCACAGTCTTTATTTATTCAATAGTTGTTTTTCAAATTCACTTGTATTATATAGAGGAGTAAGTGTACGAACCTGTATGAGATAATACTTTATTTGCTTACGCTAGATATATCCTAGTGATTACACTTACTAAGTTCTAAGTAAAAAAAAACACATTGAGTATTTTTATTTCTTGCGGAAAATACTAGTTGACAATCTTAAGAAATAATGAAATTATCGAATCATAACGAGTTTAAATCTTTGCGATAAGAAATTCTAAACTCGGTCAACTCAAATAACATAAATAAGATCGAAAACAAGTGACTCTTTGTTGCTTGAATATCTATATTATGTATTGAGTAAAAACCTGATAAATATATGTAGAAATCATCTGCTATCCTTCATTTCCTATCGATATATATTCAGTGATTTTAGAAAGCTATATGCCTGGCTTTTCATCTGAATTCAACTATTTTGAAGTAGTGCATGAGATATCTCCAGTTTGAAGTTTTGCCAAACATAGGTAAAAGGCATGGTGAAAAAAAATATCTTTGACAGCTAAGAGCTGTAGAAATAGTTTCTTGTACTCAACTCAGTAGGATTAAACATGTTCAGATGACTTCTTTAGCTCTGGTATAGCTCTTATAACGTAGCTATCTCAAGCGAGTTCTGTGCATTGCAAGCTATGTTATTTCTCTTGACTTAACTCATTCACAAATTACTCAGGACTATTCATGGTAACTATTATTAAGCGATCGACTCCCATTTTAGAAAGGCAAGCTCGCCGCGAATCAAACGCGCGAACATACGCTCGAAACTTGGGGTTAGCAATATCAGAAGCTAAGGGCATTTACGTTAAAGACGTAGATGGCAAAACATACATCGACTGCTTAGCTTGCGCGGGTGCATTACCTCTAGGACACAACCACCCAGCTGTCAAGCAAGCAATCTACGACGCACTCAATAACGATCTGCCCATGCAGACATTGGATCTGATCACGCCAATTAAGGATGAGTTTGTTTCCGAGTTATTCGAGTCCTTGCCAGCAGAATTTAGCAAAAATGCCAAAATTCAATTCTGCGGTCCCTCCGGTTCCGATGCCGTTGAAGCTGCACTCAAGTTAGTCAAAACGGCAACAGGTAGACGGGCAGTTGGTGCTTTTCGCGGTGGCTACCACGGCATGACTCACGGTTCTTTGGCACTGATGGGAAGTTTAGGTCCCAAAATGCAAGTTCCAGGGTTAATGCCAGATGTTCATTTCTTCCCCTACCCTTATCATCATCGCTATCCTATCGGTACGGGCGACTGCGAGCAAGATTATCAACAGTGTAGCCAATACCTAGAGACAACCTTGGGCGATCCAGAGGGTGGCATTCTTCCCCTAGCTGGTTTAGTCATGGAAATCGTTCAAGGTGAAGGTGGTGTAATTCCAGCACCGGACGCTTGGGTGCGAGAGGTACGCAGAATTACGCGAGAACGAAACATTCCCTTAATTGCGGATGAAGTTCAAACTGGTCTAGGTAGAACGGGGACGCTTTACGCCTTTGAACGTTCTGGAATCATACCTGATGTTATCGTTCTATCCAAAGCAGTTGGGGGTAGCTTACCGCTAGCAGTCATTCTTTACAAAGATGAATTAGATGTTTGGCAACCAGGCGCACACGCAGGCACTTTCCGAGGCAATCAACTTGCAATGGCGACTGGACTCGCCACCATTCGCTACATCCGTGAAAATCAACTCGCTAGCTATGTTGAGCAAATGGGGATGCATTTTCAGATGCAGTTATGGCAAATCCAAGCCGAATTTTCCCACTTGATTGCCGACGTGCGGGGACGGGGGCTAATGGTGGGAGTAGAACTATCCGCACAAGTCAGACACCTGGGTCGCCAACTTCAAGCTGAGTGTCTCGATCGCGGTTTAATTATCGAACTAGGTGGTCGTAATTCCAGCGTCGTGCGCTTTCTACCACCTTTGATTATCGAAGCACCACAGATTGATGATGTCTGTCAAATTTTCCGAGATGCAGTTGCAGCTGTTGCCCAGGAGAACATTTAATCAAAAATGGACTTACAGCATTTTCTCAATCACAATCCTGAAAGCTTAGCCCAATACGCTCAAACTGTACAGCAAACTCAGAAGTTAATTCAGGACTGCCTGAGCCAGCAAGAACGAGTTTTCAGTGGCTTATCTCCCGCAACTCTCAGCGAGTTTCTCACTCAAAAGATTCTGCCAGAGCAAGGAATCCCGACTCAGCAAGTTTTACAAGAAGCTGTAGAGGCGATCTTCAGCCATTCGATCGCCGTACATCATCCCGATTGCGTGGCTCACTTGCACTGCCCCGTGTTAATTCCCTCTCTAGCAGCAGAAATGCTGATCTCGGCATTTAATCAGTCGATGGACTCTTGGGATCAGAGCGGTGCAGCGACGCTACTAGAGCAGAATTTGATTAACTTTATGTGTCAGTTGTATGGTTACGATGCCAACGCTGATGGCACTCTTACCAGTGGTGGCACGCAGTCAAATTTTATGGCGTTGATGCTAGCGCGGGATTATGCTTTGCAGCAACGTGGATTTACAAGTCAGCTGCACGGGTTGCCAAACTTAGCAGGGCGATTTCGGATTCTCTGTTCGGAGGTAGCACACTTTAGCGTTCAACAATCGGCAGCGATTTTAGGCTTAGGGATGAATGCAGTCGTGCGCGTCAAAGTTGACAAGAACTATCGCCTCTGTTCTCAACATTTGGTGCAGTGCTTAGAAGATATCGATCGCCAAGATTTGATTCCAATTTGCATTGTCGCAACAGCTGGGACGACAGATTTTGGTAGTATCGACCCGATCGCCGAAA
The DNA here is from genome assembly GCF_000317125.1 of Chroococcidiopsis thermalis PCC 7203. GTDB lineage: Bacteria > Cyanobacteriota > Cyanobacteriia > Cyanobacteriales > Chroococcidiopsidaceae > Chroococcidiopsis > Chroococcidiopsis thermalis. The sequence continues at coordinate 5,041,290 of NC_019695.1, forward strand.
TGACTGCGATCGCCCACGAACACAACACTTGGTTGCACGTCGATGCTGCCTATGGTGGAGCGTTAATGCTCAGCGATCGCCATCGCCAGAAACTAGCTGGCATTCACCAAGCAGATTCTATCACGATCGATTTTCACAAACTCTTCTATCAACCGATTCCCTGTAGTCTGTTCTTACTCAAAGATAAATCTCGCTTTGAGTTGATGCGGCTGAATGTTGCTTACCTAAATCCAGAGCATAACGAAGACGAAGGCATTCCCGATTTAGTGACAAAATCAATTCAGACCACTCGTCGGTTTGATGCAGTCAAACCATATATTGCCTTTCGCGCCCTCGGGCGAGAATTCTTTGCTGGCGTTGTCGATCGCGGCATTGAAATCACTCAGCAAATTGCGGCACACATCGAGCAAGATCCGCAGCTAGAACTAGCAGTCAGCCCCGAAATGAGTACTGTTGTCTTTCGATATCGCTCCACCAATGCTGTAAATTTGGGCATCAAACAAGCCTTATTACAGACAGGTAAAGCCGTCATCGGTCAGACCGAAATCCAAGGCAAGGCATATCTAAAATTTACCCTGATTAATCCCCTAGTCACCTTCGATCGCACAGTTGCCCTCGTCGAAAAAATCAAACGTCTAGGAACAATGCTGAGCGAATCACCCCATTTCCTCCAACCTGCAATAGAAGCGGGAGTCGGGAATCAAAAGTCAAAAGTTAAAAGTTAAAAGTCAAAAAATTCTCTCACTCCCCACTTGCCACTTCTTCACACTACTCACTACTTACTGAAAACCTATGTTAAAACCAACACCCGTATATCCTAGAGTCGCAGCACTATGTAAGTCTCGGAAATGGCAGTCTTGGGAAGGTTACATCATGGCAGACACTTATAACTTCTCGATAATGCCTGAGTATTTAGCAATTCGCAATACGGCTGCTTTGTTTGATTTCTTTCCACTGTACGTCTATCTCATTCGCGGTGCAGATGCAGCTTTGTTACTGGATCGCTTGATTACGCGCAATATTAATAAGTGCAAAATCGGGCAAGTTATGTATACAGCTCTGTGCGATGCTGAGGGTAAGTTGCTCGACGATGGTACAGTTTATCGTTTTGACGAAACAACGTTTCAATTGACGACCAATACTCCAACTTTAGATTGGGTGCAGGCAAATGCCACAGGCTTGCGAGTCGAGATTCAAGACAAAACCCTGACAACTAACACCCTACCCTTACAAGGACCGAAATCCCGCACTATCCTAAATCAAGTTGCTGCTACTAACTTAGATGGGCTAAAGTATTTCAATTTCGTCGAGACAAAAATTCGCGATATCCCGGTGGTGATTTCCCGCACGGGTTATACAGGCGATCTCGGTTATGAAGTCTGGTCTGATGCTAAAGATGCGATCGCCCTGTGGGATATTTTGATGGAAGCAGGAAGCTCGGAAGGTATTCAGCCTGCTGGTTTCTACGCGCTGGACTTGGCAAGAATTGAAGCTGGTCTAATTTGGTACGAATACGATTACATTCCCTCCCGTCAAGCTCAAACCGACGCAGAAAAATTGTCTCCCCTAGAAGTCAGCTTGGCTTGGACTGTAGACTTTAGCAAGGCAAGTTTCATCGGTCGGGAAGCATTGCTGAAAGAAAAGGAACAAGGGGTACAGCGACAGTTGGTAGGATTGGAGTTAGATCGCCAGTTTTTACATCAAACTTACGGCGAACAATCTTTATTTCTACAAGATTTGCGTACCCCTTGGCGGACGAAGTTCCCCGTCCGCGTAGGAGAACAAACAATCGGTCAGGTAACGAGCGGCTGTTGGTCGCCCGCAGGTCAAAATTATATTGCGATCGCCTGTGTATCGTCCAACTACGCCCAAGCGACAACTTCCCTCACCCCCAAAATGACTGTAGAAATTCACGGGCAAACCATCCCTACCAGCATCAAATCTCTTCCCTTCTACGATCCAGACCACAAGCGTAGTACTGCAACTAGCGTTCCTACTTTGGCGCTAGCTTGAGGCTTAGACCGATTGTAGTTTGGGTAAAGTCCGAATAAATTCTAAGGGTAAACTATCAGTATCGGCGATAAATGCGACTTCATAAACGCGATCGCCGATTTGTTGTTGCGTGGGTTCTAATAAGACTTTTAAGGGTTGATACTGTTCTGGTTGGGTTTCAGCAGCTTGGGCAAATCGATCCTTTACAGAAGTTAACCAACTTGGTAAATCGGTAGCAGTATCGGTCAAATCGAAAGATAGATGATAGTATCCCACGTAATGCTCGTCACCAAACGCATCTGGGGCGGGGCGCGGCTGGGGAATTTGAATTAATTCAATCCGCCCTCCTAATCCTTCCATCCAGCAAGCCAGAGTGTAACCCGTGGTAAAGCGATCGCACACAGTAAATCCTAACTGCTCGTAAAAGGCGATCGCTTTATGAATATTTGCAGTCCGAATGGAGACGTGGTGCATAACTAGGGACGAGGGGCGAGGGGCGAGGGGCGAGGGGCGAGGGAAAGAGGACAAGGGGGATGTAAAACTACTTTCTTCCCCTACTCCCTACTTCCGACTCCCGACTCCCTATTCACTCAAATAACCGGAAGTAGGGATAGCGAACGGGGACTCCTGGTTCTTTCTCTAGATCGAAATTAATGACTTCCCAGCAGGGTTCATCTAAAGGATCGGGGCTAAATTCTACGGGTAAGCCGTAAAGTCTGGGTTTGGTTTGGTCGGACTGCCCTTTCCAGGGGGTACTGCGCTCCAAGTAACCGCTAATTAAGTCTTGATAGCGACGAGCGATAATCACCCGCGTGGCGCGATAACCCTGTGTATACAGCCTATCCAGTGCTTCGTGAATTTCAAACCTAATACCGTCTGGGTGGGTATGTTGTCTGTACCACTCGTTATTCCAACGCCGCCAGTGGCGACCTGACTGGAGATGAATCAATTCACCTGTTTTCGGATCGGCTTCAAAAGCCCCATGACGCGGACATAAATAAGTATCCGTCAACGTTAGCGCCGGGATCGGTTGGCGACAGTGGGGACACGGAATTTCTGGACCAAATATTGGGTACTGCAAGCCTGGATTGATCATGAGGCGTAAACCAGAATACTGACTTGTCTACCACTGCCGTTGATTCGATTCTGTTTTTGCGACCAACTAGAGCTTTTTAGACCCACCACCGCCTCCTAAAGACTATCACATTGCGATTTTTTGTATAGAATAGCTACACCATTATAGATTTGGAATCTTAAGGTTTTAAGCTAAACGATGATTCTTAATCATCATATAGAACATTCTATCGTGTCTGCCCAATCCTACTGGTCAATTCCCGATCTTTCCCCGGCTGCCTTTGTTGCAGCTAATGCTGTCGTCATGGGCGCTGTCAAGCTGGCAAAAGGTGCGAGTATTTGGTACGGAGCCGTGGTGCGCGGCGATGTCGAAAGGATTGAAATTGGTGAATGTACTAATATTCAAGATGGCGCTATCTTACACGGCGATCCTGGAAAACCGACTGTTTTGGAAGATTATGTTACGGTAGGACATCGGGCGGTCGTGCATTCAGCTTACGTCGAGCGGGGCAGTTTAATCGGTATTGGCGCAGTAATTTTAGATGGTGTTAGAGTCGGAGCGGGAAGCATTGTGGGAGCGGGAGCAGTTGTGAGTAAAGATGTACCACCGCGATCGCTTGTTGTCGGAGTACCTGCCAAAATTTTACGGGAAGTCTCCCAAGCCGAAGCCGCAGAATTGATCGAACACGCTCGTCGCTACGAAAAACTCGCCCTCGTCCATGCAGGGAAGGGAACCGATCTAGGATTTTACCGAGACTAGGGACAAGGGAGACAAGGGAGAGGGGGGAGACAAGGGACAAGGGAGACTAGGGAGACTAGGGAGACTAGGGAGACTAGGGAGACAAGGAAGCAGTTTGTTTTAACTTTTGACTTTTAACTTTTGACTTTTGAAAAGGACTAGTCAATTTGTCGTTTTCGGCTAACAATTAAAGATGAGAAAATTTCAAAAATCTTTAAACTCTATTTAAGAGAGGAAGACATATGGACATCGATCTGCGCGTTGCTTTTGTTCTGCTACCAGTAATCGCTGCTGCTAGCTGGGCGCTATTTAACATTGCTCCTGCTGCAATCAGACAAATTCAAGGCTTTTTCAACAAAGAAGCTTAATTTGAGGGAGGGGGGGTTAAAAAGCTTAGGGTGCGTTATTGAACGCACCCTATTCTTCGCTAAGCAACCCGCTTGCGAAGAGATGCAGCCCGTCGTTTTGCCGTACTGTTTTTTGGTTCTGACTCTAATACTTGCTCGTAAGCTTGTAGTGCTTGGGTAGTCAAGTTCTTTCGTTCGTAGGCGTGACCGACGTTATTAAGCGCTGTAGTATAGCTTGGATATAATCTCAAGGCTTCTTTGTAGTTGCGAATTGCCAAGTCGTATTGGTCTTGAGCAAAATAAGCATAACCCAAGCCGTTGTAGATGAGAGCTAGATTTTCTGGGTTTTGCTCTTCTTGCTCCGCTGCTTTGAGTGCTTTTTGGAAATTGGCGATCGCCTGGGTGTAAAGTTTTTTATCTAAATAAATTCCACCCAACTCGTAATGCTCTTCAGCCGTGCCTTGGGCTTGAGACAACTTTTTTTGCAGTTGTGCCAGAGTACCTTCAACGCGGCGCGTTTTAAAGACTTGGCGAAAGATAGCCAGTGCCGTTCCGCCCAGCAGGACTAACAAGATTAGCAGATAGACAGCTGCTAGATTTTTATCCATTGGCTGTAATAACTCAAATGAAAATAGTGTTTCTATCTTAATTATCCTGCGACTGTGGTGGAGTTATTGTAATTTTGGTTGGATTAAACTTGTTTGAAGTCAAGGCGATCGCCTCAGACTCAGCCTCAGTGAATAGAATTCTTAGCCGCACGGACTCTCAGACAGATACGAGTTCAGCGAATCAGTGAGGGAAGAAAACTAACAATTCCAGGGAAGACGATAATCGCCAATAAAACGAGTAGTTGCAGGATGATAAACGGAACCACACCGCGATAAATATCTCCAGTAGTAACTTCGCGGGGAGCAACACCCCGTAGATAGAACAGAGCAAAGCCGAAAGGCGGAGTGAGAAAGGATGTTTGTAAGTTAGCTCCCAATACCACGCCATACCAAATGAGATTCAAGCCTAATTTCTGCGCTACGGGAACAAATAGAGGTACGACGATAAAGGCAATCTCGAAGAAATCGATAAAAAAGCCGAGGATAAACACCACCAGCATACTGACGAACAAAAAGCCGATTTCGCCGCCAGGTAGATTAGTCAGAACGTCAAACATGAAGCGATCGCCGTTTAAGCCGCGAAATACCAAACTAAAAGCGGTCGAGCCAATTAAAATAAAAATGACCATGCTGGTAATTCGCAGGGTAACGTCGCAAACTTGCCAGAGCGATCGCCAACTCAACTGACGGTTAAAACCAGCTAGTACTATTGCGCCCAAGCATCCTACTGCACCTGCTTCTGTTGGCGTGGCAATGCCAAAGAAGATACTACCTAACACTAATAAAATCAACAGCAAGGGCGGGATCATCACCTGTACAACTCGTTTACCCAAATTTTTTCCTGCTGCTGCCCTGACATCTTCTGGTAAAGCTGGGGCTACTTCTGGCTTGAGGAACGCTACAACTACAACGTGTATGGCAAATGCTCCTGCCATCATCAAACCAGGAATGACGGAACCAATAAATAGATCTCCAACGGAAACGCCCAACTGATCGCCTAATACGACTAACACTACGCTAGGAGGAATAATCTGTCCCAACGTCCCAGAAGCAGCAATTACGCCAGTAGCTAATCGTTTATCGTAACCGTATCGCAGCATGATTGGGAGGGAAATTAGACCCATTGCTACTACGGTTGCAGCGACTACACCCGTTGTTGCCGCTAGTAGCGCCCCCACAACCACGACTGCTAAAGCCAAACCTCCACGCAATCGCCCCAAGAGAATTCCCATTGTTTCCAGCAGATTCTCAGCGATACCCGACTTTTCCAGCATCGAACCCAGAAAGATGAAATAGGGAATTGCCAGCAGCGTGTAATTAGCCATGATGCCAAAAATCCGCTGAGGCATAGCCGTGAGAAAAATCGGGTCGAATACACCCAAACTAATACCTAGCAAGCCAAATAAAATTGCTACTCCACCTAAAGCAAATGCAACTGGGTAGCCGAAAGAAAGCAGTACCAGCGCCCCTGCAAACATCAAGGGACCCAACCACTCATAGTCCAGTTCCAGGGTTATCACTCTGTTCCTCCTGCTGCATTCGATTGGTGATAATAGCTAAGTTTTTGATGGCTTCAGAAATCCCTTGAAAAATCAGTAACACCAAACTAACGATAATCATCGTTTTGATTGGGTAGCGGAGTAATCCACCAGGATCGGGAGAAGTTTCGCCAATTCTCCAAGAGACAAGAATGGTGTCCCAAGAAACAACCAGCACGATGATGCAAAAAGGAATCAGAAATAATATTGTGCCTAAGAGATCGGTCAAGGCTCTGAGTTTGGGCGACCAGTTACGATGGAAAATATCTACTCGGACGTGATCGTTATATTTGAGGGTGTAGGCAGCACCCAAAAGAAATACAAGATCGAATAAATACCATTGAGCTTCAATTAAAGCGTTAGAACTCAAGTTTTGTCCTACTGCCCGTCCTAGATAGCGACCGACGACGTTCCAGACTCCGACGAGTACCATGAGCAGGACGAAGCCAGCCGTGAAGCGTCCAATCCATTCGTTCATCGTGTCGATGATTTTTGATATGCGTAGTAGGCTTTGCAAGGTGTTTTCCCTCTCCAAAGCGATAGATGTAGCATTCTATCAATAAGCTGCGCACATAAATTAGTAGAGACGTTACATGTAACGTCTCTACATCAATCGGAATTCTCGAACTCTCGAATTTATTTATTGGGCTGAGGAGTTACCCGTAAATATGGCTTAACTTCCTGAATTCCTTTAGGGAATTTTTGCTTCGCCTCTTCAGTTGACATAGAAGGTACGACAATTACATCATCTCCATCTTTCCAGTTCACTGGCGTAGCAACGCTGTAGTTATCAGTTAGTTGCAGAGAATCGATCACCCGCAAGATTTCTTCAAAGTTACGACCAGTGCTAGGTGGGTAAGTGATAGTCAAGCGCAATTTTTTGGCGGGGTCAATCACAAAAACCGAACGAACGGTAACTTTAGCATTGGCGTTCGGGTGGATCATGCCATACAAATCAGAGACTTTTTTGTCGGGATCTGCCAAAATCGGATAGTCAACGGTTGTGGATTGAGTTTCATTGATATCGCCAATCCAACCTTTGTGAGATTCAGCATCATCAACGCTCAAAGCAATCACTTTTACATTCCGCTTATCAAATTCAGGCTTCAGTTTTGAGACTTCGCCTAATTCTGTCGTGCAAACAGGGGTATAGTCAGCAGGGTGAGAGAAAAGCACTACCCAGCTATCACCAGCCCATTCGTAAAAATCGATATCCCCAAATGAAGAGGACTGGGTAAAGTTAGGTACTGTATCGCCAAGTTGAAGCGCCATTTTTGTTTTCCTGTCGTCAAAATGTCATAGTTCGCCTACTATACAGATCCTGCCATAAAACCCCTGTTTTCCGATAGGAGTTTGCCTGTTTTAAAGAAAAATTTATGATGGGGGGTGAGGGGAAAGAGAGCTGAGGGAGCTGGGGAAGCTGGGGAGGCTGGGGGAGAAAGAACTTGAAAAGTCTGGCTCCTGACTCCTAACTCCTGTTCACTGATAACTGATAACTGATAACTGATTAGTAAGCAAAGCTTAGTTTACGACAGTGCGATCGCTTCGGAGAAGCTTTTTTATATTACAAGATGTGTAGAGATGCGATAAACAGTGATGCCTGCAATTGAAACTGCTCGACTGCGACTGAGGTGTTTTACTGAGAGAGATTTAGAAGATTACGTGCGAATTTTTGCCGATCCAGAATATACCCGTTACTCTCCCAAGGGGAGCGTACCGCTGGAGCAAGTAAGGGAAGCAGCTCAAGCAGCCTATAACTACTTTACCTACCATTGGCAGCAACACGGGTTTGGCGTTTGGGCAATTTGCGATCGCGTCAACCATAAATTAATCGGACAGTGCGGACTCAACTGCTTGCCCGATAGCCATGAAGTAGAAGTTCTTTACCGTCTCGATCGGGCATACTGGAATCAAGGGCTAGCAACTGAAGCAACAAAAGCTAGTTTGAGGTACGGATTTGAGCAAGTGCAATTAGACAAAATTGTAGCGTTGACGCTGCCACACCATTTAGCTTCCCGGTGCGTGATGGAGAAAGCTGGATTGCACTACACGAAAGATGCCCAGATTTACGGATTGAATGTAGTTTATTATACATTACATCGAGTAGAATATCAGTCAGATGATTCTGTGTATGTTTTGTTGGTTTAAGTATCTTAGAGATTGCCAGCTTCAGTCGCAGAGACAATACTTAATCGTTACTCGTTAAAATTAAATGAGTGAGAATGTAATAAAAATTAACGACAACAGAATTTTTTGTTAGAGTACAAAAACAAGCATTAGCGCTGCAAATCGAAACATTTTAAGGGAACGCTCTATGTCACACACAATTGTTACTGAAGTTTGCGAAGGTGTTGCGGATTGCGTTGATGCCTGTCCTGTAGCATGTATTCATCCAGGTCCAGGGAAAAATATTCAGGGGACAGAATGGTACTGGATCGATTTTACGACTTGTATAGACTGCGGCATCTGCATTCAAGTTTGTCCTGTGGAGGGGGCGATTGTCCCAGAAGAAAGACCAGACTTGCAGAAAACTCCTTAGCTAGCAGAGGGCAGATGTAAATGGTAGCGATCGCACTTGCTGAGTCATAATCTGGGATAAGCTAAATGCTAATTGCTGAGAGCCAACCTTGAGGTATGTACAGTTCTGCTCCTCTGTTAGAAGTTGAAGATGTTTGGGCTGGGTACGTCAAAGACCTAGATATTCTCCAAGGTGTTAATTTTCGGATTTTTCCTGGAGAAATCGTAGCGGTGATTGGTCCCAACGGTGCGGGAAAATCGACTCTAGCTAAGACGATTTTTGGATTACTCAGCCCCCATCGAGGCAAAGTTACGTTTAAAAATCGCAGTATCACTGGTTTGAAGTCAAATCAAATCGTGCAGATGGGAATGTGTTATGTACCGCAAATTTCTAACGTCTTCGCCTCTTTGAGCGTAGAAGAAAATTTGGAAATGGGAGCATACATTCGCAAAACTGCATTAGCTCCTTTAAAAGATAGAATTTATGGGACTTTCCCGGTTCTAGCCACCCGCAGACGGCAAAAAGCTGGAACCCTCTCTGGGGGAGAACGTCAAATGCTCGCGATGGGTAAAGCTTTGATGCTAGAACCGAGTTTATTATTACTTGACGAACCGAGTGCTGCCTTATCTCCCGTATTGGTATCGAGTGTCTTTGAGCAAATTCAACAAATTAACCAAGGTGGAACAGCAATTGTCTTAGTGGAACAGAATGCTCGTAGAGCTTTGGCAATGGCACATCGGGGTTATGTATTAGACACGGGACGCGATCGCTTTTCCGGTCCTGGGAATGAGTTGCTCAACGATCCCAAAGTCGCAGAATTGTATCTTGGTGCGGGTAGGGTTCATTGAAAAATCAAGGTTAGCGAAAGATTAATTGAGTTTTCAAATTGAAATGAAGCGAGTTTTTCCAATTGTTACTGGCTTCATGCTTGCTTTCAACTCGCAAATTGCTATGGCTGGTTCGCTGGATCGAAAACTCGGCATTGTGGTAGCGAAAGAAAATTTAGTTTGTCTCATCGCGTCTGCGACAAGTCTCAATATTGGCAGTCAAGTCAATCTCGTACTTCTATCTGTTCCACAGAAAGTAGTTAGTGGAACGGTTGTATCAGTGAGCGATCGCCAATGTAGTGAGATATCAAAACCACACAATGTCTCTGGAAAATCTTATCGGCTATCGCTACTGAATAATCGCTCTCATCTGAGCGTACCTGCAATTGGTATTTTGACCTCAAGTAACCAACTTCATAGAGTTGGGTTAAAAGTAGTAGGCGATTTAGATAGCGATGGTATAGAAGAATCGTTTCGTTCTTGTGCGAGTTTTGAAGGTCTTCATCTCACCGTTTGGTCTGGTCAAGCGTTGACTGGAACTAGAAAATGGCACAGTTATTATTATCTTGGCTTTGATATTGAGCCGACCTGTACGAAATCAGAAATATAAAGATAACCAGGATACTTAAAAATTAACGCTGATAAAAGCTTGACTCATTCTCACAAATGCCAATTGCTTACCTAATGCTCATTAACTTAAAATATGAGCTAGCTTATTTGTTGCAATCTGAGACTTTCTCAGTATCAATTGAACTCTTCGTGGTTTAACCCGTGATTAATTTGGTTTTAACTAAATTGCAACCAAAAATCTTCGTCAAAATTGCTTTCTGTCTTTTTCAAGTGATAAAATATCTGACTCAATGTTGGCTTCTATACACGCAATAAAAATTCAATCGATATATTTTTGTTGTATAGTTGCACCATCAGAAAAATGTATAGATTCAAAAACATTAAGAGTAGAGTACTTAAGTATTTTAGTCTCAGCTTGCTAGTAGCAGCCCTCGCGATCGCGCCTTCTCCCTTCAACCGCTCGCATGACTTTCCGATCGCACAAACAACCGCTCAAGCTCAAACTCCGCTCCGACCTGAAAATAGCTCAACTCAATTTGTAATAGCTCAGGCTCCTGCTGCTAAACCAGAACCAGCCGCAGCCGAGGAAAAAGAAGAGTTAATAGACTTCTTCGCAATGGGTATGGGTGCGTTAGCAGGTTTAGTACTGTTTATCTATGGCGTTACCCGTCTCTCCGAAGGGCTAGAGGACATGGGTACGGAACGGATGAGAGGTTTTTTGAGTAAATGCACCACAAACCGCTTTGCAGGTGTAGTTACGGGAGCTATAGCCACCACGCTACTTGAATCCTCCTCTGTCACAATCATCATGACGATTGCGATGGTGAGTGCAGGAGTCTTGACTTTTGTACAATCATTGGGGGTGGTTTTAGGGGCAAATATCGGCACTGCGGTAGGAGCGCAAATCATTTCTTTGGACATCGAACAGTACATTCCCCTACTGATGTTTGCGGGGTTATTATTGTTATTTTTGGAGAAAACAAAGACCTGGAAAAATCTTGGTATCGTACTGCTAGGATTTGGTTTGATGTTTTATGGATTAGAAGCGATCGATGAAGCGATGAAACCTTTCCGCACCTACGAACCCTTCATCGATTTGATGGAAACCTTGGGGAATAATCCGATTTTAGGTGCTGCTGTTGGCGCATTATTTACCGTAATTATTCAGTCTTCTTCCGCTACCGTAGCGATCGTGATTACCTTAGCAAGCTCCGGTCTAATTTCCCTACCTGCGGGAGTTGCCATCATGCTAGGTGCAGAAGTCGGGACTTGCGCCGATACGTTAATTGCTACAATCGGGCGCGGTCGTCCGGCATTACGCACAGGAGCGTTTCATTTCGGATTCAATTTAGTTAGTGCCATTTTAGGAATTATTTTTGCGCCCTTGTTAGTACAACTAGTACTTTCATTTTCTGGTGGTGCGGGTGTCGGTCGTCAAGTGGCTAACGCTCAGATTCTTTTCAATGGAATTGGCGTGTTGGTAATGGTGATATTCTTACCTGCGATCGCTCAAATTTTGCAAAGGCTTATTCCCGATACTGGTAATGACTTGAAATTGAAACCAGAAACAGTTCAAGCAGCAAGATAACTTAGAAGTCGCAAGTTGGAAGTCAGAAGTTAGCATTTTATCTCTTGTTGCTTGACTGACTTACCAATTATTAATTATCAAACAGCGCTAATCAGAAAAAATATGTTGCAGCAATACAAACTGGCATCTGTAAGTGTCATGAGTTTCATGTTGGGCTTATTTGGTTGTACGAATACTCAAACAACTGATACGGCTGTGGATTTTCCCCAAGCGTTAAATGTAGCTCAAAGAAATATAACCACGAATAGATTATCGGGTAGCGTAGTTATCGACGGTTCCAGTACGGTGTTCCCTATCTCTCAGGCAATGGCAGCAGCATTTACTCAGGATAATCCAGACGTAAAAGTAAATGTAGGCGTATCCGGTACTGGTGGCGGTTTCAAAAAATTCTGTGCTGGAGAAACGGATATCACTGGTGCATCTCGTCCCATTAACATGCAAGAGATGGAGTTGTGCCAGCAAAATAAAGTTGAATATACAGAATTACCGATTGCCTTTGATGGTTTGGCAGTTGTAGTGAATCCCCAGAATAATTTTGTCAGTTGCCTTAAAACTGGAGAATTAAGACAAATGTGGGAGCCTGCGGCTCAGGGTAAGATTAATAATTGGAACCAAGTTCGTGGTAGTTTTCCAAATCAACCGTTACAGCTTTACGGTCCCGATGCTGAATCGGGAACTGTTGATTACTTCACCTTAGCAACTGTAGGGCAGGAAGGTAAAAGTCGCACTGATTATAAATCAAATGCTAACGACGACGCTTTAGTACAAGGAGTTGCGGCTAATCCCAATGCTCTTGGTTATTTTGGCTATGCTTACTACTTAAAAAATCAGGATAAATTGAAACTGGTAGCGATTGATAGTGGCTCTGGTTGCGTTCAGCCAAGTCCCGAAACAATTGCCAATAGTAGTTACCAACCCCTCTCACGTCCAGTATTTATATATGTCAAAAAAGCAGCGGCGGCGCGTCCAGAAGTTAGTGCTTTTACTAACTTCTATCTCAATCCCGATAATGCCAATTTGGTCTTACAAGTGGGCGACGTGCCGCTACCTAATATTACCCTCAGAGCCGCAGCTAGCCGTTTTAATCGGGGAATGACGGGGACAAATTTTGGTGGTAGAGGTGCGATAATCGGTGTAGCCCAAGAGGGTTTGTAGGTCAGTCAAACGCAGTATGCAAGATACGTGTCTCGTACCAACGCCACCTTATAGCGCTTTAATTTTTGATTGTGACGGCACTCTAGCGCATACTATCCCCACTCATATTCAAGCATGGTTGGCAACGCTGCGTCCTTTGGGTGTCGATCTCAGTCAGGAATGGCTTTACGATCGCCGAGGTATGTCATCGTTAGAATTGATCGAAACCGTAAATCATACTTTTGGATATGCCTTAGACGCTAATACTGTCAATCCCGCACGGAAAAAATACTTCTTGGATCTACTGCACCAAGTCGTAGAAATTGAAGCAGTAGCAGATGTTGCCCGCAGTCACTATGGTAGAGTTCCCCTAGCAGTAGCTTCAGGCGGCGATATTCGCGTAGTAGAACCTACCCTAAAGGCGATCGGATTATATTCTTTATTTGATGCGATCGTGACTGTTAACGATGTAGAACGGGGTAAACCCGCGCCCGATATTTTCTTGCTAGCTGCCGATCGCATGGGCGTTACGCCTACAGATTGTATCGTTTATGAAGATAGCGATGCAGGTTTAGAAGCTGCTCACCGTGCGGGAATGCGGGCGATCGACGTGCGGGAACTGTGGCTGACATCAGAAGCGGAGATAGGAGTTACAGATAGTTAAGAGATGAGAATGTAAAGATTTGTCACAATAAAAACAGCATCCGTCACCAGCTATTCAAATTCATGACTGCCTCACCTCTAACTGCATCCAGCTCATTTCCACCCGTAAAAACGTGGACTTGGCAGGGATTTTCGATTTGCTATCAACAACAAGGCGATACTGGTATTCCCGTCATCCTGGTACATGGCTTTGGCGCTTCTTGGTGGCACTGGCGCAAGAATATTCCCGATCTGGCGCAGACTTGTAGGGTGTACGCGATCGATCTCATCGGTTTTGGTGGTTCTGCTAAACCGATTCCAGGGGAATTCAAGCCAGGAGAACAAATCCTATATTCGTTTGAGACTTGGGGACAACAAATTGCTGATTTTTGCCGCGAAGTCGTGGGAACGCCAGCAGTTTTAATTGGTAATTCTGTCGGTTGTATTGCGGCAATGCAAGCAGCAGTATACGCCCCCGAGCTAACTATGGGTGTAGCGATGCTCAATTGTTCCCTACGTTTGCTTCACGATCGCAAGCGCATTAGCTTACCTTGGCATCGACGCTTCGGCGCGCCGCTGATTCAGAAATTATTAGCAGTTCAGCCAGTTGGAAAATTTTTCTTTCAACAACTTGCCAAACCGAAAACAGTCAAAAAAATCTTGCTCCAAGCCTACGCTCATCCTGAAGCAGTAACAGATGAGTTAGTAGACCTTTTGATGGCTCCAGCGAAAGATGCTGGGGCTGTAGCAGTCTTTGTTGCTTTCACAGCTTATTCTCAAGGACCGCTACCAGAAGATTTGTTGCCCCAGCTATCTTGTCCGGCAATTTTCTTGTGGGGAACAGCCGACCCCTGGGAACCAGTAGAGTTGGGGCAAGAGCTAGCAAACTATCCCCAAGTACAAAAGTTTATTCCCTTAGAAGGAGTCGGGCATTGTCCCCAAGACGAAGCACCAGAATTGGTGAATCCGATCTTGCAGGAGTGGATTGTGGAATTGGGGAGTCGGGAGAGTGACTAGTAGCTAGAGAATTTTAGATTTTGGATTTTTCTCTGCTCCCTTGTCTTCCTTGTCCTCCTTGTCCCTCTTGTCCTACCCTACTCCCTGCTCCCAGCTCGTCCCTGCTCCCTACTTTGTTCCAGCCAATCTTTACCAACTTGAATAGTAATGTCAGAGCCAAGGTTGCCCGTGCTTTCAACGCGGACTTCGCCTACGTTTAAGAGGTCGCGGATTGTTGTAGCACTTTCAGTATCGCCTTGCTGGGCGACGACGTGAGTTGTATCTAAAGGCTCAGACCACGATTTTGTAATGTATACATTGCGATAGCCTGCACCAGCAAGAGATTTGACCAAAGAGCGGACAGCGCGATCGCTACCCGTGCTATTGGAAATTGCAATTCTCAATCGCGCCGGATCGAAGTCAACTGGCTCGGATTCAGACAGAGGGGCATCGAAATGCTGCGTTGCCATCTTGGCAATGCGATCGCTGTCTGGCAACCAGTAGCTAGCTCTATATTCTCCCGCATTACTAAATCGTCCAGGCAACATCAACATTTGGATGTTGGATCGATTAGTTTGTACGCCAAAGTTTGCCAGTGCTACCAATTCATCCATCGACAAATTCGTATCGAGGTGCGATTGAACCACAGAGAGAATCTGCGGCATCCGAGTCAGCGTATTCGGCGACAAGGTTTGTTCTGTTAGCGCCCGCATGACGAGCTGCTGGCGTTGAATCCGTCCGATGTCGCCATTTTCGTCGTGGCGATAGCGCAGTAGTTGAAGAGTCTTGTTGCCGTCAAGATGCTGCTTGCCAGCTTTGAGATTAATATATAGATGCTGGCTATCATCTTGATATTTCATGTCTTTGGGAACGTAAACGGTTACGCCACCCAAAGCATCGATCAGCTTTTCCACTCCTTGGACGTTGATCCGAATGTAGCGATCGATCGGCACTCCATCTAGTAATTCGCTAATAGCTTTGGTACTGCCTGCTGGACCACCAACGAGATTAGCTTCATTGATTTTCGCTATGCCTCGACCTTCTACCTTGGTGCGGGTATCTCTGGGAATAGAAAGGGCAGCGATTTTTTTGGTTGCTGGGTCAAATCGTAGCAAAAGGATAGTGTCTGTCAAGCCGTCGAAGGAGTTGACTAACGCATGATATCCTTGCTTTTTGATTTCGGCAGCAGGGGTATTAACGTCTGTAGTGAGAACTTTTACACCTAGAACTAAAATATTAACTGGTCGGGTCAGCTCCGAAAGTTTAAAACCAGCCCGCGTTAAGCGATCGCCATGAGTACCGAAAATTGCTTGCTCCTCAGGGCTAAGCTGACTTTGCATCAGCGGCTTGGTTGACATAGTATAGGCTAAGAGCGCCCCTGCTGTGGCTGACAACACAGCGACACCACTCATGATTACCCAGAACCACAGCCAACGCCCAGTCCTACTCATAGCACTACTGCGCCTAAAATTTTTGGAATTACTTGTAGAATTGGATTTTGAGCCTGATATTCTTTGCACTGATACAACTTCCTCACACTTAACACTAGTCAGCAAAAATAGTTAATAAGTTTTTAACATGATAATGGACAAAGGCACAGCTATATGCTGCGCTTTCTCAATTGGCATATTCTCTGCACGGGTAACGCTGGCTACTGAAACAGTAAATTTCATGGCTCTGGGATCGAATTAGAGAATATTGCCTGGAGTCTACTGCAAATCCTACAAAGTCGTCATCTGGCTTATTACGGAATTCCAGCCAGAGAGTCGTACTTTCTACCGCTGGCGTTGTCTTTGAACCTCAGCGTTCATCGAGCGTCCGATCTGCAAGTGCCGAAAATCCAGGTAGACGCACTGACTTTCCAGTAGTTAGTCGCAGCATTAACCACACACTGACTAAAAAATACCCAGATGTCAGTAAACTATTTAACATTAATAGACGAAAATTTAAAAACTCTGAAGCTTCTGCTCCAGCACTCAACAAGAAATATGCCAGCAACCAGCTTAGTGCTAGAGTGATAGATAAACGGCTGACGGCGAGTTTTTCTTTGTGGTAATTGGTAATTGGTAATTGGTAGTTGGTAGTTGGTAGTTGGTAGGTATTTTCCCCCTCAGCTCCCTCAGCTCTCTTCTCTCCCTCAGCTCTCTTTCCCCCAGCTCGTCCCTGCTCCCAGCTCGTCCCTGCTCCCTCATGACGATACAAAGTCCACAGCGAAGGAAAAAAGCCAATAATGGGGATGAGGTGAAAAAATAAATGCAGGCGATCGCGATTTAAATGCTCTGAGACTGTAAGCTTTTTCATATGATGTAATCGAATCCGAGCTTGGGGGGATGAGTTATGACAGCGGAGTTAGGGATAATAGGCTGCAAGGGACATTTGATTTAGTTCGCTCCCGCAACTGAGAAAATGCAGAAACGCATTATTATAGGTTGGTGGCAAGCAATGTCACCTTTGACGCGACTTCTGGCGATCGCGCTATTGGCTCCACTACTCGTACTCAATGCTTGGGCAATCTCCTCCATCGTTGATTACTTCCACTCGCTGATTGTTATTTTAGTCGGTGCTTCTTTACTAGCATTTTTGTTGAACTATCCGGTAGGCTGGATGGAGCAGCAAGGCGCAAGGCGAGAACAAGTTGCTATTTTAGTCTTTTTGTTGGCTTTGTCGATTTTACTGGCGCTAGGTGTCACCCTCGTGCCTCTAGTGATTAGTCAGGCGCAGCAGCTCGTGACTCGTTTGCCAGAATGGATAGACTCAGGGCGCTATCAGTTGGTGTTGTTAAATGATTGGGCTGAGGCTCAGGGTTATCCAATTAATCTCGATGCCTTAGTCATACAAATCAACGATCGCGTTAAGGGACAATTACAAGCGATCGCCGTCCAAGCACTCAACCTAGCTGTAGTGACGGTGACAAGCCTGCTCGATTTTCTGCTGGGCATGGTTTTAACATTTTATTTGTTACAGCATGGGGACGAACTCTGGCAAAGCTTAATCGCTTGGCTACCAACACCCATTCGCCAGCCTTTTTCCCAAACCATCCGGTTGAGCTTTCAAAATTACTTCATCGGACAGTTAATTTTCGGTATTTGTATGGGTTCTGCCCTAACTGCCATTTTCTTATGGCTGAAAGTACCGTTTGGGTTACTGTTTGGAATCACGATCGGGTTTATGGCTTTAGTTCCCTTCGGCGGTACGGTGGGAATTATTTTGACCACTTTATTAGTAGCGCTGCAAGATTTCTGGCTAGGTACTAGAGTCTTGGTAGCATCTGTCATCATTCAGCAGATCTTAGATAATATCGTTGCTCCCCGTATTCTTGGTAGCGTAACTGGATTAAATCCCGTATGGGTACTGATTTCCGTCTTAACAGGCGCTAGAGTTGGCGGTTTGCTGGGCGTAATCGTTGCCGTACCTACAGCAGTCGTGATCAAGACAGCCTTAAGTGCCGTGCGATCGCCCCAACTGGTTGAAAGTCCTAATGCTGCTGCATCAGCTATGACAACAACTGAGAATCTTGCAGGGAGCAGGGACGAGCTGGGAGCAGCGAGTAGGGAGCAAGTTGCGAGTAGTGAGTAGCGATCGTACAATTCCGAATTCCGAATTCCGAATTCCGAATTCTTTTGCTCCTTGGCGATCGCCCCTAGCACGGGCGCTGCACCTCAATCGCAGTCTGCCTTATGCCCGTTATCTCCAATTGGCGACTGTCCGGCTTGATGGTCGTCCTGCTAATCGTACAGTTGTATTCCGGGGATTTTTGGATAACAGCGATCGCCTCAAGTTTGTCAGCGATACTCGCAGTGAAAAATTTGCCCAAATTGAAGCTCAACCTTGGGCAGAGGCTTGCTGGTATTTTCCCAAAACCCGCGAACAATTTCGGATTACTGGTACGCTAAAGGCGATCGCCTCCGACTCTCCCGATCCAGAATTACAGCAAGCCCGTATCTCCAGTTGGCAAGAGTTGAGCGACTCTGCACGGCTGCAATTTGCTTGGGCGCATCCAGGGCAGCTGAGAGCTGCTGATGACACCTTCAATCCTCCAGCACCATCCGCAGAAGTGCCATTACCGCACTTTTGTCTGCTGCTTTTGGAGCCAGTTCAGGTAGATCGCTTAGAATTGCGCGGCGACCCTCAAAACCGTACCATTTATACTTGGTTAGAGGGCGATCGCACTTGGTCTACTCAAGCCGTCAATCCTTAAATCCCCGCACCATCTAAAAACTGCTGGATCACTTTATCTCTCATTTGACAGCTAGCAGCAGCGGGAAGAGACATGACGACAGAATCTTGGTGTGCTTGCTGCTGTTGTACTTTTTCTAGCTGTTGTTCTAACGCTTCAATTCTGTCAACGAGAGCGCGAATGACCTCTGCTTCTGAGTCAGGTAAGCTACCGTGTTCTAACGGATCGACTCTAGCCCCAGAACGGTAGATAATTCGACCTGGTACACCAACAACCGTGCAATTAGAAGGTACATCGCGTAAAACAACAGAACCCGCTCCAATTCTGACGTTACTGCCAAGTTCGATATTACCGAGGACTTTTGCCCCCGCACCCACCACGACATTATTTCCCACAGTCGGGTGACGCTTGCCGCTTTCTTTCCCCGTACCGCCCAGAGTCACGCCTTGGTAGAGCAGAACGTCATCACCTACGATCGCGGTTTCGCCGATCACGACCCCCATACCGTGGTCGATAAAAAAACCCTTGCCAATTGTCGCGCCAGGGTGAATCTCAATCCCAGTTAGAAATCGGGCGATCGCGGAAATAAAGCGTGGAATGAAGGGAAGACGCAGTTTGTAGAGTTGATGCGCTACCCGATGGAAGACAATTGCCTGTAACCCAGGGTAACATAACAGTACCTCTAGCCAATTACGGGCAGCAGGGTCGCGATCGAAAATAATCTTGAAGTCAGCAGCTATGGTAGATAGCACGGGTCAATGCCTAGCCAGGACAAAATTTTTACTTCTTTTATCTTATCTCTCACCGTGCGATCGATAAAGTTTATTCGCGTTCTTTGCAGTGTAGAAATTTCGACTTACTTTTTCCTAACTTCTCTACCTGGTTCCCAATCGTGCCTCCACTCCTATTGATTACCTTGTTACTATTTACCGCATCGATGGTGACTAATATATTCGTCCTAACTCCCATAGAGTTAATCAGGCACGCAAATATACCGCATTGGTTACTTTTGGGCGGGCTGTTGTTAGTATTCCTTTGGTGTTTTGGGGAAGAGTAAGACGAAACTCTATAATTAAATTTCCTGCTCGATCCGGATCGCTTTATGGCTTGACAGGCTTCGATCGCTTTCTCTGCACCGACTGAGCCATTGCCTGTAAATCTTGCTCCCAGTCTGGCTGAGTCATGAGTAGAGCTTCCGCCGCCTTGCTATCTGTAGGCTTCGAGAAGAAATAACATCGATTATTTTGCGATCGATCTTGCCGGGCATGTGTTCGATCGTGTACCAGGCAGACAAACAACCAACAACTTGTTGCTGGCAGACGACTTTACCAATATATGTTTTAATGTTGTCCGCCTGAATACTAGGCTCAGATTGAGCGTATTTTGTTGTGAGTAGGTTTATTCGGATGGCGGCGTTTGCCACTGTCATACTGCACGAAGCCCTCCATTATCTAGAAAACTATATAATTTGCAACTCGCTCCCAATAATTCTCCTAACAATGATGTTAATTGATTGATATTTTCGATCGGATCGGTACGAAAATTTAATAAACATCGATTGATTTCCGTTGATTTTGCTTCTATCTCCTTTTCCTTATTTATAACAATCTCAGCTTGACGAGCGCTGTCATCTCCCTCGCTCTGTTCTACTATTTGCGATCGCTCTAATGATTACAGCATTGTTGCGATCGTCTCTTGAAATCAAAGATTGAGTTTTTGAATTTATGGCGATTGCAATGCATCCAATCAATTCTCACCAAATAAACGTACAAATAAAGACGCAATATAATCTTTGACTAATATTCATTAACTACCCTACGAAAGTTTTTCAATCCTAAAATGGTTTTAAAATAAATTTTGCAATGAGATATTTCAATATTTGCAATCATACGTGCTAGAAAAAATATCAGAAAAATACTAAGAAACTACTTCTAATCGTGACAACAATATTGTTTATCCTCAAGGGAAATCATAATGACTTTTGTAGAGCGATCGCGACAATAGTAGTCTAGTATTACCAAATTTTACCTAAGTAAATGCAACGAATTTTTTAGTAAAAACGTATAGCAGTTCTAAATGATTTGTAAAGTAGGCTTCTAGCCTGCTCCACGTTCATGAATCAAATAGGATTGCTTTAGATGCAAAGGGAAAAATTACCGATTTTTACATAGTGTAGTGCGTGAAAATAAGTCGCAAGTAATTCCCCCTGCTCGTGCGCTCCCTGCTCCCTGACAACTGACAACCAGTCACTAGTCCCTTTTCTGACTTCTACTTGGTAAAATTGAAATAATGTCACAATTTGCAAATTAGCCGACCGTAGCGAGTAGATTCACATGGCTTCTGAAATCGCAGTTGAAAAGAAAAAGTTAAAAAACCCTCCCTTAGATATCCGCTATTTGGGCGATCGCGCTCTGCGTCAACCTGCAAAACGCATCAGCAAAGTCGATGTAGAAGTTCGCCAGTTGGCGCGAGAAATGCTACAGAGTATGTATAGCGCTGACGGCATCGGTTTGGCTGCGCCACAAGTAGCTGTATCCAAGCAAATCATCGTCATTGACTGCGAACCAGACAATGCCGCTAACCCACCCTTGATCCTGATCAATCCTACGATCAAACGTACCAGCAGCGATATCTGCGTGGCAGAAGAAGGTTGCTTGAGTATCCCAGGCATTTATTTGAACGTGACGCGCCCCCAAGCCGTAGAAATTGCTTATAAGGATGAATACGGGCATCCGCGATCGCTACAAGCTACAGACCTACTGGCTCGCTGTATTCAACACGAAATCGACCATCTCAACGGAATTGTCTTCGTCGATCGCGTCGAAAACAAGCTGGCTTTAACCCAAGAACTGGCAAAGCATGGCTTCTCCATGAGTGCAGTCAAACCTGTTGCTTGAGGAGATTTACCATGAATGCAATGACACCCAAAAGCGGCTTATTTCTTGGCGGCTGTTGTATTACGGCGATCGCAGCAGTTGGTTCCGTGTTCGAGCTAGCCTCTGGTCAACCCGATTTAGGTAACTTGAATACAGCGGTAATTCTTGCTGTAAGTATTCCAGCCACAGTCCTCTTGTTTATTGCTGCCGTGCGGAATGCAAACAGCGAGTGAATTCAGAGGAGATAGAAGAAGACAGAAAGTACTGGCATTCGTTTGGAAGATTCAATCGGTACAAGTCCTTAAATTTATCTAGCAATTGCAGGACTCAAGTATAAAATGATGGTCTTGAGAACAAGAGCGCGAGTGCAAACAGCCTCGATTCCAAATATATGAATGTTTAGTTGTCAGATTCTCTCCGTCTCTTGTCTCCTGTCTCTCGTCTCCTCTCATTACCGATACTATATGACCGAACAACATCTTGCTGAAGGATGGTTGCGGCTATTACCGAATGCAGGAGAAGCTGGACTGACACGCAGTTACAGCCTTTCACCCGAGCGAGAAATGGCGATCGGGCGCGACCTTGCTTGCGATATCGTGTTGGAATCGGAGCAGTACGGTATGGTTTCTCGCCATCATGCCACTTTATACCCCCAACCTCAAAATCGGTGGCAGGTGTGTGATATGAACAGTAGTAACGGTACTTTTATCAACGGACAGCGCTTGCAAGGTTGTCGGGAACTCGTTCCAGGCGATCGCATTACGTTAGGCGAAGGTCGCGAAGCAAACCGCCTTCGGCATCGCGGCGCAGAATTCATTTTTGAATCTCATTCTCCTCACCCATCTAGTATTATCCCGCCACCTGTATCGCCTCTGACTGAAGCGGAAGTCAATTTCTCCCACTTATTTCCGATTATCTCTACGGCTAAAGACTTAACCCACAAAGCTTATTTAATTCCTGGTATTTTCACAGTTATATTTGTCGTATTAATGTTTGCTACTGTCGGTCAACCAAAAGCGATTCGCTTCAATCAACTCTTGGTTGCTACCTACTTGAGTAGCGCTGCTTATTATTTTATCTATCGGCTTTGTGGAAAAATTAAACCTTGGTGGCTCCCAATTCTTGCTGCCACAGCTACAGCACTCATTTTATTTAGCCCTATCTTACCCCTATTTATCTTTATCTTCCGTCGCATCTTACCAGGAGATTTACCTAACTCTCTTATAACGCTTAGCTTTCCCGAATTATTCTTGCGGATGTTCGTCGGAGCTGGCTTAATGGAAGAGTTTCTGAAAGCTTTACCCGTCCTGGGGGCATATGCTTTAGGACGACGACTTGCTTCTCCTTGGCGTGAATGGATTGGGGTCTGGGAACCTTTAGACGGCATTCTACTAGGAACTGCCTCAGCTGTAGGCTTTACCTTGGTCGAAACGTTGTGGCAATACGTGCCAGAAATTGCTCAAAACGTGGCGATGTCAGCCGGACAAGCTGCTGGTCAAATTGTGGGATTGCAATTACTGATTCCGCGTATCATTGGTGCAGTTGCTGGACATATGGCAGATAGCGGATACTTTGGTTATTTCATTGGTTTAAGCGTACTCAAACCGCGTCAACGTTGGCAGATCTTGACCGTAGGATATGTCAGTGCAGCCGCACTTCATGCTTTATGGAACTCTACCGCTGCTTTTAGCGGTTTGCTCCTAGTCGTGGTAGGCGTTCTATCGTATGCGTTTTTAACAGCAGCGATTCTCAAAGCCAGAATGCTCTCACCAACGCGATCGCAAAACTTTGCCACTCGCTTTTTGGAAAAGACACCTAGAAGACCAGATTAAGAAAATTTTGAATTTTAGATTGAGTTAATTGCTCTCTAAGATCTCGCTCCTCACTCCTCGCCCCGCTCAGCTTGCAATTGAGATATGGCGTAGCGAGCGATCGCCAAACTGATTTGAGCGCGTTCGATGTCAGATCGCACTTCCCAGTCTTGACCGTAACGATTGAGCGTGGATTCGATCGCGGTAGTAGATGGCTCAATGCTACTGCGCATACTGTAGGCATATGGACGAGCGAGAATTAACAGATCGTCTTCCGAACAATTCGGTAATAATTCTTGTACGCACTGTACCAATTGTTGCGCCATAGATTTTTGTGTCGCTAACATGTCAGTTGCTTTATGAGCGATCGCTTGTAACCAAGCTGTCGGCATGTAAGCTGCAAATCGCTCTTGCAAAGTTATCTGAAGAGACTGCTCGTCTGTGGCGCTAGCAGACACAGTTGTTGGCTTAGTATTCTCCCATAACTGTTCCACGCTAGCGAGGAAACCTGGCGCATGGGCAGAGAGTTCCTCTTCCCACCAGTCTTCTTGCTGTAATTGCTGTTCTTGTTCGAGAAAGAATGCTTCTGCTGCTTCTTCAGCAGGGTTCCAGGGATAAGTTGCTGTTTCAGAGGCAAGTAGTGTTTCTAATAACTCTAATTCAGTCAACAACCGATGCCGTTCGTTAATTTCAGAAGACTTGAATTCGTTTGTCATTGTACAATTCATCATGGGTGTCTGCAAAAACGCTGTATGAGTAGCTACACCACCTGAACAGCCATTTCCGCAACTACATAAATTATGCAAATAAGATTGGGGATCGCAGTATCTCTGCTGCAATTTTGCAGTATTTAATTGCAGTTTTTGCATAAAGCATCTTGCTTTTTCCCTCTCTTTACTGCATGAAGTGCGGATTAATTCCAGCTTGAGAAGACAGAGGGTATCCTCATAAATCGGCGAGCGGGCAACCCGTTGCTACGCAGAGCTGCGTCACTTGAATAAATTTAACAATTAGCTGGTGCATTGACTTTTCTCCATAAAAAATTTACTTTGGTCTGAGTTGTATGGCAGCAGTTCTCAAGACAGAGCTTTACGCAAAAATATATCAATTTTTTCTTCTTTCTGCCCTCTACCTTCTGTCTTCCTTCGCTCAGCTTCAGTCTTCAACAATAAATTCGTAGGTTTGACCCTTATGGCTGCCGAACTTTAACTTCATTCCCGATTTTAGCGGGACTTCCTCACGATATACATTTTGCCAGCGATCGCTACTGGGTAGATTTGACAGCAAAGTCCCGAAACGAGAATTATCTCGTAAGAAAAAAGTCGTATCGCCGCGATCTTGACGGCAATAGATTTCTGCATGTCTTTGGCTGACCCAGCCTTCTTGAACTACAATATCATTCTCTGCCAGACGACCTACCCTTACTAATCTCGTACCTAAATGCCAGACTTGCTCTGGAGCAGAAGTAGAACGCAGTTGCGCTCGTACTGGTGGGTATACTGTACCCGCGACCGTATCTTCTGGTAGCTGAGTAATTTCGTCACGAGCGGGTGCGCCGAGCAACTCCCCATCAAACTCTGGATGCATGTAGAGGATGGGTAGAGTCCAAGCATGAGAAATATATTTATAAACAGCTAGTAGTTGCTGTCTGGCGATCGCCGCCGCACGATCGATCGGCGAGCCTGCTGCTAACGCCTGGGTAAAAACTTGAATAAAACTTAAAGCTTCCTCATCGGCAATTTCATCCCGCATTCCCAGTACTGCTGGTACGCCGTGATGAATCAAAACTTCTGCTAAACTGCTACGCGGTAAAGGTTGTCCGTTATCAAACGCGGGTTGCGCTCCCCAACAGGCATTAATCGCGCACAGTTTGACTTGAGAACGTGCTAGTACATGGGCTAACTCCGTACCGTCAATCGCCACGCCGGGGCGTAAAAACAACAATCCTCCATTTGGAGCGCTCAAACCATGACCGGAATAAAAGAAAATATTGTAAGCTTGAGTTTCTAGCTGCGAGATTAATTCTTTAGGAGTAGGTTGTAGCAAAGTGTCTACCCGACAGGGAACCGTTGCCAAATTTCTCCTTTCAATTGGTTTAAGTTGTTGAAAGCTTCTCAGAGTTTGTTCGAGAATTTTTGCTTCTGTTTCCAACTGCAAGCTTCCGGCTTCGGTGTCTTGTCCCAAAACCAGCAAAACATTTAAACCCTGACTGGGTGGTAGCGAAATCAGGGAACCAACATCGTTAGTCGTGCGACTGAAAAAGACTTGTGGCGCTTGCAGTGGCGAAGGTAGGGAGATAGCTGGTTTTCCAGCCTGAGGCTGCATAATTTCCCAAGGCAAGGCGATGAGATCCGGCTCTCGAATATCTATTCTTAGCCGTAATGGTTTTCCTTGTCCGATCGCAATCCCTTGACTCTTCTCCAGACTCATTTGTACTTGTCCCTGAAAAATCCACTGCCAAAGGTTGATGCATAAATGTTGCATCAGACGACCCCCTTGTCCGTTGGTTTTTCCGCCAGGATAGGCAACGATTTCTGGAACTAAATCCAAGGTCTGGGAAATTATCTCTGGAGAAATTGGTGGTGATGAGCGAGGCGCAAACATTGCCTGCCAAGCTTGCCAAGCCTGCATCAATCTAGGGGACAAAACACAATCATGTTTCACATATCCACCAGGATAAGGGGCTTGCACTACCCAAACGGCAAAGTTATCTTTACCAGCATTGGCAAGACGTTCGATTGCTAAACTCAAGCAGGGAATGTCAGACTGGGACATCAATAACCACGATCGCTATCAAATACTCGCAAATATGCAACTGTCTTAGTTTAATAGTTTATTTAACTGGGAGCTAGAGGCTGAGGTGATAAGGGTGTGGGGCAAGTCACAAGTCACAAGTCACACCCTTTCTTCACCGATCGCTTTGTGGAGACGTTATATGTAACGTCTCCTCTACTCTCTTACCGATTGCCTTGTCCTCCTGACTCCTGATTTCCACCGTCTGTCTGTGTTGGCAATGCCTGAGATGTAGAACAAGGATTGTTCCCTCCTGAAAATTCCTTAAATCGTCGATCGAGTTCGGTATTTGCAATCCAAGCATTGTCTCCTGGTTTTAATATCCGGCGATCGCCAGTTGAAGATGTAGAAGTACGGGAGAATTCAGGGTTTGAGCAGACTTGCAGCTGCGTCCAAGTCTCTCGCTGCTGGGAGGGCAGTTTTGATTCGTTTAGAACTTTGACGATACTGCCCTGGGGCAAAGTAAAATCGGGTGCATTCAGTTGGGGTGGCTCGGGAGAAGAGTTGGTCGCTCCTGCTTGGCGCTGGAGGGGGGTTTCCTGCTGAGCCTCATATACTCTTTCAGGCGATCGCGCAACATTTGTAGTATCGTTACTGTCACTATTTGCTGCTGGGTTTCGCTCTTGCCAATTGTGATTGTAAGCCAGCCAAAGTCCTGCTGCCGCACTTAAGAGCAAACCGATTCCCAACACTATTGGGAGCAACCACGATCGCGATTGTTGCGGTGGTGGTAATGGTGAGAGTAACTGCGTATTGGCGATCGGGACGTAGTTCTCGATCGCATCTTCCGTTGGTGGTTCTGAGAGAGTTACGGCAAATGAAGATGAGCTGACCGCACCATTACTCGTTTTGTCTAACGACTGACTGTAACCAAGCGGAGTTTCTGGCTCTTGCACCTTTACCTGACAATGTACTAAAGCAACGGTAATATTATCGTGTCCGTTAAGGTTGTTACCAAGTTCTACAAGCTGCTTAGTTGCTGTAGCGACATCCATATTCCCATCTAAAATTGGCAAGATTTCTGTTTGCCAGCACCGATCGACTAAATCGTAATCGCTCAAGCCATCAGAACACAAGAGGAATACGCAGTCTTCATCCAACACAAACCGCTGTACCGTGGGATGTACCGATGCACTCATGCCGATCGCTTGGACGAGAGAACCAGCCGAGGGTTGTTGTAGTGCTTCTCGATAGACAGCATAACCCAACCGTACTTCACGGGCAGCTACATCATCGTCTAGGGTTATTTGATGGCAACCCGTGCGCGTCACCCAGTAGGCGCGGCTATCACCAACGTGAGCAATATATATTTCATGTTGATGTCCTACTGCCATCACCAAGGTTGTCCCCATTCGCTGTCTTCCTTGACGATGCTCTTTGTCGTTACGGCTACTGATACATTCGTTTGTCTTGCGCGTAAACTGTTCTAGAGCATGAGTGAGGGTATTCGGGTCTAAACTTGCTTCATCTAGCGGCAGCTGTTGTACCTGGTGCTGTAGCGTTTCGATCGCTAGACTGGAAGCAACGTTACCTCCTTCGTGTCCGCCAATCCCATCGCAGACAATTGCGATCGCTTTTGCTTCTGGTGGTTTAGCAAGTGTGGTGCCGCTGGCTGGATAGCAGGCATCTTCATTTCGCTGACGGCTAGGACCAGTATCGGTGCAAGTACTAATCTGGAAACTCCGACTGGGGGCAATGTCTCTATTCGTAATGTTTTGCCCTAATTCCAACAATCCTCGATCCAGACACGCTAGCAATTGCTCCGAGTTGACGATTTCTCCTTGTTGCAATTCTTGGCTTAATTGTTCTATAAATCCACTCACGCTTGGTCGAGCCTCTTTAGCGAGCTGCGACCAAGATTGACCGAGTTGCGCTAGTGTGGGACGTTCGGCATCATCCAATTGCAATTGCAACAGCCTTAGTAACGATCCTTCTACTCGTAAAAACTGGGGGACGAGCAAGCTAGAGGCTACGCCTTCGCTATATAGGGGTTGCCACAGTTGCGCAATTTGCCATAACCAATTGAGCTGGCGTAAGCTAGAAACGGACTGCCAAACAGCAGTCATCTGAGGCATTAGCTGTCCTGCTGTTAACACACCATCGGGATAAATCGGTGCTTGTTCCAACAGCAAAATTTCTTTTTCAGGTGGTTCGCGATCGAGCGATACTAATCCGTATACCTGCGGAACTTGGAGACGATACGCGACTAGTCTCAAATAAGGTCTAATTTCATTAGAAATATCTAAATAAGGAGAGTCTAGCAGTAAACCAGGTTGAGTATCTAAAACAATTCGCTCGGCTTTGAGGTAAAAGCGTTCCGCGATCGACGTTCCGATCTCGTGGAGTTCTGTGCCTTGCCCGACAACCCACAAGTAACGTTTAATTAAGGATGTACCGCAGCGCTGACAAAACTTGTCGCCTTCAGAGTTGGCAGCCTTACACAGATCGTTTGGACATTGGATCGTTACCTCATTATTTTGCATAGCTGGCGCACCGATTAGCCATATTAAATCAATTTAAAACAGCAGACGTAAGAGACGATTAAACTGCTCATTCATGTTTATATCTCTATATTTAGCTTCCCGCACGGCAATTGCGCTTCTGTTCTTATATTTTTGCAAGATCTGGATGCAGTTGTTACCTCACTTCCACCCAGATGATTTGAGCATTAACTTTAACAAGCTTTGACTATCGATTGCAAACATGAATTTTGAATAAATTGTGATTTAATCGCTTGGCGCAAGCAGCTAAATCTGCTACAGTCCTACCCGCTAGTGTAGTCTCTCGCATTCAGCCGAGTCTAATTCGCGATCTATCTACTACTTTAGCGATTTCAATCCGATTGTTTAGCTTAGAACGCCCTGTGTTTAGAGCCGAGGCGAGCAATTTGCAGACCTAGCGTTTTGTAGGTAAGTATTTCCTACTTACGAAGGAGGCGATCGCGAACCGATATTCTTAAATTTTAAATAGTGAATTGGTCATTACGTTTTTAAGAGATTACAACAATTATGGATAACAACCAAGAAAAAGAAACGCATCGTGCAGTTAATCCTGGTGATGTTATCGCTGATGAAGAGCAATCAGTTGAAGAGAAAAAGCAACAACTTGCTGTAGATTCCCCAGATATCACTGGCGACCATATTCAAGTTCCTACCTATTTTGCTGTAGAAGAACCAGATGGCGAAGAAAAAGCTTTACACCATGTCAAAGACGCAGAAGAAATTTCTGATGTCATTCGCCAGTCAAGAGTTGACGAAAACGGCGAACGCACTTGGTGGTAGCTCCCGTACTCGCTGTATTCCGCTTTAGAATGAAGGTCTTTGTGAGATGAAAAGCAGTCGCACTTGAGCGCGAAATAGTTATTTAAAGAAGGGGCGCATTGTGATGCGTCCTTTTAATTATCTATTCCTTACTCCTCTATCGATTATCTTCCACGGCAACTTGTGGCAGTCCCATACTGTAGTTAATCGCCCGACTATTCAAGTTGTAACTAATCCGACCGCTTTGTAGCAGCGATCGAATCAAGTGTTCCAAATCCGAGCCAATGCGGCGTAGATTGTAATCGGTCAAATCCGCGCCACTGTGAGACTCCACCAGTTCGTCAAATTTGCCGTATACCGTTTGTAACGCATCTTCATTCCAAGTTAATTCATTATCGGGGTCAACATCTAGCGTCAACACCTGATTGCTAGGAACGAGTTCGCCATCTTCATTAACTTCCGCAGAGAAAATCCGAACGTGGCGGGTTGTGGACTTAAGTAGCTGCTCTTCCATAAGTAGGGATTCTAACTTGACTTTATGGTATTGAGTTTATTCTATAGGAGTTGGTTGACAGTTGTTGGTCACAAGTCGCAAGTCGCAAGTCGCTGATAACCGATCGCGGACTACCGAGCAGAAATCATTCCAGTCTGACGAGCGTAAGCAAAAATACCACCAGCATCAATTACAGGTTTAATCTCTCCTAGAGATTTTAGAGAATAGGTTTGGTCTAGCGTATGATTGATGATTTGATTTTTGTCAAAGTCAACCGTGACTTCTTGTCCAGTCACGAAGCGATCGCACAGTCGCTCGCCAGACTCCCAAGGATATAATTCGCCTGTAGAAACACAATTACGGAAAAATATTCGCGCGTAAGATTGAGCGATGACTGCTTTCACTCCAGCAGCGCCAAGAGCGATTGGTGCATGTTCGCGAGACGACCCGCACCCAAAGTTTTCTCCAGCGATAATAATTGGATAGCGTGTTTTCATTTCATCGGCAGCAATAAACTTGCCGTAGCGATCTGGTAAGCCAATCATGGCGTAACTACCAAGCTTCTCATACTCATCCGGCTTGGAAGGAACCAGCGTTAAATATTCTGCGGGAATGATCTGATCGGTATCGATATTATCATCAACTACAAAAATTAAACCGCGAACGCAAGTACTCATTAACAGCAGTCTCCAAAGGCTTATACCATGATATTTTACTTATCCTATCGCTGGAAGAGACGAGAGAAAGCCAATCGAGAGTTACGGAGAATTTACCATGACTCACGACTCGCTTCGCGGGAAGACAAATTTTTAACAAGTTATCCTGCCCTAAGCTGCTGAAACAAATTGATGTAATTATTTATACTGAATTGACCGGATGACAAATAAAGTCCAGAATTGACATGGAATGGTTTCAGGTAAAGACCCTTTCCAGGAAGCAGCAGCAATATTACTAATACTACTGTATCCAGATTTGTAAAAATTAAAACTAAACTTTATCCGTAGTGCAGGCGAAATACAAAAAACTATTGAAAGCCTTACAAATTCCTTACACAAACTTTACTGTAATTAATCTTAAAGGTTGAATAATAGTAGTTGTCTCTTAAATCGACTCCTAAATTTTCATCATATAACCTGGGCTGGCACGCGCCGTTTACTGTATCTATGAACGTATAACGAGATCGGTAAATGCAAATACGACATTCTTTACAAAACTACTATCTGCTACTAGCTGGAGCGCGATGCAAGCACTTTTTGCCTAGCAGGAGGTTTGGTAAAAAATACCACAGGAGGGAGACAAGAGCCAAGCACCGAGCATCAGTGGATGGGGAAAGCTACTAGCAATAACTGCTTGGAGATGCTTTCATCAGCATCAGCTAGAGTCTCAACTAAATGTTTGGTAAAGCTAGCGATGCTGAGAGCGATGTATTTCAGACAACTCTGCTAGCAACTGCACACCCAATTAGAATTTGTTTAAAGCAATGAATCCTGACGCAGCATCACATCCAAATCGACAGCTAGAAGTCGGTGTTTTCGAGTGTGAAATTCATTTGAAATTTCGGCTGATTGAAGAAAATTGTGTTTTGAACGATCGCGAAAAATTATTAGAACTCTTGATTGACGCATTTACAGCGGGTGCAGATGAATACTTAGAGCCTTTGCACTCCTGCGTGAAAACCAAAGAGATCTCTGAGCTAGAAGCCTCTTCCCACATGCGTCGTCAACTGATGCGACTGCGCAATTCTTCTAACCTTACATAGGCTCGATCTGCTAGAGATCGAGTGGAGCGAATTTTTTCTGCTGAAAGTGTTGACAGAACTCGTTAGATTCGCTAACCTAGATAAGGTTGAACTCAGACGCGCCCCCATCGTCTAGAGGCCTAGGACACCTCCCTTTCACGGAGGCGACGGGGATTCGAATTCCCCTGGGGGTATATGAAAGACAAAAGAGGTAGTATTTACTACCTCTTTTGTTTATTTGTGCCAAGACTTTTCCATCTGCTCGTGCGCTCCCTGCTATCTATAACTCCTCAACGCGGCGGCGAATGGCTAGCAGGTTCGATCGCAAATCCTGCCGCAGGCGGCGCTCGACAATTGCTACAGGCATAGTACGCTTGGGCAATACTCGCACTGTATAACAGAGATTTGTGCCTGGATTTTCACATACAAAGTAAGGTTCTAGCAGCCACTTCCCAGAATAAGCTTTTAAATCTCCCTCAACCATGTCGAAATGAATTTCGTGGGGAAATTTTTCTTCTAAATCTAAAACGACTCTGGCAGAAAAGTTGAAACGCAGCAATCGCTGAGTTCCAACTTGCTCTAGACGAATGCCACCATGAGGATGAGCTAGCCGCCGACTCACCGCTAAGTTAGGAATAAAATCGGCTAAGGTGTCGTAGGCTGTCAAAACTTGCCACACCTTTTCTACGGGGTGGGAGATCTGAATTTTAGCGGTAATTTGACGTTGACGGTGTGCCAATTCTTCTGTCTGTACTTCCACATCCTCGGCTGAAGATGCAGCATCGATGTCGTCGCCATTGGTATCATCAAGCTCGAAATCGAGATCGGATTCGTCGTACTGTTGAGTCACTGTTCGATGATAATTAAACTGTAGATAGTTAAACTTTAACGAGCAAAGGTCTGTGGTAGGGTAATAGTAAAGCAGGTTGCGTAGGCGGCAGCAGAATCATCGGTCGGATTGCTAGTTACTTCAATATTGCCATTTAAATGCTGTACTAAGCATTTTACTAAAGCGAGTCCCAATCCTGTACCCTGAATGGCTTGCTGTGTCACACCTTGACCGCGCCTAAATTTTTCAAATATATACTTTCTTTCTTCTTCAGAAATACCAGCACCAGTGTTGATCAGTTGTAAAACAATTTGGTTAAGCTGAAGATCGACTTGATGCGTGACTTGCAAAACTACAGTTGTATCTGGGTGAGAATACTTCCCGGCATTGGTTAAAAGTTCTTGAAGAATGCGATCGAACGCTTCCTCGTCTGTTTGCGCTAGTAGAGAAGATTTTGGGATATCTAACTGAATGTTTAATCCTTTATCTACCCAAGTTTGTCTGAAAGACTGAGATAAGGCTTGCAGTTTAACTTTGAGATCTATAGTTTCTAATTTCAGCGGTGCTTGGTTTGATTCAAGTTGCTGAAGCTTGAGCAAGTTAGCAATCAAGTTGATTTCTCGATCGCACTGTTCTTCTAAAATATCCAAATACTTAGCCTGACGCTCTGGAGTAATTCCTTGTTGCCGTAACATCCGAATCGCCAAACTCATGCTAGTTAGCGGTGTGCGTAACTCGTGGCTCATCGTACTGAGGAACTCATCCTTTAACTGATTGAGTTGACGTAATTGTTCGTTGTGCTTGCGGGTTTTCTCATAAAGTAAACTTTGAACTTCCAGACTGCGCTGGAGTTGCAAAGTCCGGTCGTCTACGAGAGATTGTACCTGACGTAGCGTTTGGTTTTGAATAATTGCCGTCCCAATTTGGGCGCAAACCAACTCTACCAGCGATAATTCTTCTGGATGCCAGTGGCGATCGCCACAGTGTTGCAAAACTAAAAAGCCTAATACTGTCCCTTGGCTTTCGATTGGTAAAATTAAGGCAGCAGGAAATTGCGAAAAATCAAAAATTGGCGCTAAACAAGATGTTAGCTCGCTCAACTGTAGATCGCTTTTACTGGCGATCGCTATTGGTTGCGGTGAATTCACGAGCGCTTGTTGGCACAACCCACATTCGGAAAGCCAAAAAGACTGTTCGGCGCTCTTGCTATGATGCGCTCCACAAGTATATGCTTCTACGTCCTGACACCATTCGCTGGCAATTGTTGCTTTAGCTCTAGGTAGTTTTTCTCTGACTCTGTTTCTCAGTTGTGGCTCGACATACTTCAATAACAGAATCGAGGCGCGACTGACTGCCAAAGCTTGAGCTGTACCCGCGATCGCCATTTGCAGCACTTGATTCAGCTCCATCGAGCTGCGGCTAGCGACTGTGAGTTGATTAAGTAAAGCTTTAGTACGAGCAGCTGTCTGGATTTGCCGTTGTAGAGTAGCGACAGACTGGGCTTGGGCGAGGTGAGCGAGCGCGATTGATAGCGATGTCATGAGTTGTTGAGCTGCATTTGCAGCTAGCTCATCCCACTGACGGACATCGTAGCAAAGCAAGCTAATAACGCTAGTGAGCTTATTTTGCTCCCAAATCGGAATTTGTAATACTGCTTTAATTGTAGGTGGGAAGTCTTTATCTTCTGTTAACGCTTCATGGGTTAGAGCATGAAGATTGTCAATTGCCAGCAAGCTAGCTTGAGTAGGAATTGTCGCTGCTAACTTTTGGAGTGGCTGAAGGAGCTTTTGCGGCGAGACAGAGACTGCTGCATTAAAATACCACGAACCCACTACCGATGTTTCTGTGACTCCAGGGGCAAACGTAATTATACAGCCATCTACTTGAAACACTTCTCCAAGTAATTTGGCAATTTGCGTTAGTGCTGTTTCTGAGTCAGAGTGACTCAATGCGACTTGAAGGATCTGTTGTCCCAGTTGAGCTAAGTCTTCTGCTGGCTGCATTCGTGTGAGGGAGATTTTGGGCGATCGCTCTGGTAAGGATGAGTCTGATGAAACAGAAACATTTTTCATCCGTGAGGTGTTTGTAGATGATAACCGGACAACTTCAGTTGATAGCGATTTGAGTGTATCCCCACTCCAGCGGTTGATAGCAGATTTTTTATAAACAGTCCAGTCTTGGCTAACACGCTTTCTCACCTTAGATTACTCCTTCCTACTTAGGATGCCCAAATTAGCCAGAGCGCGACCAAGCAGGTACTAAATTTAAAAAAACTTAGATCGACTTCTACTGCAACAGCAAAATTTGTATTTTCGATTATCTAGATTATCTTGCTTCAAAAATCGCTGGATCGGTATTTTCCCTGATTATAAAAGCTGTGAGTCAGAGGTACTCCGCAGATTCCGTTAGGTAATTTCCCTCTATATCTTAAGTATGCCTTCCGTACCCTTCAGGAGACAGAATATACAGCTTATGGGGGGTAGGGGGATGTAAGAGTGCTGAGGGGGATAAGGGAGACAAGGAGGACAAGGGGGACAAGGGGGACAAGGGGGACAAGGAGGACAAGGGAGACAAGGGAGACAAGGGGGACAAGGGGGACAAGGAGGACAAGGGAGACAAGGGGGACAAGGGAGACAAGGGGGACAAGGGAGACAAGGGGGACAAGGGAGACAAGGGAGACAAGGGGGACAAGGGGGACAAAGAAATAATTTATTTTGACTTTTAGCTTTTGACTTTTGACTTTCCTTCGCCCCTACTCCCTGCTCCCTGCTCTCTTCTTATCCTGCCAAACTTTCCATACTCAAGGGTACTAAGTCGCCGTTGCTGGTAAATCCTAACATCATAGCCTCTTGTGGTTGGATCGTTTGTCCCGTCAAAACGCAGCGTTCCTCTGTTTGTGCTGTCGCTGGAATACTAGCGCGGATATCAGCGCGAGAAAATTTCGGTTTCCAATCACCTGATTTTTGCTGTACGTAATTCCACAGAATATCTCGGATCAAAGCTTGATATCCTTGGTTACCGGATATCTCTTTTAATTTTTCTTTTAATTCCCTCTCTAGACGGATGCTAGTAACTTCCATGTCTGTTGTAGGAATGCGAGTGAGTGTATGCATCATGAATTCTCCTTAAAAGATCTAGACAACTCAGTAATACAAGTGTAGTATCTTTAAAGTAAGGATTAAATAACTCTCTGCATTAGGTATAACTTCAGTGAAACGTTTAGGCTTCATCTCTCCTCTACTGGTTTGCGCCAACTGTCTCGGCAGTTGGGAATCAGTAGCTATGGCGGTGGAGTCTTTGTTTATGGGTGGTGCAGCCAGATTTTGGCGGCTAGGCGATCGCCTCAGTCAAGCACAATCCGCAGAAATTAACGATAATTTTGGCTATGGAAGCATTGAGCTACATTCGTCAGAACCACGAACACAACTAGATAGCGGGAGGTACAGGTATAAAACTGTACCTTTATCAGGGTAGAACCACTTACAGAAATTTCAGCCCCCGCTTCTGAATTAATTAGAAACGGGGGTTTTTGTTTGGTGTTTTTTGTCTAGAAATTTTTGAGGACAACATTTTTTATAGGAGGAGTACGGCTGTGGCAATCGCAAGTCAAGTGTTAGAGCAACCTGTAGTCGTGTTTTCGCAAAATTACTTACCCATCAGTCGCATCAACGTCAAGCGTGCGATCGCGCTGTTGATTCTGGGTAAAGCTGAAGCACTTGATTTTGGGCAAGAGACAGAATTATTTGTGCGATCGCCCAATTTAGTCATGGCTGTTCCCTCCTATATTCGTCTAACGTTTACCAGTACGGAACGAATTTGGAAGATTCCCCCTGTGAATCGCAGGGAAGTGTTACGCAGAGACAATTACGCTTGTCAATATTGCGGTAATAACAAGCGCTTGACAATCGATCACGTCATTCCTCTCTCTAAGGGTGGATTACATACGTGGAATAACGTTGTGGCAGCTTGCGAACAATGCAACCAGTATAAAAGCGATCGCACCCCACACCAGGCAGGAATGTTACTGCACTCTAAACCCAAAGCACCGATTCATCCAACAGTTGCTTTTGCCGAAAAATTCTGGCGCTCGGAGCATCTCCCGCCAGACATAGGAGGAAACTCTATCTCATGCTGAAATTGAATTACACTGAAACTGGTTTTCACTTAGAGCATTTGACTCAATCCTTAGAAGAGTGGGTTGCAATGCGAGCCATATTCGCCCTGCGCGTAGGCGAATCCATTTGCATAGAACCTAGCACAGCTTCATTTCTATTACCTGGGGATTTACCACAGTTGAATTCACTCGCAACCGCGATCGAACGATATGGGACAGATGAAGTTGCATTAGAAAAGTGCGACGCAGAATATGTAGAAATCTGCTTGCAAGGATTTTGGTTAGCATCCGATGCTGAGAATGCCGCAGGCGTGTTTGTCACATCTTTGTCTTACCCGATCGAGTTATTGTTATTTCATTTGTGGCAAGAATCTCAAATGAGTGCTGCAATGAGCGATCGCTAAGCAAGTCAAAAGTTAAAAGTTAAAAGTCAAAAGAATGTCTGTTTAGGGCGCATGAATTTATTTGTGCGTCCTATTACTGGTAATTGGTAATGGGTAATTGGTAATGGGTAATTGGTTAATTGGTGTTCTTCTTTGCGTCTATCTTGTGAGGAACCACTTTGCGTCTTTGCGGCTAACGCTACGCTAACGGCTTCGCCTTCGCTATCGCTAACGCCTACGGCTGATGCGCGACACAAAATCACAGCTATTACTGACACGCGCATACCTACCTTCGGTCGTGCGATCGCACCTGGATAAATAAACTATTAGTACTACCCATCTATACTACAATTCTGTAATACGCTTAAATCCATTTTCTACAAGAGCTACAGCCAATTTCAAAAAAAGTTTCTCCAAACCCTTGACATTTTTGTAATACAATTTGTAGTATATATGTAGTGAGTCGAGAGACAAATCTAATCCCGAAACAATAATGTTTTACATTCACATAATTAATCGAGGTGAAAAGCCTTCAGACTTCCCATGCGATAAATCTGATTCTAATTGCGATCGCACGGCATTAGAATCAGCCCAAAATAAAAATTCTCGCCGCGCAAAAGCAAAAGCCATCGAAATTATGCGTCATATTCAACAAGTTTATTATTTAGAAAATCGATGGTATTTATAATAGTTAAAAATTCTTTTTTTGAACCTTAAAAATTGAATATTATTACCTATTTTGTGGATTTAGGGGTTCGATTCCCCCACTCTCGTCATCCCCTGGTAGCTCAGTTGCTAGTAGCACCTGTGTGAAGAACAGGAGAGCGTTGGTTCGATTCCAACCTGGGGGGTTGTAGGTTCGAGTCCTACTATCCCCATTTGGCGAAAGTCAAAAGTTAAAAGTTAAAATTCAAAACAAACGATATATGGCAAAAACATTTATGCTGTTAGTAAGAAACAGTATAGCAAAGAAGCAATTAAATTCATTTTTCAATAACTATATTGCTTGGAAAGCAAGACTAAACTGGATTCAGCAAGTTTAGATATATTTTAGCGATCGATGACACAAAAATATGTACAAAAAGCAAAAAGAACCTAACTTAATAGGCGCTGGATGGCAACCCCTAAATAGAGACATCGACCTCAATTATCTTTGGGAAACTTGGTTGAATAATCCGTGGGAAGTATCTCATAAAGCTATGAATGTAGTCAGCTATATTGCTGATGCACTCGGTCGAGAACACTATGCTTGGTGGGCAAATTTTTTAAACTTATTCTACGAAACTACGCGAGAAGAAATTGATGAGTTCTGGAACTTCATCACGCCCGAACCACTTACGCCAGATAATCGATATAGAGATAGTTTATCAATTGAGACACCTGTTGTTAAGTCGGTGACACGCGATTTAATTCCGATTGAACAAGTTCTGTTAAAACTAGAAGAGATTACTATTTTTAGACTCTTAAGTTTTTTAGGTCGTCCAGATCTAATTACGCAGTACAGTACTGGAAAATATTTCTATTACCCACCAGAAAAATTTGTTGAATGGAATAAACTCAAAAGTATTGGTAGTATTTTTGCGTATTGGTCGGAACATGAAATTTGGCTGAGAATCGATCCACTTTATAGTATGGATCGCGATCGCCGTTATACTATAATGGCAAAGAAACTCGCACCATTGGTAAACAAAGTCACTTACGATCTTGCCGTGATGTTAAGTGGCTACCAAAGTCGGATCGGACAAGTTCACAGTCAGTTTGCTATTAATTCTTTTCCGGCTGACGTACAAAGTTTTACTGATGCCGTTCAAGAGAAAGTTTTTACCCAAAACCAATTGGCTGTATTAGTGTATGGTAATCCTGGTACGGGAAAGACAGTTTGGGCGCAAGCCGTAGCAAAAGAAATTCTCGCCCCACTGGGATATATTATTTTTATCCTCGACCACGCGGCTGTAGAGAATTTTGTTCCGCCGAGTTATTTAGAACGAGTTTGCATTATTATCAACGAGGCTGATAACTTAGCTCCCGATCGCTCTACAGAAATCGCACAATCAAATTATAAAACCGAGCGGATTCTCAGCTTACTCGATGGCACGTTATATCAAAGTGTCATTGATGAATCGGGCATTCAGGAGCAACAAAAGTTAGTCGTGTTGATGACTTGCAATACGACAGAAAGATTAGACCCGGCGATGTTACGCAAAGGAAGGATAGATTTGATGTGCGAGTTCGCGCACCAATTCGTGTAATTCGATCGCATCGGACTCAATTCTGCTGAGAATTGAGCCGCTTTGTTACCCAACTCGCCAACCCGCTAATAATCGTTCCAGCCATGAGAATACCGATCGCGGGAGTAAAAACAGGTTGCCACAGCTTATACCATAAGTCTAAACCCAAGGGTAAATGCAAGACGTGACCAGCAACTGCGATCGCCAGCCAGAAGAAAGCAAAGAGGACGAGAAAGAAATCTGCTACTAGGGCAAGATTTATCCATTTGAGAAATTGCTCTTTCATATCAATTTCATAGATATTTCTTCAACAACAGTCCCAACTTTTCTTGAGTTGCCACAGGCACTTTATTTAGGGGTGTAAGAATAGCATACTTTAAAGCGGAGTGCGCTTCTGAGGCAGGAGGATTTTTACTCAAGCGCCGTACCGTTTCTTGAATTACCATTTGGGCATTCTTGGCATTACGTTGCAGGTTAGCAATTACCATCTCGACGGTAACGCTATCGTGGTCTGGATGCCAGCAGTCATAGTCTGTTACTAAGGCTAGGGTAGCGTAGGCAATTTCTGCTTCTCTGGCTAACTTTGCCTCTGGTAAGTTGGTCATACCGATAACCGTTGCACCCCAACTGCGGTAAAGGTGAGATTCTGCTTTGGTAGAAAAGGCTGGACCCTCCATGCAAACGTAAGTTCCGCCACGATGTAGGGTAACATCTGAGAGATTGAGACTGGCGATCGCCTCAGTTAAAATTCCCGCTAATCGATCGCATACCGGATCGGCGAAAGCAATATGGGCAACTATTCCCTCACCAAAAAAAGTCGAGATGCGATTTTTCGTGCGATCGATAAATTGATCGGGTACGACCATATCTAAAGGTTTCGCTTCCTCCTTCAAAGAACCAACAGCAGACGCAGAGATGATGTATTCTACGCCTAACTGTTTCATCGCGTAGATATTGGCACGAAAAGGTAATTCTGAAGGTAAAAGCGTATGATTGCGACCGTGACGGGCGAGAAAGGCTACCCGCGTTCCTTCTATGGTTCCCACAATTAATGCATCTGAGGGCGCACCAAAAGGCGTATCAACTTGCACCTCTTCTACATCCTGAAGTGCTTCCATTTTGTAGAGTCCACTGCCTCCAATGATGCCAATTTTTGCCTCTGCCACGATTTTCGCTCCACGCAATGCCGCAACGTCAGATTATTCTAAGGCAAATAAGCAACAAAAAACCGCTTCAATCAATTTGCAAGATTGT
Organism: Chroococcidiopsis thermalis PCC 7203; assembly: GCF_000317125.1. Taxonomy (GTDB): domain Bacteria; phylum Cyanobacteriota; class Cyanobacteriia; order Cyanobacteriales; family Chroococcidiopsidaceae; genus Chroococcidiopsis; species Chroococcidiopsis thermalis. Next base: position 5,081,819 of record NC_019695.1, read on the forward strand.
CAAGCGGCTGACCTCTGGAGTATTTAGCTGTCTCCAATATTTGTAGGATTAAATGATTCCCGGTCCTTTGTGGCGTTGGTCGCCTTCTTCAGTCAGCTTGCCTTGTTCGTCTTCATTCAGTTCTTCTAGTGTTTGCTGGCGTTCGGCTTCTTCCGCTTCAATCATGGCGGTGCGATCGCCTGGAGTTTCGTAATACATTTCGGGTTCAACTGCATAGTTATTGGCTAAACCCTCTTGGTCTACAGTAGCACCACCTGTAACATTAAGGCTTTCAGCACCCGCTTGTTCTTCAGCTGTTTCCCGATAATCTTCACCTTCACGATCCATACGAGCTGCTACCTCTGCTGGAATGATGCCCCGATCTGCTGTTGAGGTATCCATCTCGTCATTACGGGTAACTTTTTCTTTAGATCTTGCTTCACTCATGAATTTTTCTCCCAATAGATTTGTTTATTGTTGGGATCGATGCTAAAACTTTCCTTTAGCTAGATGGATCTACCTTTTGGAGAGTTTGTGTCAAATATAAGAATTGAATATCTCTATCTCAAGATGTAATTTGAGTTACATTCCTCAGTAATCTTTAATAGCTCAAAAACTAAAAAATGCAATCTAGCTTAGCTATTTTATGAAGTCACGTCATAGTTTTTGACTGCTGACTCCTAATTTCTGACCTCTTGTTGTCATATTTGCATCATTTTTATACTGAAAACTAGAAGCAAAATATTGGAGGCAAACAACTATGAAGCATGGAGCATTCTTGAGTTTAGCCTTAACAGCAGTTATGGGCGCGATCGCCATTCCTATGTTGCCTAGCTTTGCCCAAGCGCAAAGTAGAACTAGAATTGGCGATCTACAACAACGTGCCAGAGGTACAGTCATTTCTGGCGAAGTCGTCAGCGTTGTTGGTAACGATTTCACTCTTAGAGATGGTTCGGGAGAAATTATTGTCGATGCTGGTCCCCGTTGGTGGCGAGAAATTAATCTCAAACCAGGGGAAGAAGTCAGTGTAAGAGGCGAGATCGGCAAAAAAAGTGGCGAGTTTGATGCCTTTTCTATCACTCGTGCTAATGGTTCCACGATTGAAATTCGCCCTGCTGAGGGTCCGCCGCCTTGGGCAGGCAAGCCAAAGCCCGAACGTCTGCCTGCCGCTGCTCAGCCAGTAAAACCGTAAAGTGGTACTGCTGTAAAACTAGAGCGATTGGCAGGAGAAATAAAAGAGCAAATAATAAGGGGTGCAGTTATAGTTTGCACCCCAGTTTTGATATAGAGTTTTAAATTTAGAATTGAACTGTTGTTATATAGCTTCAAGACTCTCAGGCTAGATTTCGGAAAATCTACTTTTGGTTGATGAGGTTTATTTGTGTTTATAGATTACATTACGTTAATGTTGATTAACATGGTCGCTGGGTTGTTTTTACTGGCGTACTATGTCTATGCTGGCTTGGACGATCCCTACCAAAACAAATGGATTCCTGGGTTTGGAATTACGGGCGCGATCGCACTTACCACTGGATTGCACATGACATTAACTTGGACTGTCAGAGGCAGTTTCAATATTGCATTTGGCGAAACTAGCGTTCTGTTTGGCATCCTGTTTATTGGTACGTCTATTAGTTTGGCAAAAGGCTGGGAGTTAATTACTCTAGCGATTTATGGTTTCTTTGCTGGGCTAGTCGCAATCGTAGTAGGCGTACGCCTGATAAATTTGGGATTGACGAAACAACCTATCCTCTCAGGCATCGGCTTCATTTTGACGGGATTAGCCGGAGTTTGTGCCGCGCCAACACTCTGGTACTTTAAAAATAATCGTTTGTGGCGCATCGTTGGAGCAGTCGGATTAATTGCCGCTGCATTAATTTGGGCGCTGACCGGATACATGGCTTATTGGAGTCACTTAGATAGCTTTCAGCAGTGGGTTCCAGCACCAATGCGGTAGACTGCGATCGCCATTGAGACAGACACGAATTTTGTACGGGCGGGTTTTTTCCAACAGCTTTGACTCTGATAGATATTTTAGATAAACCCGCCCCTGCGCATACATAGCTGTTCTATCAGCCAGAAATAAAGTTCATTGCCACACCATTCATGCAATAACGCTTGCCAGTCGGTTTGGGACCATCCTCGAAGACATGACCCAAATGCCCGCCACAGCGACGACAATGGACTTCAACTCTGGTCATAAACAGTGACTTATCTACAGATGTCGCGATCGCACCTTCAATCGGAGTAAAAAAGCTGGGCCAGCCAGTACCGCTGTCGAATTTAGTCTGCGAGGTAAATAGCGGTAAGCCGCAACCAGCACAGACATATGTACCTTTGCCATATTGCTTATCTAAGGGACTAGTCCTTGCCCGTTCGGTTCCGTGTTGACGCAGGACGCGAAACTGTTCTGGTGTTAATGTTTTGCGCCACTCTGCCTCAGTTTTTTCGATCTCAAATTCATTATTTGCCGTTGCCATATCGTCCGATCTCCAAGGTAGATAACGCGATAACAGCGCCATGCCAACTACTGCTGCACTAGCGTGTAAAAAATCTCGTTTTTTCATCATTTATATATTCTGACCGATGATTTGTATAAGCGCGATCGCACCTCATACACGCTAAGCAAAAACTCTGAGTTCCGGCTGAGATGAAAATTAAAGCCAGCTAAAAATCATTGACTTCTGACTTCCTCCGATCGTTTATCTGTAGAATTGTTGTCAATAGTTCGCAATTAAAACTCAAATCCCGAACCATTAAGGCTGGGACTACGCATTCCTATCTTCTCTATTTGTTAATTCGTCATCGTCAGAGATCGAGCTTATGAAAGGATTGTCAACCAAAAATCTCTCTTTAGCTTACGACGGTACGCCGATTATCCATGACTTGAATTTGGCAATCCCGACAGGACAAATTACTGCTTTAGTTGGTGCAAATGGTTGTGGTAAATCGACGTTATTAAGGGGACTGGCAAGATTACTCAAACCTCGTGGTGGTGCGGTCTATCTCAATAGCACTTCGATTTTGCAGCTTTCTACCAAAGAAGTCGCCCAACAGTTAGGAATTTTACCTCAAGCTCCAGTCGCACCAGAAGGGTTAACAGTACGGGATTTAGTAGCACAAGGGCGTTATCCCTATCAAAACTGGTTGCAACAGTGGTCAGTACAAGATGAGAAGATCGTTCAACAGGCACTCTTGATTACAGATTTGCTAGAGCTAGCAGAGCGATCGCTAGACACTTTATCAGGCGGACAACGACAGCGAGCTTGGATTGCAATGGCTTTGGCGCAAGACACGGAGATTTTACTTTTGGACGAACCGACGACTTTTCTCGATTTAACCCACCAGATAGAAGTTTTAGATTTGTTGTATGAGTTAAACCACCAGGGACGGACAATCGTGATGGTGTTGCATGACTTAAATCAGGCGTGCCGTTATGCCGATTATTTAGTAGCTGTCAAAGATGGTCGAATTTTTGCCGCTGGATCGCCAAAGCTAGTGATGACTGAAGATACGATCCAAGAGGTTTTCGAGCTGGAGTGTCGTATTGTTGCCGATCCAGTTTTGGGAACACCAATGTGCGTACCAATAGGACGTAAGGGCAAGGGAAATAAATTATAAATAAAATTGTTGCTAATGACTACCATCGCTATTATTGCAGGTACATATCAACCCGATCGCTGTGGTACTGCCCACTATACTGCTTACTTGAGACAAGCACTGGCAAAACAGGGGGTGAATTCGATCGTACTCACAACTCAGGCTGCGGCAACAGCGATCGACGACCCTAATGTTAAGGGAGTCGTGACAGATTGGGGATTGTCTCAAATATTATCTCTAGTCCGTGCTGTCAAATCTACTGCTGCCGATCTGCTTCACATTCAACACGCAGCTGGGACGTACTGCTTTCAACGCCCGATTTTTCTCCTACCACCCCTATTACGAATTTTTGGCTACCGAAAACCAATTGTCACCACCGTGCATGAGTATGGTTGGTGGGAATGGCAACCAAAAGGAATTCCACCTCAGTTTTTGGAATGGCTGAAAATGTGGGGACAACAGCGGGGATGGTGGGATCGAGAAGATGGTTTTTTACTCACGGGAAGCGATGCCATTATTACGACTAACGCCGAGGCAGAAAGTGTCATCCTCAAACGAATGCCAAATTATACCGATCGCTTGCACCGAATTGCGATCGCCGCAAACATTACAGTAGTTCCGATCGATCGCCAACAGGCGCGACAGCAGCTACGACAGCAATTTGGTTGGTTGTCAGATAGTTTTGTAGTTGTCTTTTTTGGCTTTCTGCATCCTGTTAAAGGCATCGAGTATTTATTATCGGCATTTAGGCAAGTTGTGACTCAACAGCCCCAGGCGCGATTGTTATTACTGGGAGGTGTAGAAAGTTTAGCTTTACAGGCAGAAGCAGCGAAATCTTATTGGGATCGGCTGCAACTATTAGTCAAGGAACTCCATCTGAACGATCGCGTTTCCATGACGGGTTACGTAAGTGGTGAAACAGCTTCTCACTACCTCTCTGGAGCCGATCTGGGCGTGTTACCCTTCAATCATGGCGTGACGCTCAAAAGCGGCTCCTTACTGGCTTTAATGGCGCATGGTTTGCCTGTAATTGCTACTCGCAGCACTCCACCAGATCCCGATTTATTAGCTGAAAATCTGTTGAAACTCATACCAACTCGCAATGACACAGCACTAACCGAGGCTTTGCTCAAACTCATTCCAGATCGAGCGAAATGCGATCGCCTCAGTGCTACAGCCAGTCAATTAAGCGATCGCTTTACTTGGTCTGCGATTGCCAAAGCACACGACAATATTTATCAGCAATTACTAGCAACTAAAAACTCAAAATTTAAAGTAACCACAAGCTAACCCTTTTGCGTCTTAGCGCCTTTGCGCGATCGCTTTTAACAACCTTTAACTGACAACTGATAATTAATGGCAACCAAAGTTATTTGTCACCAGAATAGTTCCCCAGCGAGTTTTCTGAAAAGTCTGAAATTCTGCTCGCCATCGTTTTTGTAACTCAATCGGAAAAACTTGTTCGCCCTTGCCTTCTAAAAAAATCGTGCAGGCTTCAGTTGCCATAGCTTGAAAATCTTGTTGACTAAACTTATTTGCAACATCTGGATTGGGAAAATCAATTCCTGGGGCGCGAAAATAGATTTCAATTGGAGTTCTGACCAGCTTTTTTCCTGCTTCAACAGCAAAGATAGGTTCCATAGTTAGGAGTGGTTCGGGCGTTTTGGTAAGTGCTACAACTGTCTGATAATAACTAGGATTACGATTATTTGTCCATTGCTCGTACAACGAGGGAAATGTATTTGAAAATTGATATGAAAAAAGCAGGATATAAATAATTAACGAGATAAAATTTGCAGCGATCGCACTTAGAGGAAGACGTTGACAAAATTGGTAAATTCCTATTCCTAACCCAAATATACCAAAAGCAAATGCTGGTGCAGCACCTGACATATAGTGAGGAAAGAAGTTTGAAGAAAGAAAGGTGCTAGTTACGACTAAGCCAAGGAATGCTAAAGCGTAAAATCTTAATTTTCTTTGCCAAATAGCAGTATAGATTAGTCCGCCGCAACCAAGTAGATATAAATATATATCTTTTTTAGCTTGTAAAAGAACAAATAACCGCTCGAATCTCCCAGTTGCTTCGCGGTTTATTTGTCCGAATACAATTTGGTCAAGACTGCGAGGAACAAACACAAAATAGATAAATAAGATAAATATTGCTAGAACACCGAGTAAAAAATATTTTTTTAATTCTCGCGATCGCTGTACTCTTGACTCTTCAGAGTAGCTCATAGCCAAAGCCAGAAAAGAAAAATTTAATAAGTTAGGTAAAAATAGTAACACGGAAAAGCCAAATAAGAGAGCTTGTACTATTGGCTTCCATTTCCACTGCTTTTGACAGACCCCTAAATAAAAGAATACAATTAGAAAATTGTTTGCCATTTGTCTAATTGCTAGAAATCGAAAATCCTGAAACATCAGTTCGTGAAATGTCAGGTAAAATAAAATGGCAAGAATGGCGGCTGAAGAATTATCTCGTAACTTTTTACAAGTTAAATAAAAGGGAACGACGGCAAAGCAATTTAAAGCAAGAAATAACAGCCGTACCCAATACATATTTCCGGTTAATTTCAAGACGATGCCACTGTATAGCGGTAACAGCGGCAGATGCCAAAGCGGAAAATCTTTGTGGGGGGCGAGTCCTTCCAACATCAATCGACCCGCTTCTGCATAAACTCCTTCGTCAGTAAATGGAAACGCTGCTAAATGTAAGTAACGGGCTTGTAGGTAGAAGAAAAAGCTGGCAATGCAAATTACTGGCAGAATATGATACCAGCCATAACTAGAGCTGCGATCGCGTAAATCTTCCTTATTTCTTCTAAACCTGAGATTTTGTGGCAAGTGTAGACAGAAATTTAAGTTAGTAGTTTCGGCATACAGTAGATTCTACTGCTAGGAGCGAGAATTTGCGATCGCATATCGTATCTATATTTCGTGCCTTTTGAATTTTCGACTACGGCAAAAGAGATCCCCCCAACCCCCCCTTAAAAAGGGGGGCTTTTGTTTGTGGCGTTGGCAGGGGGGCGATTTGTTCATACCGTCGGAAGGGGGCTTTTGTTCATACTGTCAGAAGCGGACTTTTGTTCCTAGTGTCGAAAGAGGGGCTTTTGTTCCTCCCTTGGAAAGGGGGGCTAGGGGGGATCTGAGTCTATGGCTTGAGAAAATTAATGATTCTTTGTATAAACTGAGCGATCGCTTATTCCCAACCGCTTTCCTTACCAGCTAACTCCATTTTCACAGTGCGACCGCCATAGTTTTGCTATTTGTCTCGTAACGTAGCTCAATTTCAGCAAAATTTAACTCTTCATCAGAGGACACCTCGATCGCCCCGAGTAAGAGGGATTAGGGCGATATTTGCGATCGCCATTACAAGTTTAACAAGTATAAATACTCTAGCTTTGGGACTCGGCGATCGCGATCGTTTCCACAAACAAGTTTATTTGTATTTTGTAACTATTTATATAAAATAAAAACACAAAATTGTTTTAGTAGGATAATTTAAGCTTAAATAGAGTTTTCGGAAGATATTAGAGAAAATATTACTTTTTTAGCTCAGAAATACTGATTTACTCTCTTTTTTATCTGAAGATGCCCTTTCATTTCCCTTGCCCTTGCCAGATAATGACAAGTAATCGAACCAAAAACGGCGATCGGCAAGCTAGTACAGCACGACAGAAATAAATCATCAATAAGGAAAAGTACCAAATGCCCACAACATAGGGCTTTTGATTTTTAACTTTTGACTTTTGACTTCGTGTACTTCTTGAGCCAGAGCCATAACAAAACAACGATAGGAGCCAACCCAACGTGAAACTTGCAGTCTACGGAAAAGGTGGCATCGGTAAATCTACAACGAGCTGTAACATTTCTGTCGCTCTTGCCAAGCGCGGTAAAAAGGTTTTACAAATCGGGTGCGATCCAAAGCACGATAGTACCTTTACCCTGACAGGATTTTTAATTCCCACCATTATCGATACGCTTCAGTCAAAAGACTATCACTACGAAGATGTCTGGGCTGAGGACGTGATTTATAAAGGCTACGGTGGCGTAGATTGCGTTGAAGCAGGGGGACCACCAGCGGGTGCAGGTTGCGGTGGTTACGTCGTTGGCGAGACAGTCAAGCTGTTAAAAGAACTCAACGCCTTTGACGAATACGACGTGATTCTATTTGACGTATTGGGTGACGTGGTATGTGGTGGCTTTGCTGCTCCATTAAACTACGCTGACTACTGCATGATTGTCACCGATAACGGTTTTGATGCCTTGTTTGCAGCTAACCGCATTGCTGCTTCTGTGAGAGAAAAAGCACGCACCCACCCCCTACGATTGGCAGGATTGATCGGCAATCGTACCGCTAAACGCGACCTGATCGATAAATATATCGAATCCGTACCCATGCCCGTATTAGAAGTATTGCCGCTCATCGAAGATATTCGCGTTTCTCGCGTCAAAGGCAAGACTTTGTTTGAAATGGCTGAGTCCGATCCTTCCCTAAATTACGTCTGCGATTACTATCTCAACGTCGCCGACCAAATTTTGGCGCGTCCAGAAGGAGTTGTGCCAAATGACTCGCCAGATCGCGAATTATTTGCCCTGTTGTCTGATTTTTACCTCAATCCCACCAAACCACCTGTTCCATCTCCAGAAGAAGAACTAGACTTGATGATGGTTTGATCGGTCTAGTATTTTTGGATGAGGTGTAAAGTAGATGGCATTTTTCACAGACTTAACGGCATCTTTAAAACAAAAGTGGGTGCAATTCTTTCATGCCAATCATGCTTGGATTGCTAAGCAAATGGAAGTAGAATACGTCACCACGCCCGATGGTGGAAGGCGACCATCTTCTAACCTCATCCTGGGAGTTGTGAGCGCGCTGGAACCGCAATTAGCGGAATTAATGATTCCTTTTACTAAACTCAATCCCGATCTCAATGCTTTAATTGACGTTCTGGAGTTAAATTTTGACCCAGAAAAGCTATCGAGCGATCGCCCGCACAATCCGATGGGAAACCCCCATCCCTCTAATCCTGACACGCAAATGGATGCGCTCATGGGTATGATGGACGATCGCGCCGAAAGCGAACTAGATGCATTATCTACGGGTGATGTCCCTCCTACAACAGCGCAGGCAACTGGGCAAACACCTGACGCAAAAAAAAATTTTAGTCAGTCTGACTTCGGCGATATCTGGGCGGACGAACAGTCTGCGAGTTCTAACCGTCCTAGAGAAGGTAAAACTGGCAACGACGAGATTTCACGTTTATTTCCTGAATTTTAATTGGGGAGTCGGGAGTCGGGAGTCGGGAGTCGGGGAATTTTAGATATTGAATGAATCTTTCCTCCGTTGTCTCCCTTGTCCTCCTTGTCTCCCGTGTCTCTCGGCTCCCCATTCATCCTTTAAATCAGAAGGGGAGAACACCGATTTATGACTTTGGCACAACCGGAAGCACTCAATTTTGAATGCGAAACTGGCAATTATCATACATTTTGCCCAATCAGTTGCGTTGCTTGGCTTTACCAAAAAATTGAAGATAGTTTCTTTTTGGTAATTGGGACGAAGACCTGCGGCTATTTCTTGCAAAATGCTATGGGGGTGATGATTTTTGCCGAACCTCGCTATGCGATGGCAGAACTAGAAGAAGGGGATATTTCCGCCCAGTTGAACGATTATGAGGAGTTAAAGCGATTGTGCGAGCAAATTAAGCGCGATCGCAACCCCAGCGTGATTGTTTGGATCGGCACTTGTACCACCGAAATCATCAAAATGGACTTGGAAGGCTTAGCACCCAAGTTAGAATCCGAGATCGGTATCCCCATCGTAGTAGCGCGGGCAAATGGCTTAGACTACGCCTTTACCCAAGGGGAAGATACAGTTCTAGCAGCAATGGCAGCCCGTTGTCCGAATGAAGCACCTGTAGCCGAGACTGAGAAAAACGAACGCAACGCGATTCAAAAACTGCTCCACTTTGGGAAGAAAAAAGAAGAACTTGCCCAAGAAGAATCTGAGTATGTCAATCATCCGCCACTGGTATTATTCGGTTCTCTCCCCGATCCGGTTGTTACCCAACTTACCTTGGAATTAAAAAAACAGGGGATCAAAGTTTCTGGCTGGCTACCTGCCAAGCGTTACACCGAACTACCAGTTCTAGAAGAAGGGTATTATGTCGTTGGTGTCAACCCCTTCTTATCGCGGACGGCAACAACTTTAATGCGTCGTCGCAAGTGCAAACTCATCGGCGCACCCTTTCCAATTGGTCCCGATGGCACTCGCGCTTGGGTTGAAAAAATTTGCTCTGTATTTGGCATCACTCCCAAAGGGTTAGACGAACGAGAAGCTCAAATTTGGGCAAATTTAGAAGATTACGTGCAATTGATTCGCGGCAAATCTGCCTTCTTCATGGGAGATAACTTACTCGAAATCTCTTTGGCAAGATTTCTGATCCGTTGTGGCATGACCGTACCCGAAATCGGCATTCCATATATGGATAAACGCTACCAAGCGGCTGAATTAGCAATGCTAGAAAAAACTTGTCAAGAAATGGGCGTACCCTTACCTAAAATTGTTGAGAAGCCGGACAACTACAACCAAGTCCAGCGGATTTATGAGTTGAAGCCTGATTTGGTAATTACAGGTATGGCACATGCTAACCCCCTAGAAGCACGGGGAATCAATACCAAGTGGTCTGTAGAGTTCACATTTGCGCAAATTCACGGCTTTACCAACGCCCGCGATATTCTCGAATTGGTAACTCGACCCCTACGCCGCAATAACAACCTCAAAGACTTGGGTTGGGACAAGTTAGTCAAGGAAGAAGCCAAAATCTAGCACAAAAGTCAAAAGTTAAAAGTTAAAAGTCAAAAGGCAAGCATTTGTAGGGGCGGGTTTTTAGAAGAGATCTGTTCTAGAACCGAGCATTCTGCCTTAAACCCGTCCGTACATCAGTCAAAAGTCAAAATGCCTAAATAAGGTCAGAGCTAGCATTTTAGCTGTCAAGTTAGGCAACTTACAAAAAGTAGAGATGTGTTATGCAACGTCTCTACTTTTTATTTTTTACTCTTATACAGCAATACGGTTCAGTTAAAAGCGATCGATCCTCGAAGATCCCCCCAACCCCCCTTAAAAAGGGGGACATTGTTCTACCTGTTGTTAGGTGGCTAGGGGGGATTGTCTTATCTGAATGGGACAACTTATGGTTGTTGTCCCATAGCAGTTTTGACACTCTATTTTTTGATAACTTATGGGCGATACAAGATTCGAACTTGTAACATCCTGCTTGTAAGGCAGGCGCTCTACCGTTGAGCTAATCGCCCGTGTAGCCGTTTTTCTCACGGATGTTTATCATAGCAAACATCTACGATTTAGATCCAGCTTTTCCAAAAATTTTTTGTTTGCCACAAACCATTCTCCCTTGTCCCCCTTGTCCCCCTTGTCCCCCTTGTCTCCCTTGTCCCCCTTGTCCCCCTTGTCCCCCTTGTCCCCCTTGTCTCCCTTGTCCCCCTTGTCCCCCTTGTCCCCCTTGTCCCCCTTGTCCCCCTTGTTCCAATTACGAATAATTAACCCAAAACAAGCCCATGCCCTCTGGTCAAACACACGATCGCATCACTCTCTGGAGTTTACCTGTAGTTGCCGGGATCGCCTTCGGACAAACTCAGAGCGGCAATATTACATTAATCTTATCAGGGGCATATTTATTCAGCGGGCTGATGTTTGGTCCCGACTTGGATCTCTACTCTCGACAGTACCAGCGTTGGGGTTACGCGCGCTGGATTTGGATACCTTATCAAAAAACCGTCAAGCACCGTTCCATACTGTCTCACGGATTCGCGATCGGCACGATCCTACGCCTCATCTACCTTGCTATCTGGTTAAGTATTTTAGGACTTTTCTTTTTGGGAATTGCTCAATTTGTGTGGAATGTGGGATGGCACTGGCAGACCTGGTGGGAAACGGTCAAGCGATCGCTAACTCACCATACCACCGAATGGATCGCGCTCTGTCTCGGACTAGAATTAGGAGCGATGAGCCACGTTATTAGCGATTGGAGCCATTCTACCTATAAACGCCAGCAGAAACAAAAAAACCGCAATCTCCCACCGCAACGTGGCAAAATAGTCAGAAAAAAGGAGACAGGAGATAGAAGAGAGCTGAGGGAGCCCAGGGAGCTGAGGAAGCTGAGGGAGCAAAGGAAAAGTCGTAAGTCGTAATTTGCTCACCAACTACCAACTACCAACTACCAACTACCAACTACCAATGACAAAAGAGCGAATTCTCGCCGCCTTACAAGATCTAATTAATGTAGTAGCCAAATTACGATCGCCTGATGGTGGTTGTCCTTGGGATTTAGTCCAAACACCAGAAACATTAATTCCCTACGTTACTGAAGAAGCTTATGAGGTCGTTGACGCGATTCGGAGTGGAGATAAAAATGCGATCGCGGAAGAACTAGGAGATTTACTATTACAAGTCGTTCTGCAAGCCCAAATTGCTTCAGAAGTGGGTGATTTTAGTTTGGCAGAAGTTGCTCAAGGCATTACCCAAAAACTAATTCGCCGCCATCCTCACGTCTTTGGCAATGTCACTGTAGAAAACGTCGAACAAGTGCGGCAAAATTGGGAAGCAATCAAAGCTGCGGAAAAAGGTGAATCGCCAATTGCAGCAGAAAAACTGACCAATAAACTTTTACGATATGCTCGAACACTCCCACCCCTCACCGCCGGAATGAAGATTTCGCGCAAAGCTGCGGCAGTCGGTTTTGAATGGGACAATGTAGAAGGAGTCTGGGAAAAATTTAACGAAGAATTGGCAGAATTTCAACAGGCGATCGCCCATGAATCTCCTGCAAGGCAACAAGAAGAATTGGGAGATTTGCTATTTGTTGTTATTAACCTGGCACGGTGGTACGATCTCGATCCTGATGCTGCCTTACAAGGTACAAATCAGCGTTTTATTCAGCGCTTATCTCAAGTCGAAACATTAGCAGGTCGTCCCCTAACAGATTACTCTTTAGAAGAATTAGAAGCTCTCTGGCAGCGTGCTAAAGCCCAGTTAAAGCAATCAGATAAACTGCCGTAATGCTGCTATTTGTACTGTTATAATCCCAGATCGACAGCAATTCGATGAGCGCAGGCAAACCCCGAAAACGCAACTGCATTCAATCCTTGCCCTGGAAATGTACTATCGCCGACGCAATACAACCCAGGTACAGCCGTGCGATTAAATGGCATTCCTAACAATCCCAATAACTTACGCTGAGGTATGGGTCCATACGTCCCGTCATCTCGTCCTAAAAAGCGACGATGGGTGCGAGGCGTGCCTACCTCCATATAGTCTAAACCTGCATCTAGACCAGGAAAAATCTTTTCGAGGCGATCGATTACACGTCCGGCTGCATCTTCTTTCTTCTGTTCGTACTGAGTAGGCGATAATCCTTGCCAATCCTCTATCCAGCTAGGAGTAAAAGTGTGGACGATATGATATCCATCAGGTGCTAACTGAGGATCTAGTAAAGTTGGAATCGAAACAAAAATCGTTCCTTCTGCTGCCTCCATCTTGTCCCAATCTTCTAATAAAACGTGATGGCATTCGGTTCCTGGTGCTAACACATCTGCTTTAACTCCCAAGTGCAAATTGAGAAAACCAGGAGATTTTTGATATCTTTGCTGCCATTTCTGTTCCGAGGGAGGCATTTTCTCGGCTGGCAGTAATTTTTCAAATGTATCCCAACGAGTCGCATTAGAAACAACGCGCTTGGCACGATAGACTTCTCCTGATGTCAGTTGTACGCCTACAGCCCGTCCGTTTTCAGTCAGAATATTTGTCACTCTCGCTTCATACTGAATTTTCCCGCCAGCCTTTTCTAACCCCTCTACTAATTTCAGCGCAATTTGACCCACACCCCCTTTGGGGTAATTAATCCCGCCATAGTGTCTGTCTGAAAACACCATCCCTGCATTAATCATCGGTGTCATGTTGGCAGGAACGACCGACCAGATGTAACACTCTATGTCAATAAACTGCAACAGTTGCGGGTCTTTAATATAACGTCGTGCCACATCGCCAACATTTTGAGGCAAATACTTGGCTAACCCCAGACAAGAAAAAGGATGCTGAAAGAAAACTCGCGTCAAATACCGAGGTTCTTCTAACGACAGCAAGTCCATACTGTTGAGACAGTTGAAAACTTTCCAGCATTCGTTGTAAAATTTGCGGATGCCTTGGCGTTCGTGGGGAAAATAGGCTGTCAGTTCTTGCAAAAACTTCTCATAGTTGCGGTGAACTTTTAAGTCTAAACCTTTGGGTAAATGATATTGAACTTGCACGGGATCGGGAGTTGTCTCCAGGCTCACATCAACTGCGGCTAAGGCTTTAGTTAATAAGTTAGTCGTTCCTTGCGTGCCGAAGCCAAAAATCATTGATGCCCCAACATCAAAACGGTAGCCTTCTCGCTCGAAGTATCCTGCACTACCACCAGGAATCAAGTAGCGTTCTAATACTAAGACTTTAGCGCCTTTGGCTGCTAGTTGAGTTGCTGTCACCAATCCCCCAATGCCCGAGCCGATGATGATGGCATCAAATGAGGAGTGAGGAGTGAGGGGTGAGGAGTAAGGGTTAGAGGCAGGTAGAACAGCAGGCATGGGGTTAGCACTTTAAAAGTCTTTACTGAATTTATAGTGTACCTTTTCTTCCTCTCGCTCCTCGCTCCTCACCCCTAAAAAAATAGGGATTAGCCGCACTTGCTGACCAATCCCGTCTGCCGATCCTTAAAGAGAGGAGAACACTTGAGAAACAATATAAACTTGATTGAGAATAAATGTCAATACTAATGAAAAATATTCTCAACTATTGCCAAGATGACCTACCTGATGTAAGGGAGAGTAATTTCGCGTGTCTACCCGTTAGCAAAATTTTGTGTCTCTACAGAGTATGATGATTCAACAATTGCATCACCTTGCCTTCTAGAGATTCATGACATTGCAACTGCGCGTTTACGTTCCTCCCCACCCATTAATTCAGCATTGGTTGGGTGTTGCTCGCGATGCTGATACCCCTTCTGTGCTATTTAAAAGCGCAATGACAGAACTAGGACGATGGTTGACCTACGAAGCAGTACGCGAATGGTTGCCAACAGAGGAATTAACCGTGCAAACGCCTCTAGCTACTTGTCCGGCAACAATGATTAATCCTACAGTGCCGATCGCGATCGTCCCAATTTTACGAGCGGGCTTAGCATTGCTAGAGTCAGCGCAAACTGTATTACCTTTAGCATCAATTTACCATCTCGGTTTGGTGCGTAATGAAGAAACGCTGGAAGCAAGTTGCTATCTGAATAAATTACCAGCTCAGTTTCCACCTGGGACGCGGGTGTTGATTACCGAACCGATGTTAGCAACGGGAGGTTCGATTATGATGACAATGAGCGAAC
Organism: Chroococcidiopsis thermalis PCC 7203; assembly: GCF_000317125.1. Taxonomy (GTDB): domain Bacteria; phylum Cyanobacteriota; class Cyanobacteriia; order Cyanobacteriales; family Chroococcidiopsidaceae; genus Chroococcidiopsis; species Chroococcidiopsis thermalis. The sequence continues at coordinate 5,096,824 of NC_019695.1, forward strand.
TAACCAAACGGGGAGTCGATCCGGCGCTAACACGAATTATTTCCATTGTTGCCGCTCCCCCAGCTTTACAAAAATTAAGTGTGGCGTATCCCGGCTTAGTTGTATACACGGCAACCATTGACGAGGGAGTGAATAGCCAAGGCTTTATCGTGCCAGGATTGGGAGACGCGGGCGATCGCACCTTCGGTACATAAGGTTCAGCACATAAGGTAAGATGCAGCTGGGATCGTATTCTTTGGGATGGTGAGATTGTGAGTCAGCGTGATGGATTTAGCACTGGATTTATCGCCGGGACGATTGTAGGAGGTGTGTTAGGAGGTGCGATCGGCGCACTGCTAGTTACCCAAAGATCGTCAGAACAAGCAGCCGATCCAGATCGACGCAATGCCAATCTAGCCGGATCTAACAACAGGCGATCGCGGCGACAATTTAAAGCTGCTTCGGAACAAAGTATCGAAATTGCCCGCCGCAGCTTAGAAGATAAAATTGCCCAGTTGAATGAGACAATTGACGAAGTACGCTTGACGTTAGGACAAGTCAATGGGGAACGAGTAGGGGATTCCGAGCGCGTCCCGCACCGAGAAGAAGACATCGCGCCCTAGAATAGTATTATTCTATTCAGGTTGCGGATACTAACAGATGATGTCACCCTCAACCAGTTCTCTCCTTTGCTAGTCGCAAAGATCGGTTAGATTGAAAAGAATTGTGACTATTGATATTTGACAGGAAAGTTACCCATCTATGAGTTCAACCCAGCTGCTGGTAAATACACTTGCAACCTTCATCCAAATTTATTCTGTTCTCATTATTATTCGGATTTTGCTGACCTGGTTTCCCAGTATTGACTGGTACAATCAGCCTTTCGCAGCGTTGAGCCAAATCACAGACCCCTACTTAAACTTGTTTCGCTCAATTATCCCGCCTCTAGGTGGGATTGATATTTCTCCCATCTTGGCAATTCTTTTACTCAATTTGGCGGGTAGTTTGGTCGGTGGATTGAGCGGATCTCCGACAATGGGTTTTTAAGATATAACGATTCTCGTTATGATGCGATACATTCGTAGGGGCGCACAGCTGTGCGCCCCTACAGATCTTGTATTTCATCCAATTGAAAAAGGCTATAGAAGGAAATAAGCGAAGGGAACAGTTTTGCCCATTTCCTGTTCCCCGTTCCCTGTTCCCTCTTTATTTACGGATTTGGGCAGCAAAACCTGCTGCTTTAAATTGTTTCAACTGTAAAGGTAAAGGCTGATTTGCCGGAACGGAGAGTCGCATTTCAAAATCGCTAACTCCTGGTGGGATTTCGGGAATTGAACCCAGACGAGTGCGGTTTTGAATCATCGGGTCGTTATTAGCATCGTAAACTCGTCCGAAAATATCAGCATCATAAACAGTTTTATTCGTGGAATTTTCAGCTTTACCAGTGACAATAAAGCACTTTGCTGCCCTGGTGTTACCACCACTTGTCACTGCTCCTGCTGCTAGCTCGGCGGGACACTCATGATAATCAAGATTAGTTAATTTAATTTGAGTCAGGGCATGAGCAGGGGGTATATATAACCAGGGGCTAAACCAGGCGATCGCTCCCACAAAGCAAGAGAAAACTAAAGCCAGAATCCGCCGCATATTTTTAACTGTAATCTTAATCGGGACTAGAACCTCAGCTTACCCTAATCAGTGACCAGTGACCAGTTATCGGTGACCAGTGGTAATTGGTAGTTGGTAATGGGTAATTGGTTGACAGTTGACAGTTGACGGTAATTATTCTTCCTTGTCTCCCTTGTCTCCCTTGTCTCCCTTGTCTCCCTTGTCTGCCTTGTCTCCCTTGTCTGCCTTGTCTGCCTTGTCTGCCTTGTCTGCCTTGTCTCCCTTGTCTGCCTTGTCTCCCTTGTCTGCCTTGTCTCCCTTGTCTCCCCCCGCTGCCTTGTCTCCTCACTCCTCGTCCCTCTGTAATAATTAAGAAAATAGAAATTAGCAGTAACGTGCTATTGGCTATGACTCCAGGTGAGATAGAAGCAGCCTTGCAAGCAGCGATCGCCCGCTGCGATGCCATGAATTACCCTTTGAATCCCCAGCAGCAACAAATTCTGCGGCAAGTGGTGTTGGAATCACTCTGTAAAGAAGGGTTGATAAATAGCAATCGTCAGGAGTGGCAGGAAATAAATCCTCTAGACGAATTGACTCTCGAACAACGACAAAGTTTTTTACAGTTTGTGAGGGAAAAGGAGCGACAGGAACGACCTTGGAAAGTTCAACTAATGAACGATTGGCTGCAAGAGCGAGATTCAGGCAGCGTCCAATTTATTCGCGATCGCTTTGGCTTATCTTGGCTCAATCGGATCGAACCATCTCATTTTGAAAAATATGTAGAAATTGATGACGAACCGCCAATGAAATTGAAAGTAGGCGATCGCATTGAGGTCTCTAATGCTTTGTGGGAGTGGGTTCAAGATGAAGGACCTTGCAGCCGTCAATGGTTTGTCTGTACCGTGCTTCAAGTTAACGAGGTTCGTAATGGTGAAGATATTATTACTAGTTGCATCATTCGTTTAATAAATACGGGTATGGAGTATGAAATTCAGGGAATTTATCAGTGGAATCGCTATTATTGGCGTTGGCTTCAGAGGTAATATTTTATTTCTCTTCTGAGCTTAAACCAATCGCCATTTTAAAATCGCTAAGATAGGATTTGTGAATTTGGGAAAAAGCGGTTGGCTGACGTTGTTATTGGTTTAGATTTGGGTACGGGAGGGGTGCGAGCGATCGCAGTCGATCTCCAAGGGAAACCGATCGCGCAGACGACGAGAAGCTATCCCCTGTTAACACCACAACCTGGTTGGACTGAGCAAAACCCTGCTGATTGGGTTGCAGCTAGTCTAGAAGCCCTGTCAGATCTGACGCAAAAGCTGAACGGGCACTCAGCGACCGCCCTGGGTTTATCTGGACAAATGCATGGTATGGTACCGCTCGATGCAGATGGTAAAGTGATTAGAGCGGCAATTTTGTGGAACGACCAGCGCACGGGTACAGCGGTTGATGCCATTGAAACTGCAATTGGGCGACAAGAGTTAATTCAACGCACGGGAAATCCAGCAATTACGGGATTTCAACTGCCGAAGGTGGTGTGGTTGCAGACAGCAGAACCGCAGGCATACGATCGCCTACAGCAGATTCTTTTGCCAAAAGACTATCTTGGATACGTGCTGACAGGGGAGGCAGTGACAGAGCCTTCTGACGCATCCGGTACGGGATGTTTGAATCTAGCGCGGCAATGGGATGCAGATATACTGAATGCCTTGGAGATCGATGTAGGGCTATTTCCTGCCGTAGTTGAATCCACCGCGATCGCCGGACGGTTGAAATCGGAAATAGCTAGTCGTACGGGATTACCTGCTGGATTACCTGTGGTTGCGGGTGGTGGTGACAATGCAGCGGCGGCGATTGGCTTGGGTATTTCGTCTAGTCATTTAAACCGGGGCAGTCTCAGTATCGGTACATCGGGAGTTATTTTTGTCCCGTGCGATCGCCCGGTTCCCGATCCTGAAGGGCGAGTGCATTTGTTTTGCCATGCTGACGGTGGTTATCACTTACTGGGAGTGACGCTAGCGGCTGGTGGGGCGCTGCGTTGGTACAAAGATACATTTGCCTCAAAGCTTGCCTTTACCGATTTGATGGAGATGGCAGAGCGATCGCTACCTGGTGCGCGTGGGGTGCTATTTCTACCCCATTTAGCAGGAGAACGCAGCCCCTACCTCGATCCTGATACTCGCGGGGCTTGGGTTAACCTGTCGTTGGCTCATACACAGGCAGATTTGGTTCGTGCCGTTTTAGAGGGGGTTGCATTTAGCTTGCGAACGGCAATGGAGATCGTTAGTGAGATTACGCCCGTTCATCAACTCTTAGCAACGGGTGGAGGCGCGAGATCTAACACTTGGTTGCGGATTCTGGCAGACATTTTACAAGCAGAACTGATGGCTCCTTCTTCAGAAGAAGGAGCCGCTTATGGAGCTGCTATTCTAGCAATGGTAGGAGTTGGCGCGCATCCAGATTTAGAGGCGGCGTTTGAGATCCTACCCCAGGATAATAAAGTCGTACAGCCACAAGCAAACCCTGCATACGAAGCAGCATTCAAGCGATACAGCTTACTATACGAAGCCCTCAAAGCCGTTCGTTAACAGAAAATCATTGTAGGGGCGCTATTGTAGGGGTGCATAGCTATGCCCCCCTATGGTATGTATTTGCGATTCATACCTGTGGTTCAATCTGGAAAAGCCACACCAGTCATTGGGTCGCGGATATACAGCCCTAAAGTGAGCGATCGCATCACTTCATCCCAAACGGGTGTTAACTGTTCTGCTTGGTCTGCCCAATAATCGAATGTAATCAAGCATTGAACGTTTGACCCTAAACCGATGCAAGTCCGCGAGAAAGCTTCGCGCGGTTCTTCCTGAGTGTCGATAAACTTAATCTCCGTCCACACAATTCTGGCAGTTTGGCGCTTAAGGGTAACAATTTCTCCCTTAGCAATAACGTCACGGCTGTCGTCTTCTACGATCTTCTTCAAGGTAGATTTTAGTGGAAACAGGCTCCAATCACGCGGTGGCAGGCGATTGAAAGACATTTCCAGACAGCAATCATCGTTGGGCGGTTTGCGATCGCGAAACTTGAACGAACTTTCTTGTGGCTCAAAAATCCAATTCTGGGGAACGTTAAAGCGAACAGCCCCCCGATCTGCGACAAAAATTTTGTAACTCGATGGTGCTTCCCAACGATGGTCGGGCTTTAGTTCAAGCGTTTCTTTGATCCACTGGAGATTGGTTTTCTTACGCTTTGCCATAGTGTTTCTGCAAATCTGCTCAAGAGATGCGATCGCTCTTTTTGCTAATGGTATCAACTAGTAAGGTGCGTTGTCGCGCCACGTATCACAGGTTGTGTTGCCAAAAGTAGTGACCGTTTGTTAGAAGTCACAATTACAATTACTTGAGAGTTTCACTAGCTTCAATATCTCTTTGCTAGGCTGTACGGCTCGATTAATGGTGAAGAATTTGTATGTCTTTCTAAAAAATACAATCCTGTTGGTGTAATTTTAAACAAAGCTATCGAGTGCAAATGACACTAGTTTAATAGTGCTAATAAAACTATATAAGCAATTGGTATATTATTACTAAATGTGAAATTATTTCAGCATAAACGAGAGAATGATTTAGAGTGAACGATAGAGAAAAGTTAAGTCGTGCCTTGACTAAGTTTTCTAATAACAATCGATCCACTATAATTTTTAAAACTGAATGTTGAGTTGAGATCTAAATATATTTTTAGATTAAAGCTCTCAACGGCTTAGAAATTACTTAGCTCTTTTCAGAACAAAGTCAAATAAACTTCGGTCAAAAATGAATACAACTTAATTAAGCTCTAATTTAATCAAAACGATATTTGTTAGTAGCTAAAGTTGAGGCTTGAGCGTATTTTCGCTTAAAAATATAAAAGTATTGACTAAACCCTTTGGTTTTTTGGCAATATTATCTGTTGCTAATTGCCGATATTTAGCTGACCTACATTACGCTAGAAGCTAAAAATAATTTAGAGCGCTCGAAAACCAAACAAAATAGTCTCTTAGCTCAGGCAATTCCTGAAGAGAATTGACAAAGACTTTTACTAAAATGATAGAGACTATCTGAACTACTAAAGCAAAATTTCAGTTATTAAAAAACTATGAAATTCAATCAAAATAAACGAGCTTGAAATACAAGTAAGTTACGAGAAAAGTTTGGCTCGATTGGAGATATCTTTTTTATCATCGCTATAGGTTTAGCACTAGTTTCTAGCATTAAAAGAATGTGTTTACAGCATGTTTTTTTTATGAAATTAGGCTGCAAATGCAAAAAATAAATATGAATTAAATAAAGGAGTGAGTTCTATTTTAGTAATGGTTTGAGCTAGCATTACTAATTTCATTCGTGCGAAGATCATTTTTAGCGAACGAGTTACAACTTTAAAAAAACGTAAGAACAAGATGAATTCTAACTGGATAGAAATAAGTAATTGAATTAGATATAAAATATTTGCTGAAACCATTGTGTAGTAACTGTAGCTATTTCAGCATAAATTTTTAATGAAATTACGACTATCCCTGAAACTGAAACGCTCTTTTTTTATGCTCTATTTTCGCAATTCTACCTTTCAATTTTCACACAAACGTAAATTCAAGTTTAATGCGAAGCTCTTACGTTCATAAACAGCTGAATTTATTACACCTCTCGGCTGTAGGCGCGATATCCAGTAATTGACAGTAATTGAGCTGTGTCTTTTACTCATTGCCTAATTTGGTTGATTCTAAGCTCAGTTAATCAATACTACGTGACTGCCTCAGGAGGGGTACAAGTTATTAGCCATCGCTCCTAGCGAAGTTCGCTCTGTCACAGCAAACTATGTAAGCGGAGAAGAAGTCGTGAAAAAAATTCTGTTGGTGCTATCAGAGTGGGGTTATTGGGGAGAAGAACTAATTGGTCCGTTAGAGGCATGTGACGCTGCCGGATATGACATCACATTTCTAACTCCGACTGGAAAGAAGCCAACTCCATTATCAGTCAGTTGCTCGCCAGGTTACATCGATCCACCCTTGGGTAGGTCAGTGACCTCGGAAGAAATGGCTGAAAAAACGCGGCAAGTGAATGAGTCAAATCGATTAGACCGACCCAAAAATCTTGCAAGTTGGATACCTCAGCGACCTTATCCTAGCTCTCCAACTTATCTCAGAGATATGGAAGCTTACTACATGAAGCTCGATAAGATCGTTGCCGAGGAACTGGGAGAGTATGATGCTCTCGCGATCGTCGGTGGTAGTGGAGCAATGATCGATCTAGCAAATAATCAGAGACTGCACGAGCTGATTCTTGGCTTTTATAAGCTCAATAAGCCAATTGCAGCCGAGTGCTACGGTGTTGCTTGTCTGGCATTTGCACGAGACTTTAGAGAGAAAAGGAGCTTGATCTGGGGCAAGCACGTCACGGGTCATCCCATTGACTATGATTACTTAGATGGTACGGGCTTTGAAGGTTTTCATGGGGTTGATGGCTCTAATAGAAGATTTGGAGATGGGTACATTAACTTTGGTCCTCCCTTCTACCCACTAGAGTTCATCCTTCGCGATGCTGTGGGATTGGATGGTGCTTTTATTGGTAATGTAGGACATCAGACATCGGTTCTTGTTGACTATCCCTTCATCACCAGTCGCTCAACTGCATCTTCTCGCGAGTGCGGTCGTATCTTGGTGCAAGTGTTGGAGAAGGGACTGACTCGCTATGGTTGGTAGCGGTGAGGAAAACGCTGAAAAAGCTATAGGTTCTGCACAAGGCGGAATTGATGATTAATAAAACTGGACGTTTTGCAATTCTGGAGCAATTTCTGGCAGATGGCATCCGTTACATATTTGGTAACCCCGGTACAGTTGAACAGGGTTTTCTTGATGCCCTTTGGGAATACCCAGATCTGAAATACATTTTGACGCTGCAAGAGACTGTTGCAGTGATGGCAGCTGATGGTTACGCACGAGCAACTCGGAAGCCAACAGTCGTGCAGATACACAGCACTCCTGGTTTAGGGAATGCGATCGGAGCGCTTTACCAGGCAAAGCGGGGTCACTCTCCACTAGTGGTTATCGGTGGAGATGCTGGAATCAAGTATCAAGCAATGGACGCTCAAATGGCAGGCGATCTAGTGGCTTTCGCTAAGCCTGTTACCAAATGGTCAACGATGGTAATGGAACCATCCTCGCTCCTACGGGTGCTGCGGCGGGCGATCAAGATTGCAACCACTCCTCCAACCGGACCAGTGTATGTTTGCTTGCCACAGGATGTTTTGGATGCTCCTGCGGTTGAGGAAGTAAGACCAACTTCGTTTCCCTCCACCAAAGTCATGCCAGATGAAGCAACGCTCAAGACTGGAGCCACAATGCTAGCAGCGGCTCAAAAGCCGATGATTTTTGTGGGAGATGGAGTTGCTTTTTCTGGGGCGCAGGATGAACTGGCTCGCGTTGCCGAACTCTTAGGTGCAGAGGTATGGGAAGCAGATGCTGGTGAGTTGAACATGAGCCATGCCCATCCCCTGTATCAGGGTGCAACAGGACATATGTTTGGCGATCGCAGCTTGCCGATTACGTCTAAGGGAGATGTCAATTTAGTTTGTGGCACTTACCTTTTGCCAGAGGTTTTCCCTGAAAGGGGTAATATCTTTGCTCCTGGTGCAAAGGCGATCCACATCGATCTCAATGCCTATGAGATTGCTAAAAATCACCCTGTCGATCTTGGGATAGTCAGCGATCCTCAACTGACCATTGCGAAGCTGGCGAATATTCTTGAAGCAATCATGACAACAGAACAGAAAGAATCTGCTAAGGCTCGAACTACTGAAATTACTCAAGCTAAAATAGCCAAACATGAAAGTGAGTTGGCACGCGATCGCGCTGTATGGGATGCCGTACCTCTGCATTTATCTCGGTTTATGGCAGAACTGGCAACTCAATTACCAGAAGATGCCATTATCTTTGATGAAGCTTTAACTAACTCCCCTGCGGTTACACGCTATAGACCGACAACGAAACCAGGACACTACTTCTTGACTCGTGGTGGTTCCTTGGGTGTAGGAATACCTGGGGCGATCGGTGTAAAACTTGCTAACCCCGATAAGACCGTCATTGGGTTAACAGGTGACGGTGGGGCTATGTATACTATTCAGGCTCTTTGGTCAGCCGCTCGCCATAACGTAGATGCTAAGTTCATCGTCTGTAATAACAGGTCTTACCGAATCTTACAGTTGAATATCCAAGCTTACTGGAAGGAGCAGGGTATTGCAGAGCATGATTTTCCCTTGTGCTTTGATTTATCTAAGCCAACCATTCGCTTTGACGAAATAGCACGTTCAATGGGAGTTGCAGCAGTCCGAGTCGAGCAGCCAGAAGAGATTGCCCCCGCCATCAAACAAGCTTTATCCCATCAAGGACCATTTTTAATTGAGCTGATCTTAGAAGGTAACGTTCATCCAAACGCGATCGGCGTTAGGTGTGGGCAGTAAGATTTGTCGTACTAGGAAGAGAGATTTTATGCATCAAGAGGCGGACTATCAAAGCAAGCGACAACAGAAAATTACAAGACGAAGAATGTTGCTTGTAACCGGAGCTGGACTCTCAGCACTAGTTTTGAGTAGTTTTAATCCCTTGCAACTCTCTGCCCAGACTCCTAAGAGAGCCCTGTCATCCAACGATATCTTGGCGATTCAGCAGCTCAATAGCAACTATTTCTATACTCTTGATGCCCTCAAAGAAGGCAATAACGCTGTTAAATGGGCAGATACATTCACGCCTGATGGTATATTCTCGCTAACGAGCGCGGATGGGACAGTTATAGTACAGGCGACAGGGACGCAGGAGTTAATCAATACTTACAATGCCTTTCCTGACGTGCAAACTACTCGGCACTGGAACAATAACCTCCTGATCGAACCTGATTTTGGAGGTGCTAAAGGAGGATGTTATGTCATCGCCATGAATATCCAGAGTATTCCCGCCACAATCGTTAGAACTGGATTATACGAAGATCGATTAGTGAAATTTGGCGAAAATTGGAAGTTTCAAGCTCGAACTCTCATCCTCGATCCTAACGTCCCTGCACCAACGATGAACTATATTCAATAACTTTAGAAATAACTTTCAAGACAAACAACTTTACCGATCGCTACAACTAACGCACTACTCCTAACTTCATAAGGTTTCATATGATCCATCAACTTATATTTGCCCACCCTAAGCCAGGTATGACTGAGAAAGAGTTCCAGGATTACTGGGTCAATTTTCATGCAGTTTACTATGCCAGTAAGATTTCTCAGATCAAGCGTTACTTGGTTGATACCCGCATCCCATTTGGTCAAGAGCCAGAAGACCCTCTTTTTAGTGGTGTAGCGGAAATATGGCTAGAGAACGAGGAAGAGCAACTAGCATCTCTTCAGTCAAAGGAGTTTTTAGCAGGAGCGCGGCTGGATGAGCCTAACTGGGCAGCTTTCTGGCGCACTATGGTACTAGATACAACAGCTCACGTCCTGATGGAAGGCGAACCTTTGAAAAAAGATTCGACTTTGGTTAAAATTTTTGCTCTAGTTAAGCGTAAGGCTGGAATGCCGCTGGAGGAATTTCGTCAATACAGTTTGGAGGTTCATGCGCCCAAGGATCTAAAACTTCCAGGTCTACGGCGTTATCTTCAGTGTCACGTGCGCGATAGTTTCTACGCTATTGGAGAATCAATCCTCGATTGTGTTTCACAGTTGTGGTTTGATGACATTCAGTCGCTAGAAAAAGCTTTGAACTCGCCGCAAGGCAAAGAATCTGAGTGGGATTTAGCTAATTTTGTCGAACCTAAATATGCTCATACCTTTGTCGCAAAAGAACATTGGATTATTGGTCCAGAATTCCGCTAGCGATCTAGAGCATGGTATTCGATTTGGATAAAAATCATGACAGATAAAAGTGAAGGTCTTCTAGCTACTGTGAAGCATCTCGGAGTTTCTATTGCAGTGTCGAATCTGGAAGCAACAGCTAGGTGGTACAAAGAGCAATTAGGTTTCGAGGAAGTCCTAAGAAGAGAATTCCCAGAATTTGGCACTCGGATTGTATTTATTGAGACAAACGGTGTCAGAATCGAATTGATCGAGGATAAGAATTGGCATCCTATAAATCGTCCAGATCCCCCCCAACACACTTCAATTCAAGGTGTCAGCCAGATTACTTTCAAAGTTGATGACATTCAAACAGCGATCGCACGGGTCAAAAGCCGACCGATTAAAATTGCTTGGGATCTCGTTATTGTCAAGGATATCGGTTTTAAAGAATTTTTTATCAGAGACAACGAAGGTAATATCATTCAATTTCTAGAAACGTTTGAACCCATACGTTAAGCGGCTATCAAGATGCGCCAAAATCATTGAGGCACAAATCATGACTGATATCAAAGCAATTGTAATCGGCAGTGGTTTCGGTGGAGCAGTAGCTGCCTTACGCTTAGGACGAGCAGGAGTTGAAACTCTTGTTTTAGAGAGGGGACGGCGCTGGACAATTGAAGATCCTACTAAAAATGCAACTTTTGCAACATTTAGAAATCCAGATAGACGAGCAGAGTGGCTGAATACAGTCACAAAAACCCCAGGTTATGAAGGAATTCCGATTGAAAAATACACCGGGGTACTCGAAATTTTAGAAAGAGGAGACTACAAGTTTTTAGTCGGGTGTGGTGTGGGTGGTGGTTCTTTGGCATATGGGGGAATTTTAATTCAACCACCGCAGGAACTATTCAAGCAGGTGTTTCCTAGCTCCATTAACTATGACGAAATGGATGCTGTTTATTTTCCCCGAGTCCACTCTGTTATTGGCAGCGCCCCTATTCCAGATGATGTTCTAGAAAGTGAATATTACCTGGGATTAAAGATACTGGAACAACACGCTCTCAAGGCAGGATTCCCTTATGTCGAATCTACCAATTGTGGCTTAATCAACGGAGTTAATCGATTTCCAATGGGAATTGATTGGGATATTGTCCGAGAAGAAATGGTAGGAAAAAGAGTGCCATCTGTGATTGCAGCTGAGTTTTGGTTTGGCAATAACAGTGGTGGTAAAAAAACACTGGATCGAAACTACCTGAAGTTAGCTGAGGAAACGGCTGCCGTTGAAATTCGCACTCATCATGTTGTCACCAAAGTTGCGGAAAGACCGGAAGGTGGTTATGCAGTTGTAGTAGACATAATTAACGACTCTGGTGAAGTTATTAACCAACAAACTTTAACTTGTGAGTACCTGTTCATGGCTGCTGGTGTCATGGGGACTTGCGAACTCCTAATCAAAGCTAAAGCTAAGGGAGATTTACCAAAAATCAACGATCGCATAGGACAGGGATTTGGCAACGATGGCGATACCTATGCCTTTCGCACCAATCTGTCAGAAACTACCAACCCGCATTTAGGCGGTCCAGGTGCGATCGCTGTTCTCAATTATGATAATCCCATCTTTCCCTGTGTGATGATGCGAGCGCCATTACCGAGATTTGAACGAGATTTTCCGAATAAAAATGTCATTGGTAGCTTTGTCTTTGCTATGACCCCTTATCGAGGCAACTTTAGCTACGACCCAGCTTCAGATACAGTCCAATTAAATTTTGCCAGCGACCCCAAAGCCAAAGAAGCTGCTAAGTATTTAGCCGAACTGCTGAGCGAGAAAAATGGTGGCGAAGTGCCTCCGATTGCCTCTCAGACGACTGGTCATCAACTGGGAGGAGCCTGTATGGGTCAAGTTTGCGATGACTGCGGGCGCGTGGAAGGGCATTCACACCTATATGTTGTCGATGGTGCTTTAATTCCAGGGTCTAGTACCTGTGTCAATCCGGCACTAACAATCGCGGCGATCGCCGAGCGTTGTCTAGAGCGGATTTTGGCTGAGGATATTCAACATTCATGACTTTTGGGGAGGTCAATCATGAGCCAGGAAGAAACACAGAAAGTCGCCGAAAAGTGGTTCAACGCGCTAGATCTAGCTGACTATGAAACCGCAATGAGTTGTCTGGCAGACGATATCGAGTGGATCAATCTCCAACCAGTTAAGGGTGTCAGCGATATCATTCCCTGGATTGGTACGTCTCACGGTGTTGCTGAGGTGACAAAATCTTTTCAAGTCCGCGATCGCATAGCTGAGGTTAAGGTTTTTAAACCTGTCGAGCTAGTCGTGCAAGGCGATCGGGCATTTGGCACCGTGCATGACATGACAACAATTAAAGCAACTGGACTCACCTTCGACGTCACTTTTGCTACCTGGATGCAGATTCAAGATGGGAAAATTGTGAAATGGAAATCTTACTGCGACCCGTCCCCGATCGTTGCAGCATTTCGGGGAGATTCAAAGGCTCGTTTAATCGAAGCTGTAGAAAATGAGGATCTAGAGGCAGCTACAAGTCTCCTACAACAGGGAGCCGATCCTAATACCCGCAATCCAGAAAACGGATTGACTGTATTAATGACCGCCGCCTGTCACGCCAATGTTGCAATGGTGAAATTATTGCTCGATGCTGGTGCAGACGTTCTAACTACCGATCGTAAAACTGGGGCAACTCCCTTACATAAAGCTTGCCAGGGCGGTAGTGTAGAAGTCGCTCGGCTGCTTTTAGATGCCGGAGCATTTATTGACGCTGTTACGCCGACAATGGGTCATACTCCAATTATGGATGCCCTGTGGTACAAGTGGTTGGAATTGGTGAAGTTACTCGTCGAACGAGGGGCAAACCTCAATTTGAGTACTCACTATGGCTTTACGCTAGACGATCACCTTAACTTTGAACTCAACGTCAACCAAGGCGAAGAAAAGCAGAAATTTATTGTCATTAAACAAATCGTTGATGCGGGTAGAAAAGCTGCACGAGAAAGTATTGAATCTCAACAAGTCATGGCAGCAACCGATCGAGGAAATCTGGATGCAGTTAAGCAGTTAATCGAGAATAAGGCTGATGTCAATACTGTTTATCCTCACATAAATTCCTTTCTCGATGGACATACTCCTCTTTTAGTTGCTGCCCGCGATGGGCATACAGAAATCGTCAGGGAACTCTTGAAAGCAGGTGCGAAAGTCAGGGTCGAAGACTGGGTATTTAAGGGGTCTCCTATCCATAAAGCAACTTATAACGGTAATCCTGAAATTTTGAAAATGCTGGTGGAACACCCCGATATCGATCTGGACGTGCAGGGACCGATCAATGGTTACACGCCCCTTCACGATGCTCTTTGGCATGGATATAACGAATGTGCTGAAATTCTGATTAATGCGAATGCCCGATTAGATTTGAAAGGACATGATGGCAAAACACCTTTGGATATTTCTATTGACGTATATGGTTCAGATGGTGAAATCCCAAAATTGATTCGCTCAAAAATGATATGAACGGAAGCTTCATTGAGGACGACTTTAGACTGTAGGAAATGGATTATGTTGGTTTCTCATTTGTACCAGTCGGGATCTCGGCATCACTTTTCTAAAGGGGTACTAAAAAACCGGGAAGAAACAGCAAAACTGCAAGGAAAAAAAATTGGTATTCTGATTGAAAGTGACTTCTACGAACATGAAATTTGGTATTACCATTACCGCTTTGCAGAAGAAGGTGCTGAAACTCATCTCCTCACCCGCTTGTGGGGGCAACAGTCTTTAACTTTTCAAGGACATGAATATCATGCACCGCTGGATTGTCATGAAAGTTTTGAGGATATAGACGATCGCGAACTCAATACTTATGCTGCTATCATTGTACCATCTGCCTTTGTAGCTGACCGTCTCAGGTATACAGAAGATCTAAGCCAACTTCCACCAGCTACTGGATTTCTGAAGCAAGCTTTTGCCAATCAAAACATTTTGAAAGGAATTATTTGTCATGGTATGTGGCTAGTTGCACCTGTGCCAGAACTAGTACGCGATCGCCGCGTGACTTGCCACAACAATTTGCATGGTGATGTTGTGAATATGGGTGCTATCTACACCGATCGAGATGTGGTTGTGGATGGAGATTTAGTCACAGGACGTAGCGGCGCTCATTGTCACTTATTCGCCCAGAAAATCATTGAAATACTGGCTGTAAGATAAACATTAAATAATAGAGGAAGTGGGGTATGGCGCTAATAGTATATCCGCCCAAAACTGCATATAAAATAGAGAAGGGACACCCACATCCTTTGGGAGCAATTCCAGATGAAAATGGGGTAAACTTCTCGATTTTTTCAGAACATGCTACAGGTATAGAACTATTGTTGTTTGACGAACATGATGACCCAGAACCCATCCAAGTTATTCAATTAGACCCCGATGTCAATAAAACATTCCACTTCTGGCATGTCTATGTCAGCGGGCTGCAACCAGGGATGCACTACGCCTATCGAGTTGACGGTTCTTCCGATCGCAATGGCGGACACCGCTTTGATAAAAATAAGCTGTTAATTGACCCATATGCTAAAGGAAATAACAAAACTCTTTGGCAGCGAATGAATGCATGTTTACCTGGTGATAATTTGACGACATCAATGAGAAGTGTTGTCATTGATACATCAGAATATGACTGGGAAGGCGATCGCCCGCTCAATCGTCCCATGAGCGAAACTATCATCTATGAGATGCATATTGGCGGGTTTACTAAGTCACCGACATCGAGTGTCAAGCATCCAGGAACATTCGCTGGAGCGATCGAAAAAATTCCTTACCTTAAGGAATTAGGCGTTACAGCAGTTGAACTCATGCCTGTATTCGAGTTCGACGACACAGAAATTCTGCGGGATGTGGACGGCAAGCCCCTGAAGAACTACTGGGGCTACAGTACTATGAGTTACTTTGCCCCTCACACTGGTTATTGCGTTAACCCTCAAATCGGCAACCACGTTCGAGAGTTTCGCGACATGGTTAAAGCCCTGCATCAAGCTGGGATTGAAGTAATCTTGGATGTAGTTTTTAACCACACCGATGAAGGCAACCATCAGGGACCTGTCTTCTGCTTTAAGGGCATTGATAATAGCATCTACTACTATCTGGTGGCAGGAGATAAGCAGTACTACTACGATTACACTGGCTGCGGCAACACATTCAACTGCAACCATCCCATCCCTGAAAAGCTAATTGTCGAGTCTCTCGAATACTGGGTGAAAGAATTGCATATTGACGGCTTCCGCTTTGATGAAGGGTCAGTCCTATCTCGCGGGCAAGATGGAGTGCCGTTACAGTATCCGCCAGCCATTTGGAATATCGAGTTATCTGAAACGCTTGCCGATACCAAAATCATTGCTGAAGCTTGGGATGCGGCTGGACTTTACCAAATTGGCTATTTCCCAGGGTATCGTTGGGCAGAGTGGAACGGACGCTATCGAGATGATATTCGGCGCTTTGTCAAAGGTGAGTCTGGCATCG